>NZ_QTPY01000017.1:0-164155 GCF_003857765.1 Burkholderia sp. Bp9016
CCGTCTGCCGTCAATCAGGTCTGGTCGATGGACTTCATGCACGACCAACTTGCCGACGGACGTAGCATCCGGCTGTTTAACGTGATCGACGACTTCAACCGCGAGGCACTCGGCATCGAGATCGACTTCTCATTGCCGTCGGAACGCGTGATCCGTGCGCTGCGGCAGATCATTGGTTGGCGCGGCAGGCCAAAAGCGATTCGGTGCGATAACGGGCCCGAGTACCTGAGCGCGGCGATCATCGAATGGGCCCGACAGTACGGCATCAGGCTCGACTACATCCAGCCGGGCAAGCCGCAGCAGAATGCGTATGTCGAACGATTCAACCGGACCGTACGGTACGAATGGCTGTCGCAGTACCACTGGGAAGACTTGGACCACGTGCAGCGCTTCGCGACCGATTGGATGTGGACTTACAATCATGACCGCCCGAACATGGCCCTGGGCGGATTTACGCCAAAGCAGCGGTTGGCCATGGCCGCTTAGTTTCTATTTCTGAACCCCGTGCAAAACGGGGGGATTGCCGCGGGACGTCATGCAGAGACAAAGGTCGCCACTTAGCACCACACGCCGCCATTCCATCCATGCTGACCATGAACGAAGATCGGTTATCCGCTACGCTCGATCAAACGGTTCAGTTCCACCGCGCGGTCGCGGCGCATATTGGCAGCCTTGTTCCGGTAGAGGGCGAACGGTTCGCCGTCTCCTTCCAAGCCGGACTCCTATCAATCGAACACTCGATGGGTGCGTTGATGCTCATTACCAGCGGGCTTCATGCATCCGGATTCGCGCTACTTCGCCCGCAGTACGAATCTCTGGTTCGAGGAATCTGGTTGCTGTACGCGGCATCCGAGAATCGGGTGGCAAGACTCAGTGTCCCCCTGACTGAAGAGAATGCACGGAGAGCGAACGATGGGCGGATGCTGGCCGACATGCTAAAGGAACTGGACACCAGCGATGCACCGACATCCCTGCTTGAACAAGTGAAGAATTATCGTGATGTTGCTTGGAAAGCCCTGAACAGCTACACACATGGCGGGCTTCATCCTCTCGCAAGGACTGTCAGCGGCTATCCGCCACAACTGACAATCGATGTCCTGAAAAACTCCAACGGGCTTACTTGCATCGCCGCTCAGTTAGCGTCCGTGCTTTCCGGCGACCCGGAGAACATGCAGCCCGTCCGACAGTTGCATATCGACTTTGCAGACTGCATTCCAATCGTCTGATGGGCCTTGATGGAGTTCATGACGCCGCCAGAGCGAAATCTCGTCATCGAACGATGGAACAGGCCATTCCTTCATCGCAGTCACCCTGCAAGCGGCGCGACAAGAATACCGAAAATTTCTCTTTCATCTCCCACGTCGGGTTGCTAACCTGCCTCCCGCTGAAAAATACTAGGGACATGGGATGGAGCGCGAACTGTTTCAACGTTTCTCGAATGATCTGATGCGTCTTGGTGCGGACGGGGTAACCGCACCACAATTCAGTCTCGGAAAATCAGGCGTCTACGAGCTTCGGTACACACCCTTCGAGTACGTCAACCGGGAAGCAAAGTTGGTGATCGTCGGAATTACTCCCGGCAATACGCAGCTTGAACTGTCGTATGGCAAGGCGCAGGAACTGCTTCGACACAGGCACCCGACGGACATGATTCTCCGTGAAATCAAGAAGGTCGGAGCCTTCGGCGGTCCATCGATGCGACCGAACCTGTTGAAAATGCTGCGGCACTTCGAGTTCGAACGACTACTTGGAATCGAGGATGTTGAATCGCTTTGGAGTTCGCACGCCGACCTCCTGCAATCGACATCGGTAGTGCCGCACGCTGCCTTCAAGGCCGGAAAAATGTTCGCGGGGAGCTTCGATGAAGTCATGGCATCACCTCTTCTCAGCGAATGCTTCCGTGACTGCTTCGTCCCATCAGTGCGGGAAATGGCATCGGACACACTGTTTGTCGGCCTTGGCCCTTGCCCTGAGGCCGCATTGGACTGGTGCGTCCATCACGGCGCACTCCAACGCAAGCAGGTCTCGGGGGCGTTCTGCCATCCGTCCGGTGCGGGCGGCAGCACAACGCGCTACTACCTTCGAGAAGTCACCAAGGGAGAACTTGACGCCAAGAATCCGGTCTTGCGTCGGACTGACTGGCTTGACCGCGCCTATAAGCAGATGCATGTCGCTACGGCTTCGCTGCTTGGTCGAACTGCGCCGAAGCCATCAGCACGGCGCGATCAAGAGACAGCAATGCCGACGCCCAACGTGCCGTCGTCTGCACAGTTGAAACCGGCAACGACCAAGGTCCATGACATCGCGACGTGCGGCACGGCGAACGACGAAGTCGCCGCCATCCTTGCTGAAGTCCAGAAGGCGGGATACAGGCTGACGAACCAGACATCGAAAGTGGCCGAATTCGCGGCCCCTAACGGTCAGATCATCTACTTGGTCAAAACCACATCAAGGATGAATCGCGTCAAGCTGGTGGTGCATCCCGGCCTGATGCCTGACGAGGTGATGGCATTGCCGGGAGTTGCATCGGTCGGCCACGAACATCGTTTCCATTCGAACATGTCGCGGTTTCCGAAGCGGCTGAACCGTGGGGCGACCGAAACCGCGTATGGCTGGCAAGTGAGCCTCGACACATTCGATGACCTTCCGCGCTTCCTTGCTGCATTCGCTGATTGGGCTACGCCGGTCGGTGGCCCGGCCTGAAGCAACTGATTTGGCCCGCAACGCAGCGATTAGCCGCTGCGTTGCCTTATATCGCCGTCCAGCGAGTCCGGAACCCCAAAGCAGGGGCGCACCGAGACATCATCACGCGTCAACCGACATGACCTGCTGAGACGGGATGAGCTTCGGCGGCGGGACACACTTGCAGATACAAAGGTCATCACTCAGTGCCACACGCCGACCGTCTGGTCCTGTCATCGGCAACCGTGGGCCGTCGCACTGAATCTTGCCAATCGTTTTACACACCGGGCAAAACACATCGTCCTCTTCATGTGCGATGTGCTTGCCATCAAGTTCAAACGGCGTTGCCCTTGCCCGGACCGTTCCGGCCACGGTCGTGTGATCGCCGTCGAGGATCATATATCGGGTCATTTGTCGTTGCCCAAGTCACATCCCGAAACGAACGAGTACAAAGGCGTGATCTTTGCCAAGCAATCATCCATGCGGGGCCAAGCCTCCGATTAAATAAGCGAGTCGCGCCATTCCAACGCCCACACACCAGCCCACCAGAAGAGGACCGATTTCTCCCGTGTACTCACTGTCGTATTTCCAAGCGGCAACAAATAGCAACGGCACTGGCACGGCGATCATTCCCGCCATCTTGGGCCAGTCGGCATACGGTGCGAATACCTGAAGCGCACTGCTCGCAAGTGCCCAGCAAGGCAGTCCAAGGACGAACAACAACCAACCAAACCCTATCAACGTCACCGGGTGCGCACGCCTCTTCGCTTCATTAGGTTGGTTCACGTAGAGCGATCTTCCTGTCGGTTACAAAAGGGGCCATCCGCCTATAGTCTTTCCGGCGTGGAATCAGATCAAGCCTGATCAAGGTATGCGACAAGTTCCCATGCAACGGGTGCCATGTGCTGCCGCGTACCCATCATGCTGTCGAGAACCGCAAGCCGTCGTGGTTCATGCACGACGACGGACGGCAACGAGTCGCCCTTTAGAAACCTGCGTTTCGCATCGCCGACCTGACCGGCATCCAATTTCGCGCACCATACCCCATCTTCCGGGCACTGCTGGCCGGTGTGCGCGACTGTCCCCAACGGAAGGCGCGCTGAAATGTTCGCAGGCTGGTCCTCTTGAGAAGTCTTCTCTGCTGGATTTGCCAAGGGCAACCCCGTTGCTGGGTCGAGGTGCTTCGCCTTCGCCATCTGATCGACAACTTCGTTCGTTGGCTTCTGCGGCGGAACAGCAGCGTCCTGTTCCTTCTGCCACTGGAATGTTCCATCCCACGGCGGAAGTTTTGCGGGCGGAAGCGGCACGATCTTGTCGATGTCCGGAACCTTGGGATTCCGCCCATCATTGGCACGCAGAAACTTGCCGACAAGCGCATATCGGCGACTGCGTTCAGCGTCTGCATGGACCCCGAGATTGGTTAGCGGGTCTTTTCCGCCACTTACATCAAACGCTTCCTCAAGCAATAGAGCCGACTGACTACTTCCTGCCGTGACACTTGTCTGAAATGCTTTCGCAGCCGCAACTAACTTTTTATCGGTTTGGAAGCTGACTCCGAGATAGTTTGCGGCCTCTGCGTGCCCCTGATCGGCTGCACACTGAAACATTTTGAGGGCAATGTCTGGCGCGGCATCAGCAGGGTCAAGCAAGTTGCCAACGTAATACTGTGCATCCGCATTACCCAAGTCCGCAGCTTTCCGTATGTATCTCTGGGCCGCGTCGTCGTCTTTTTGAACGCCGTACCCATTCAAAAGATAGTGACCGATATCGTAGTAGCCGCCTGGCACACCGGCTTTGATAAGCTGCTCGGCAAGATCAACGCTTTCTTTCTCTGGATCGGGAGAAGACGCCATTCCCGACGAGATCAAAATTTGCAGATTATGATTGGCCTTATAGTGACCGAATGCGGCCGCGATACGGTAGTACCGAGCGACATCGTTGAAGTCCTTGGCCCCTTCTTTCTTCTCAAGGAACCGGGCGTACTGGAACAACTTATCTGCTTCGGGATCAAGCGGCGGTAGATGATCGGCTTCATGCACACAAGTGAAGGCGAGATTCAGGCGCACTGCGCTAACGTCGGGCAACGGATTCATAGCACTTTCGTTCTTCGAACATGCGGTCAACAGGCACAAAATGAACAGGGCGATAGGAACTCTACGCATGATTAGTCGAGCCCGCTTCGTGTGGTCGTGGCAGTCTTGAAGTTGACGATTGAAGCAGTTGGTGATTGTTTCTTCGAATTTTGAAGCTTCTGGTTGCTCGTAAGAATCATTTTCCAAGTGTCGTATGCAACACCCATGTCATCGCCTATCGCACGCGCTCTATTGGTATCGCCGCTCCCGCCCTGAGAGTTTGCGGACTCAAGCCTCGTATGAATTGCCCACAGTCGCTTCCGAAGTGCCTTGGTCACATCGCCGTGTTCGTGACAGATATTCAACTCGCTATCGACCTCCATACTTCGCGTATTGATGTTTGCCGAACCATGCGTCAAGAACACATCGTCGATGACCATGATCTTGCTGTGTACATAAGTGTCCATCCATTTTCCCGCCGGGGAATCCGGTGCAACCAGAGTACAGATCAGTGTCTTCAGCCCCGGAATGTCGCCCGGTATGATTTGACCCTTGTTATTATCAGCAATCTTGGCATTAACGTCATTGAGTTGCTTCTGCAAATCCTTCTTGTGCGCCTCGTTCTTGTCCAAGGCTTTTGCGATGTCAGCCGTCGAACCTGTTCCATAAGTCTGGATCAACTGCGCGTTGCTGTCAGTACCGTCAATGCTGGCTACAAGATTACGTCGCTGCTGCTGATACACATCGTTTCGCTCTAACCTTGTCACGTTCGGCATCGTGTCTGCGTGCCCCAGCGACTCCATCATCCGGTACGTCGATACCTGCCCGTGATCCAATGCATCATCGCTGGAATTCGTCACCACGAACAGATACAGCGGCCCATGCTTACCAATATCGCGCCCACCAGATGTCTGGCGGTTGATCGCCGTCTTGATGTGATCCACCAGCGGCGGCCAGCGGAAATACTGATTCTCGATGTAGATGTAGCGGCACGCATTGTCCGTTGCCTGCTTGTACATCGCACGGATGTCACGGCGCCCTTCCTGCGATTGCGTGCGCAGGATTTGCGCCATGACCGGCGTACCCTTGTCCTTTCGCAACGGAAGTCGTGATGCGAGTGCTCGTCGGGCCGGCAACAAATCGACATTCGTGCTGCGCTTCCATGCATTGCAGAAGTTGACATTCAGATGTTCGAGGATCGACCCGGTGACGAGCGCCGACATATCCTGTCGCGGTGTCGCACCGTTGCGCCCGAAGCGAGGATGCATCCGGGCAAACGAATGCTTATCATCGTCCCAGTATGCATCCAGCGTGTTATGCCCCATGACGAAACCGACGGCATGTTCGGGTGCTTCGTAGTCTACGAGCACCATCTTCTGATGGTGCGAAGGTTCGGTGCCGAAACCAAACGTGACGGCTTCCTCGTTCAGGTTCTTGTCTTCGCGAAACCGCGATTCACGGTAGATGATTTCCGCGCGATCCCCCAACGAAAAATCTCGCGTTGCTACTTCGATACACGGCAGCCCCTGCAAGGCTACGGTCTTCTTGGACGGCTCAGGGGGCGGCAGGCCGACAGCATGCTTCGCGCGTAGATCGGCTGCTTGCTTGTTCGCCTGTTCTTCCCGGAACGGGGACGGCGGCACTGCTCGCGCGGTCAAATACCAAGCACGGTCATATTCCCGCTCCGCATCATTCTCATTCTGCAAGACGCGGTTTCGAAGCCAGTTGAATCCCGGAGTCGAATTCTCCGTGACCTGAGCAACATTCAGAGAGTCCGCCCAACACAAAAGCCTGACCCGAACGCCTTCCAATCCCTTCTTGAGTAGCAGGTCTCCGATATTGAGCGACGCTCCGCCATCCCCACGCTTGAAATACATCGACGGCTGGAAGCCCCAGCAGATAATATCAACGCTGTACCGTGCCGCCATGATGGCATCGTAGACAGCACCAAACGCCTCCTGACCGTTTACGAGAGGTTGGTAGGAACACGTGACCGGATGAAATTCGACGGGCTTCCCCTCATCCGTCGTGTCCACAAACCACGGTGAACACACCGATGCACTTGAAGTGCGATTGAGTGCCATCGGCGTCGTGATCGTCTTGGCAGTCATGCTTCGTCTCCGGTTGCCGGGTTCAGTAGCTCGCTGTAGCGTGTCCGGTGCAACGCCCGGTCGCCGGGCGGAGTGATGTCCGGCGCACTGCTACTTTCGTGAAATTGGAAGCCCTGATTCGCGAGGGCACCGTTAGCGGCATCGCGATAGTCGCCGGGCACTGGGATCTCATGCTTAACGCCGTTCGCCAGTTCGAGTGTGTACTTCTGTGTCGCCACATGATGATCGATAGGCAACTGGCCGGTCTCGTCGAATACTCCCTGCTTGACCAGCGCGCCGTCCGCATAGAGTTTATATGGCATGCCAACCGGGGCAGCATTCTTCGCCGAAGGCGACGCGAACATGTTCAGCGACAGCTTCTGGACCGGCGAATCCTTGAACGCCGGATTCGTGATATCAACCCGTGCGGGACCAGCAAACGAATAGCTCGCCGCCTTGAAGTCGATCTTGCCTGGTGAGTGGATATTGATGCTGCCGTCCTGACTGATCTGGATGATTGCCCCGCCGCAAAGAATGCGGATTTCTTTGCCGGACGCAACCTCGATAACGTCTGTCACGGACCGAATGTGCAACGCCAACTGAGCCGCCAGATCGATCACGCCGGCATGCGCCTGAATATCGATGTCACCCTTGCCAGCGATGGCCTTCATACCACCGTTCTGCGCAAAGATACTGATCAGGTTTAGGGCCGCGACGATCAGCGACTGTCCCGACGCAACAGTAGTGGTCTGGCCGCTAACGAGATTGATGAGTTGGTCTGCCGCAAGATGCACCGATTGCTGCGTTGACGCCGCAATTCCTGCTGGGCTATCCAGCAGCATCACCGGTTCCTTGAAAGCGTTCGCGGTGCCCGTGCCGCCGCCCGCCGTGCGACCACCCTTGGCCTCGGGTGTCTGCGGCAATTCCAAAACGTCCGCGAAGTGCTTCAACGCGTCGTGACCTGACTTGAGGTCCGCTGCCTGATGCCCCTTGCTGGCTTCCGATAACGAATCGACCAAATTCCCCGCACGCGACAATTGCTGGCTTGCCTCTCGCACGTCCAATTGTTCGGCGTCCGGCGACTTGTGCTGCGTGCTGATCGCCATCCCCTGATTCGCTCGCATCGCACCGAACGCATCAGTATGGAGTTTGTAACCAATCCCGCGATAACCACCACGCGTATTGCCCGTCTGGTCAATCAGGTATCCCTGATGGAATAGGTGATAGGTGCCCCCGGTATAGCTCGTCAGCCGCTGGCCACCTTGATGCGTGGAATCGTCGTGGATCAGGGCGTTGTATGCACCGGTATTGCCGAAACCGCGCGACTGCTGGCCCGACTTCAGTACATCCGAATGCCACGGCTGCTGAGTGGTCCCACCGGGCAACCGGCCCATCACGAAGGGACGATCACAGTCCCCCTGCCAGTACCCGACTGCCACCCATTCACCTTTGCGGGGAACGTGGACCGCACCGTAGCCGTCACCGGTGTCGCCCTGCATGACGCGCATCCACGGCGACGTGTTGTACTCGTCCGGCTTACTCTGCCGGTCCCATGCGAACCGGCCACGAATCTCGTTGTTCTTGTTCGTCCACGCTTCCTCATCATTTGGTGCGCCGACAAGTAGGTGTTCAAGCTGCATCACCGGCTTCTTGTGTTCAAGCGGGCTACGGTACACGACATCCGCGCGCTGGGCTTCCAGCTTCATCAAGAAGAGACCTACCGAACCGTCATCGGCATGAGGACGAGACACGGACGCCTGCTCGTATTCCGCCTGAACACGGTCGAACTCCGATTGCAGGCTGAACGGAAATGCTTCCGACTGACGCGCGAACGGTACATTGTTTAGGATGAACCAGTGCATCTCGACCGCCAGAAACTCCCGGTCCTTCGGATCACGGTCATCGTGGCGCGGATGATCGTTCAGCACGAACCTCGACCCGGCATCAAGCCAACGCACTCCGCCAACGCCGATAAAGCGACGGGCCATCGCGTCCCATGCCTGCGTCCGAATCCGCGCACGGTGGCCGCCGCTGTCGGAGTCCGGGTAACCCAAGGTCGTCGGTTCATACACCGTCGCAGGTACACCCGGAACGCTGAGGGTTTCCTTGTCCCGGTAATGCTGGACCGTGTATGTCGTCGCCTCCATCAGACTACTCGCCGCGAAGCTGGTACCCGGTCGATCCTGATCGAACGAGGTGGACTTGAACTCCATTGGCTGTGCAGTCTGCTGCATCACCCACTGCGTCAAGCCATCGATTTCATCGCCCGTATTGCTTCGGGAATACGTGACATCGTGCGCTTCCGGCAACGCCGAAATGCTGTCCACGATCACCAGTGTGGTCTTGGGTGGTTCGTTATCCTTGACTGGGGCATGCTCCCAATAAAAGTACCATCCTTCGTCTTCCAGCAGACGTTGAACGAAATTCAAATCCGATTCGCTCTGTCGCGTGTATGTGCGCGTACTTGGCTGGCTGCTGAGATTGAATCGGTAGTGCCCGCGCAACTGAGGGTATTTGTCGAAGACAGTGCTGATGCTCTGGACAGCGTTCGAATCCAGCCAGTAATGATCGTCACGACCTTCGCCCAAGAAGAACAGGGCGGACGCGAACTCGATCTGGTAAAGCGAAAGTGCACCATCGGCCCCCAATCGCCTGATCTGATGCACGAAGCCGTGAATCGGACGATACTCCGCGTCGGCATAGCGTGTTGTCGATTGCTGAATCAACAACGACACCTGCTGATGCATCAGCGCGAGCAATTCGATGTCGTCGCGCATGGATACTGCATCAACAGTCCAACGATAATCACGGCCGATCTTCGACCAGCCGTTCGCGCGAACGGGCGTGAGCACGTTCTCGCCCAGCGGGGTGCGCAGCGTCAGCAAACGGCCATGCTGCATGAGGCCACGGTTAATCGCGTCGAAGATGTCGCTGTATCTCAAACTTCCCGAATCTGTCGGTCCGAATGCCATCTGTTCTTGTCCTTGTCTCTCAGGTTCGACCGTCACGATTCTGAGATAACAGACGGTCCGTCGTAGCGACAATCATCGCTCAGACGATTTTATCCGGAACAAGGCGAAATCATGACAGTTGTACGTTTGCGCAGCGAGAATTTGACGATCATTGATGCGAATCTTCGTCAGACGACGTACCCACATCGGTGAAGGTGCGCCATTTCTTTCATTTTAATTTATTTTAGCCTTCTAATTTATTTCATCCCCGTGCAAGCATCCAACTAATGTCGCGTCGCCAACCCACCACTTAGCGCACCGAAATCAATCAGTCCGTCGCCGTTGTACGTCTGAACGATGAATTCCAGCAGTGCCGCGAACCGGTTCACGACGGCAACAAAGTTGCCCGAAATCAGTCCGTTCATGTACGGCAAGACATAGGCTACCGTCAGGTCTTCGTCTGGGTCGATGGTGAAGACCGGGAGAAGCACATCTTCGTTGAGGCGCTTCGCCAGCTCGTGCTTCAAGTCGATGGGTGCCTGCCGGTTCAGCGGAAGATATGTGCCGACCCGGATGAACTTCCGGTCGTTGATGAGGGAGATGCGATACCCAATGCCCTGCTCCGTTCGCAATCGGAGCAGTCCGGCTGCACGCTGTAGGGAACTACGCCACTATCGCGAAGGCGGGCGTCGCGGGCTTCGACGGTGATGTCGGATTCGCGGAAAATTTTCGTCAATCCGCTCTCTTGTTCGATATCAGTCCGGGTGGTATCCCCCGAAATCGCATCTGTTGAATGTCGTCCCGGCACGGCAATCAGTAGTCGAATATGAAAAACCGCCGACGAACGGCGGTCAATGTCATCTCAAAACTGACTGATAACCCGAGCTTTGATTGTCTCGTACTCAGAATCGCTGATAAGGCCCTGATCGAGCATGGCCTTTGCCTTCTGAAGCCGCTCGGTCGGGCTTTCGTTGCTGACAGTCGCACCATCACCGAAGCCCCCCTGAAAACCACCAGACTTGGCCCTTAACTCTTCAAGTTCACGCTGTCGGCGCTTTTCGCGCCACGCCTGCTCCTGCGCTTGGCAAATTCGGTAGACGGCTTGCGCTTCATCTTTCCGCAGCCCCGAAAACTTGAATCCCCGAATTGCGCCACCACTGGCTAAATCTGGCTGAGAAAGAGCCGTAACCGTCAGCGTACTGCCGAAGATGCCAGCCTGTATATGTGCGGTCTTGATGTCCTGCCAGCGAAGATCAATCGGTGTAAAACCTCCTATCAGGCCGCGCGTCATGCCGATGAGTCGCCGGATGTCGCAGCCACTAAGGAGCGCCGATGCGTCAAGGCAAATAGCCGCCGCTGGATGGTGCTCGCCTGTACCTTTTCACCATCGACAAGCATTGATTCAAGATGCGCCGATGCTTTGGGTAACTCAGCCGTAAGGTTGGCTGTTTGTTTTTCCGTCATGCCCTTCCCCGTGTAGTTGTGATTTGCGCCAGTGGTAACTTACTAAGAATACTTCAAAGGATCGACTCCGGAGACAGCCGAGACGACATTTGCATCAACATCACCTCGGCCCGCTTACGTCAATCTCCACCGGTGAAGCAGTTGCACTCGATTGTCGCGCCCTTGGCACCGGTCATCGACTGATCGGAAAGCGACCTCTTACCGCCGTCCGGGCAAGCCTTACTCTTTGGCAATTTGATCGTCTTCGCGAAATCCGGGAACTTGACCTTGAAGTCGGCGGCTGGCATATCAAGACGCACGGACACAAGGCTGGACGTTCCGGCATCAGCCGAATCGACTGCCACAACCTTCACGCCATGGAACGCGACGTTCCCTGCGCGAATCTGACCATCAAGGCTAGTCAGTGCGGTCAGCCCAGTAGAACACGTCGGAATGCCACGGCGCGCGTCCAACGACGCACCGAATGATGCGTCCGGAACATCCTGTCGTGCTGCGACATGTACATGTGCTTCCGCCCGAACGGGCCAATCGCGTAAACTTGCGGCACAGTGCGGTCCGGTTGTTGTCCCAAATCCGTCCCACTGCTGTCCCACATTATCAACCGGGTGGGACAAGATCGAATAAGTCGTTATCAGTAAGCCTTTGATTTAAAAGGCCGTGCAGGTCGGCTTGTTGACCGTGTACGACATGTGCAAGGCGGTCGATCGCGGGATGGTGATCACCGACGTGAGCGTGCGGGAGAAGCGCGGCGGGAAGTCGGGGGACTGGAAGGCGGAGGATGCCGCCGGCTGACCGGCCGGCCCGACGAAGTCAGCCGCGCACTGGGTCGCTTGCTGAAAAAGTGACATGCAAAAACACAAGCGCTGGACGTGGATCGCCGGAGGTCTCGTTGCCCTGGCCATTGGAACGTACGGGTACGTCAGCATGGCGACGGGCTGGGAAACGGTTTTGACCCACTTCATGCGGAACGACACGCCGTATGGCGGCGGTCGCTTCCGCATCAAGGGCAACGACGTGATGAGCGTCAAGCTCGCCAATCCCGAGGTGACGTTCAAGCCCACGGCGGAATCGAACGAACCGCAGCGGCCCGAGCCGACCGAAGCATGGATGAACGACACCGGCGAACTGCTGAACCGCATGACGATCGGCTTCTTCCGTGGAACGATCGACGGCGGGATGAAGCGCCAGTTCCGGCAGGTCGGCCAGAATGCCGGGTGGTGGTATTCGCCGGACTGGTCCGTTCAGTTCCTCAGCACATCATGGATGAACTACAACGCCCCCGAGGCACGCGGAGGAAATGCGCCGCAAACGACGAAGCTGTGGAAGTCGCTCAACGGCGGCCAAACGTGGTCGCAGCCGCAATGGCCCGCAAGCCAGAACATCGGCCAATTGCTCTTCCTCGATCCGCAGCGCGGCTACACGATCGGCTGGGGGCCTCGCGTATGGCGGACGGCAGAACCACGTGGCAGGCGATCGACGTGCCGGCCGATGCACACGTCGCCGGCAAGTCGCAGGATCAAGCGACCGACAAGGTCGCACAAGGCGGCTACTTCGACGCACCGACCAACACGCTGTCTGGCTGCACGCATTCACGCTGAAGAAGCGGACCTTCTGATCGCACGCAGGGCGTGCCGGACACGGCGAAGTATCGTGCCGCGCCGGCTGACAGGCGACCCCGGTCGAATCCTCCGCTCATCGCCGGGTTTCGATTCCGCTTCGGTGTCCGGCCGCCCGCGTGATGAACCAGGAAAAGAACGACAAAAGACTTCGATGAAAAACATGCTGAACCGCGCGACACTCGCGCTCGCCATCGCCTGCACCACACCGGCCGCCGCGTTCGCCGCCAGCCCATGCCCCGCCGCCGCCGACGCCGCACGCGCGGCGCTGGACGCACAGCACCACGTCCAGCAGGTGCGTAATCCGCAAGGCGACGGCGGCGGCACCGTCGACGTCTCGCCGCCGCTACGCGACGCGATCCGTGCGTACAAGCAGGCGCTCGTCGGCGCGATCGACGCGCGGCTCGCGTGCAGCGACGAACACGTCGAACCCGCCACGCTGAAACGCACGCTGGCAGCCACGCTTGGCGTTCCAGCCCGGCCAGCCCAGCCGAAAAACGATGAATCGGCGTTCGGCCGCAACCCGGACGTCGACGTCGAACGCAACGGCACGTCTCGCCCGCTGCTCTTCGTGCGTGCCGGCTTCGACATCGCGTGCGGCGACGACAACCTGCTCACGGGCTATGCATGGGAAAACGGCGGCTGGCGGCGCGTGCTGCGCTGGCAAGCCGACGACTACAAGGACATCGGCGGCGCCTATGGCGGCGGCTTCTGGTTCGGCACATTGCCCGGCGGGCAGGTCGCGGTCGTCCACGGCACGCCGTGGTGCTCGTCGCGCTGGAGCCGCTTCGGCGCGGACGTGGTCGCCCCGGCGAGCGGCTCGGCCGCACAACGCACGCTGTTCCATACGGAACACGGCTACGTGCTCGACGACGACGCGATCCGCTTCAAGGTACGCCCGGACGGTTTCGAAATACGCACGACGGTCGGCTCGCTCGACAGCGAAGTGATGACACGGCCGGGCATCTTCCGCTATCGCGTCGACGGCGACACGGTGCTACGCGTGCAGCCCGCCGCGGTCAACGGACGCGATTTCGTCGACGAATGGCTCAAGGTGAACGACGCGCTCGCGCGCGAATGGAGCGAGCCCGCTGGCTCCGTGGCAGCGCTGAAAGCCCGCAAGGCGTTCAACGCGGAAAGCAACGCGCCCGATATCGGTTTCGCATACGGCCCGGTGCGCGGTTGCTCGGACAGCAAGGACCGCTTCCAGGTCGAACTGGACCTGACGGGCAAGGACGGAAACACGGTCGCGCGGCGCTACGCGCTGATCCGCCAGGAACACAACGGATTCACGATGCTCTGGCTGCGCAATGCAGCCGAGCCGACGTGTCACGGTGCGAACCTGATGCCGCAGCACTGAGGTGCATTCGAAACAAGGGCGGTGCGGCCTGATTGTCCGCACCGCCCTCGCATCAATCGGTGTGTCGCGGTTCGAATACGAACGGTTGGGTCAGCAGGAACGGATTCGCGGTAGCGCCGGTCTGCACGCAGGTCGCATGCGTCATCGCATCGACGGCGGCGCGGTCGGCCGCCGCATTGCGGCTACTCGTCGTCACGGTGACGTTCTGCGCCTCGCCCGACGTCGTCATCAGCGCGCGCACCAGCACCGTAACCGGGCGCGTGAGCGGCTTCGCGGTATCCGGATAGACGGCACGCGGGATGTGACAGGTGAGCTTGCTTTCCTGCGACGACGACAGCATCGCGCAGCCGGAAAACAGCACCGCGACGGCAGGCAGGATCAGGTAGGTAGAGCGGAGAGCCATGGTCGAATATCGTTCTTCAGCACTGTTGCGGACGAATGCCGCGCCGGCGGGCCGCACCTGGCCGCATCGCATGCATCGCCCTGCGCCGCGGCCATCGGACCGGCGCCCCGTTACGGCCGCACGACCGATGGTTGCATCGGTCGCGATCCTGCTTGGCGGGTTCCCCTGATATGTCCCGGGGCTGCTTGCGCGTCGGCGACCCGCAACGGGCAACCATGCACGCGACCGCTTTTCGCGCATTGTGCACGCACCGCCCCGTACCTGGCGGCGATTTGACAATGGTTGACGCGAATCAGGCCAGTTTCTACCCGCATCCATTCGCGATGGGAAGCAATCGCCGCATTGCGCCGGCGCATCACCGCTCCCCTGCTGCATCGCGATACGAAACACGCCGCGATGCCCCGCCCGGCACCGACCTGCTTCAGTCGGAATCGTCGTCCGAGTCGTCGTCGTCCGCGTCGGGCGGCACTTCCCCGTACTTCGCGACGACGTCAGCCTTGAACGCCTTCAACGACGGCTGCTGATCGCACAGCTTGTACAGCGACGCGAGTTGCTGCGGCCAGTCCTTCAGCTCCTTCGCGAATACGTGCAGGCGCGCGACCGTGTCGAGCGCATCGGCTTCGCGACCGGCCATCGCCTGCAGCACTGCATAGCGGCGCAGCACCGTCTCGCCTGGCAGCAGTGCGATCGCACGCTCGTGAGCGGCAAGCTTGAGCGGCAGGTCGTCCGGCGAAACGGGCAGCAGCGTCGCCGCTCCGTAGTCGCCCCACGCGCCGAACAGCAGCGACGGCGCGGCGCGGTACTGCGCGGCCGGATTGTTGCCGTAATACAGCACTTCCGCACGCTGGTAGTCGCGCAGAATCGGCACCGCCGCCAGCACGCCGCCGACCGACAGCACCGCGAACAGCCCGAACGCCGCGCGGCCCGGCAGGATCCGCAGCGGCTTCACTTCGAGCAGACCGATCACGAACATCGCGGGCAGCAGGAAGAACATGTATTGCTGCGGGTACTCGACGAGCGCATGCATCAGCAGGACGCCGATCAGCGCGAGGCCGAACACGCGCGTGCTCGACTGCGGCGCGCGCACCGCGCGCACGAACCACGTCACGAGCGCGACGACGAGCACGCCGAGGCCGACGACCCCGGACTTCGCCAGCAGGTCGATGAAGATGTCGTGCGAGTTGTTCGCGATCTCGACGCCGCCAAGCGCGCGCACGAGCGCGAACTGGTACGACGGGAACTCGCCCCAGCCGACGCCGAGCAGCGGATGCTCGCGGAACATCGCGAGACCGTACTTCCACAGCGCGAGGCGCGGCGCGATTTGTCCGGCGTCACGCATCCGGTCGGCCGCCGACTCGGCAAGCCCCAGATGAAAATGCACGTTGGCCCAGCGCACCGCGACGTTCACCACGACGAAAGCCACCGCGAGCACGACCGGCATCAGCCATGCGCGCCGATTGCCCGGCTCGCGGCGCGATTCGAGCCACGCCATCCAGAAACCCGCGACCACCATCACCGCGACCTGCAGCCACGGCCCGCGCGACACGGTCAGCGCGAGGCCGACCGACAGTACGACCGACAGCGCGAGCCACGCCCAGACGGCGAGACGGCGCGTCTGCACCAGGTACAGCGCACCCGCGAGCGCGAACGCGATGTAGGTCGCCAGGTGGTTCGCCTGCGCCATGTTGCCGTACGGGCGGCGATCGATCGTGATGTTGTACGAGACGACGAACGGTGCCACCACGGACTCGAGATGGAACAACTGCACGATCTGGCTGGCGACGGCGAACACCCCGCCGATCAACAGCGCGCCGGCCATCATCCGCGCGACGGCTTCCGCGAGTCTCTCGCGCGCGAGCATATAGCCGGCCTGCATCGCGACCAGCGCCGCGGCGAGATAGCCGACCGCCAGCCAGTTCATCGACGGCACCTTCAGCGGCATCAGCGCGACCTGCGCGATCAGCACCGCCGCAAACCCGAGCGGCGCGACGAAAGCGGTCGGCGCGGCAAACGGCTGGGCCGGGCGGCCCGTGCCCGCGAGCAGCACGACGGAGACGCCCACCAGCATATACAGCACCAGTGCGGCAAACTCTGAATAGAAGGTCGGGATCGGATACGTGTGATTCGTGATCGCGTACGGCACGATCAGGGCGACAGCCAGCGCAACGAGCGGCAACGAACGGGAAAAAGTAGTGGGCATGAGCAAACCGGATGTCAGCAACCGGCGCACTATACAAAACTTTCCCTGCTCTGTGCGGGCCTGTAGCGCCATGGCACGACGGACACACGACCGGCGCAGCCGGCAGGAGCGGCAAAGGCCGCACCATGCCGGCCGGGCTGCGCTGGCCCGCGTCACCGCCGATGCTACGCGCGGCACTCCGCCGGCGCATATTTCGCGGGCAACGTTGCCGCCTCCGCAGGCAACGGGCCGGCGCCCGGCGCCGGCAGCGACGACGCGTCCTTCCCTGCGGCAAAACACTCCCATGCAATCGCGCCGGCCTGCATCGCACCCTTTTTAAGCGGCACGCGCGCGGTCGGCGTATCAGCCTTGTCGGGCGCGGACGGCACCAGCACCAGCGTATTCACGCCGGCCGCGGCGACGCGCGTCGTGAATGCCACCGTGATCTGGCCCGTCTCGCCGTCGATGACGACGGATTCGACGTTGCGGGTGGCGGCTGGTGGGCTGTAGCCGCCGTTCAGGCTCGCGCCGCTCGCGGCGTTGTCGGCGACCGCGAGCCGCGCGGACGACGCGAGCGCGAGCCCTTCGCCGACGCGCGAGCGCGCCAGATAATCCTGGTACGCGGGAATCGCATAGGCCGCGATCACGCCGACGATCGCGAGCACGATCATCAGTTCGATCAGCGTGAAGCCGGCCGGCCGCCAGCGCGGCACCGTCCGACGGGTGCGCCGCAGATCGGCGGCAATGCGACGAAACAGGGAAACGGAAAAGACTTCGAACATGACAGGCTCCGGAAACGAAAAACGCCTGCCGGTTCAGGCAGGCGTTTCGATCGTAGCCAGCGGGCTGCGAATCCGGCACTCGGCCGGATGGCCAACGTCAGTGCGCGTGCGGGACACCGCGACGGCGTCTGAGGGCGTAACCGGCCACCACGACGAGCAATGCGCCGGCGACACTCGCGCCGTAGATCGCGGCCGGCGTATCGAGGACGGGCCAGCGATCGGCCACCGGGTCGTGCACGATCAGCCCGCCCGCGATCCAGCCAAGCAACCCGGCGCCGAACGCGACGACGATCGGAAAGCGGTCGAGCAGCTTCAGCACCAGCGTGCTGCCCCATACGATGATCGGCACGCTGACGACGAGCCCGAAGATCACGAGCACAAGCCGGTGCGACGGATCGGCCTGTTCGGCGGCGCCCGCGATCGCGACGACGTTGTCGAGGCTCATCACCGCATCGGCGATCACGATCGTCTTCACCGCGTCCCACAGCCGGTCGGCCGGCTTCACGTTATCGTGCGCGTCGGCGTCCGGCACCATCAGCTTGATGCCGATCCACAGCAGCAGCAGGCCGCCGCCGAATTTCAGGAACGGGACGTCGAGCAGCACGACCGCGAATGCGATCAGCACGACACGCAGCAGGATCGCACCGGCCGTACCCCACACGATGCCGCGCAGCCGCTGGCTGGCCGGCAGGTTGCGGCACGCGAGCGCGATCACGACCGCGTTGTCGCCGCCGAGCAGGATGTCGATGATGACGATCTGAAGCACGGCGCCCCAGTGCAGCGACGTCAGGAATTCAAGCATGAACGGTATCCGGTGCGGGGCAACGACTGTCGGACAGGCGACCCGGCTCATCGCCGAGACACGCATCGCGCATGCCAGGCCCTTACAAAATCATTTCGTCGAGCATAACAAAAAACGCCGGCATGGCCGGCGTTTTCTGCGGGGTGAACCAGACGGAAATTACAGCGCCTTCTTCAGCAGACGGCCCATTTCCGACGGGTTGCGCGTGACGGTGATGCCGCACGCTTCCATGATTTCCAGCTTCGCTTCGGCCGTATCCGCACCGCCCGAGATCAGCGCGCCGGCATGGCCCATGCGCTTGCCCGGAGGCGCCGTGACACCCGCGATGAAGCCGACGACCGGCTTCTTCATGTTGTCCTTGATCCACTCGGCAGCGTTGGCTTCGTCCGGACCACCGATTTCGCCGATCATCACGACTGCGTCCGTATCCGGATCGTCGTTGAACATCTTCATCACGTCGATGTGCTTCAGACCGTTGATCGGGTCGCCGCCGATACCGACTGCCGACGACTGGCCGAGGCCCAGCGCCGTCAGCTGTGCAACGGCTTCATACGTCAGCGTGCCCGAACGCGACACGACGCCGATGCGGCCCTTGCGGTGGATGTGACCCGGCATGATGCCGATCTTCAGTTCGTCCGGCGTGATCGTGCCCGGGCAGTTCGGCCCGAGCAGCAGCGTCTTGCGGCCTTCGCGACGCATGCGGTCCTTCACTTCGATCATGTCACGGACGGGAATGCCTTCCGTGATGCAGATCGCGAGATCCAGGTCAGCTTCGACCGCTTCCCAGATCGCAGCCGCTGCGCCTGCCGGCGGAACGTAGATGACCGACACGGTTGCGCCGGTTTCTTCCTTCGCTTCCTTGACGCTTGCGTAGATCGGAATGCCTTCGAAATCTTCGCCGGCCTTCTTCGGGTTCACGCCCGCGACGAATGCTTCGCGGCCGTTTGCGTATTCACGGCAGGCGCGCGTATGGAACTGACCGGTTTTGCCGGTAATGCCCTGCGTGATGACCTTCGTGTCCTTGTTGATCAGAATCGACATGTATTTTGACCTCTGTTCGATTGGCGTCGCGTGCAAACCGCGCCGCCATACCTATTCATTGAGCGCGCCAAGAAAACGCCGGGCCGCCCCAAGTTTTCTTGACTCCCCCGGGGGGCCTGGCGCGTAGCGCCAGGTCCGGGCACGCTTCTTTACTTGCCTGCGGCAGCCGCGACAACCTTCTGCGCAGCCTCTTCCATGCTGTCCGCCGAGATGATCGGCAAGCCCGAATCGGCCAGCATCTTCTTGCCGAGGTCCTCGTTCGTGCCCTTCATGCGCACGACGAGCGGCACGTTCAGGTTCACGGCCTTCGAACCGGCGATCACGCCTTCGGCGATCACGTCGCAGCGCATGATGCCGCCGAAGATGTTCACGAGGATCGCCTTCAGATCCGGGTTCTTCAGCATCAGCTTGAACGCTTCCGTGACCTTCTCGGTCGTCGCGCCACCGCCGACGTCCAGGAAGTTCGCCGGCTCGCCGCCGAACAGCTTGATCGTGTCCATCGTCGCCATCGCGAGGCCTGCGCCGTTCACGAGACAGCCGATGTTGCCGTCGAGCGAGATGTATGCGAGGTCGAACTTCGACGCTTCGATTTCAGCCGGATCTTCTTCGTCCAGATCGCGGTACGCGACGATTTCCGGGTGGCGGAACAGCGCGTTCGAGTCGAAGTTGAACTTCGCGTCGAGTGCGATGACCTTGCCGTCGCCGGAAACGTTCAGCGGGTTGATTTCAGCCAGCGACGCGTCGGTTTCCCAGAATGCCTTGTACAGGCCTTGCAGGATCGCGCGCGCTTGCGGGATCGAAGCAGCCGGCACGCCGATCTTCGCGGCGAGGTCGTCGGCTTGCGCGTCGAGCAGGCCGGTCGACGGCTCGACGATGACCTTGTGGATCAGTTCCGGGTGCTTTTCGGCGACTTCCTCGATGTCCATGCCGCCTTCGCTCGAACCCATCAGAACGATCTTCTGCGAGATGCGATCGACGACGAGGCTGACATACAGTTCCTGCTTGATGTCCGCGCCTTCCTCGATCATCAGACGGTTGACCTTCTGGCCTTCCGGACCGGTCTGGTGCGTAACGAGTTGCATGCCGAGGATCTGGTTCGCGTATTCGCGAACCTGCTCGATCGACTTCGCCACCTTCACGCCGCCGCCCTTGCCACGGCCACCCGCGTGAATCTGAGCCTTCACGACCCACACCGGGCCGCCGAGCTCTTCTGCCACCTTGACGGCCTCGTCAACCGAGAACGCCGGCTTGCCGCGCGGTACCGCGACTCCGAATTTCCGCAGGATTTCCTTACCCTGGTACTCGTGAATCTTCATGCGTGATTCCCTTCAGTCTGAGAGTTGGATGAAATGTCGCTTAAGACGCTTCTTCGAATGATTTCCGTTCATTCCTTCGTGCTGCCATCACCGGGCGCGTCCGGCCGGCCCGCGCCATACCAGCGCGGGTAGTACTGCCGCACGACCTCGCCGTCGAACCGCAACGCCCGGCAGCGACCGAGCTGGAAAGGCGGTTCGGCGTGCGCGGCGTCGTGATCCGGCCCTTCGCCGCCCTCTTCGCGCACGTTCCATACGTCACCGGCGAACGCCTGGATCGCTGCGGTCGGCAGCACGGCGCACAGTTCGGTGAGATGGGAGCAGCCTGCGACGCCGGCGAGCAGCCGGTTCGCGTTGCGGCGGAAATTGCGGAAGAGATTGAGCCCGATGAGGGCCCGATAAGCAGGAGGGGCGGATTGACAGTGACCGGGATAGGGAACCCATTCCGAAGACGCCTCGGCGTCGACGACATTGAGGTCACGATCGATAGTCACGCGCAGCCAGAGTTCGTGGATTGGCAGGCCTTGGGGCCGGATGCCCGACGCAAGCGCGACATCGCGCGGCTTGTGGTCGGTCAGGCAGGCTTCGATGTCCCACAAGCCGTCGCCGCGCTCGTAAGCTTCCGCTCGGATTGCGCGTCGATGTCGCAACTGACGGGGCACGGGCTCGGATAGCGGCATGCTGGAGGTTGAGGCCGAAGAGGAAAACCCGTGGATTTTAGCATATTGGGTATTTGAGGCAGTCTGCCGCAACGGCGGGTATTCCCCGCTGTCCATCGATGGTTGCATTGCAGCAAAATCGCGCGCCGCGCGCGCGACCGAACCGGTCAGTCGTCGCTCAAAAAATCGTCGCCGATTTTCAGCAACTTCACGATGGTCGCGCTCGAGAAGCCGCGCGCAGCAAGAAAGCGCGCCTGTTTCGCGCGCTCGGCCGGCGTTTGCGGCAGTGCACCGAATTTCTTGCGCCAGACGGCCTGCGCGCGCGTCAATTCGGTCTCGCGCAATTGTGCATTCACTTCCTCGACGAGACTGTCGCCGACCGCATGGCGCTTCAGTTCGCTGACGATGCGCGCGACCCCGACACGCGATGCGCGGCGATGCACGAGGCTCTCGGCAAAGCGCGCATCGGACAACCAACCGTCCTGCTCCAGCGCATCGAGCACCGGTTCGACCGATTCGTCCTCGCCGACGTACGGCGCAAGCTTGCGTGCGAGTTCGGCCCGGCTGTACTCGCGCCGGGACAAATAGCCAAGTGCGCGGCCCTTCAGCGAACGCGGCGGCTTCGACGGCTTGCGCTCGCTCGCACCCGCCTCGTCGCCGGAAGACGCACCGGACGCGCGGCGCGTGCGGCGGGGATGCTGACTGCTGCGCGTATAGACGTCTTCCGCAACCGGCGCCGCAGAACTGGCTGCGCGCTCACCCGGGAAACTTACGCCGGATACGCGACGGCGCGACCGGTCGTGCGCGTCGAACGATTCGTCGTCGTCGAACGGATCGACCGGCGCGGCAATCTCAAACGAAACGAGGGCATCGTCGGATGCCCTCGTCGCGGTGCGGGTCGCGGCCTGACTGCCCGCGACCCGCCGGTTGGCGCCCGAGGACCCGGTTCGCCGGCCGGAGCGACCCGCCGTTTCGGGCGCGTCGCTCTGCTCCGGTTCGCCAGCCTGACCTCGGCGCCCGACCATCACTCTTCTTCGTCCATCGCCTCGGCTTCGTTGCCTGCGCCATCCGGCATTGCGACGACACCGAGCGATTCACGAATGCGGTTTTCGATCTCACGGGCGATTTCCGGATTCTCGCGCAGGAATTCACGCGCGTTGTCCTTGCCCTGACCGATCTTCTCGCCGTTGTAGCTATACCAGGCGCCAGCCTTGTCGACGATCTTCGCCTGCACGCCGAGATCGATGATCTCGCCCTGACGCGAAATGCCTTCGCCGTACAGGATGTCGAAGATCGCTTCGCGGAACGGCGGCGACACCTTGTTCTTGACGACCTTCACGCGGGTTTCGTTGCCGATCACCTCGTCGTTTTTCTTGATCGAGCCGATCCGGCGGATATCGAGACGCACCGACGCATAGAATTTCAGCGCGTTGCCACCCGTCGTGGTTTCCGGGTTGCCGAACATCACGCCGATCTTCATCCGGATCTGGTTGATGAAGATCACGAGGCAGTTCGTGCGCTTGATCGTCCCCGTCAGCTTGCGCAGCGCCTGCGACATCAGGCGAGCCTGCAGGCCCGGCAGCGAATCGCCCATCTCGCCTTCGATTTCCGCCTTCGGCACGAGCGCCGCGACCGAGTCGATGACGATCATGTCGATCGAGCCCGAGCGCACCAGTGCATCGGTAATTTCGAGCGCCTGCTCGCCGGTGTCCGGCTGCGAAATCAGCAGCTCCGGCACGTTCACACCAAGCTTCGACGCGTATTGGACGTCGAGCGCGTGCTCGGCGTCGATAAAGGCTGCCGTGCCGCCCAGCTTCTGCAGTTCGGCGATGACCTGCAGCGTGAGCGTGGTTTTACCCGACGATTCCGGACCGTAGATCTCGACCACCCGGCCGCGCGGCAAGCCGCCGACGCCGAGCGCGATGTCGAGACCCAGCGAGCCCGTGGAGACGACCTGGATGTCTTCGGCCGCTTCGCCGTCGCCCATCCGCATGATCGATCCTTTGCCGAACTGCTTCTCGATCTGCGCGAGTGCGGCCGCCAGCGCCTTGCTCTTCTCGGCGGTCATCCCGGAGCCCTTCTTGCTATCTTCCATGAATCGTCCTTTGCTATGATGAGCAGCGTCTGTTAGAGGCGCGCCCGCTTTCAAGCGCCGCCCACGAATGCAGACACTGTATAAAAAAACAGTGTTTTATGCAAGCCCGCAATGCGGGTTGCGTCGTACACGAATAACTTCGGAGACAGCCGCGCCGGCGTGAACGCCCCGCCGGCCACCGGTCAGCAACATGCGAATTCTCATCGCCGAAGACGACAGCATACTCGCGGACGGCCTCACCCGGTCACTCCGCCAATCGGGCTATGCGGTCGACCACGTGAAGAGCGGCGTCGACGCCGATACCGCGCTGTCGATGCAGACTTTCGACCTGCTGATCCTCGATCTCGGGCTGCCCAAGATGTCCGGGCTCGACGTGCTGAGGCGCCTGCGCGCGCGCAATTCCAACCTCCCCGTGCTGATCCTCACCGCCGCCGACAGCGTCGACGAGCGCGTGAAGGGGCTCGATCTCGGCGCGGACGACTACATGGCCAAGCCGTTCGCGCTCAACGAGCTCGAGGCGCGCGTGCGCGCGCTGACCCGGCGCGGCGCGGGCGGCGGCCCGACCGTCGTGCGCCACGGTTCGCTCGCGTTCGACCAGGTCGGCCGCATCGCGTATGCGAACGAGCGCGTGCTCGACCTGTCCGCGCGCGAACTCGGCCTGCTCGAAGTGCTGCTGCAGCGCATCGGCCGGCTCGTGTCGAAGGAGCAGCTCGTCGACCATCTGTGCGAATGGGGCGAGGAGGTCAGCAACAACGCGATCGAAGTGTACGTGCACCGGCTGCGCAAGAAGATCGAGCCGAGCGGCGTGCGGATCTCCACCGTGCGCGGCCTCGGCTACTGCCTCGAGAAAGTCGCACCCGCGGCGCCCCCCGACACGGCAGCGCCCCAGCCCGCGGCGTCCGGCACGCCGCTGCGCTGACCCCGGCCGTCGCCGCGATGGCCACGCCGGCCCATTCCCGTCATCCGAGCGGCGAGCAACCGTCCGCCGCCGACGCTGCGCGCGACGCGCGCTACGAGAACCCGTTCGCGCCGCCCGACGAGATCGACACGCCCGAAGCCGTACGCCCGCGCTCGCTGTTCGGCGAAATCCTCGACTGGATGCTCGCGCCGCTCCTGCTGCTGTGGCCGATGAGCATCGCCGTCACCTATCTCGTCGCGAAGACGATCGCGAACGGCCCGTTCGACCGCGCGCTCGAAACCAATGCGTATGTGCTCGCGCGGCAGATCCATCCGGTCAACGGCGTCGCCGAGCTGACGCTGCCGCAGCAGACGCGCGACTTCCTGCGCGCGGACAACGTCGACAGCGTCTACTTCCAGGTGCTCGGCACGCGCGGCGAGCTGGTCGCGGGCGAGGCCGACATGCCGCTGCCGCGCGACGAGGATCGCCCGCCGCCGGGCGTCGTCGTGTTCCGCGACGACCTGCTGCGCGGCAACGACGTGCGCGTCGCATATACGACCGTCGCGCTGCCGCAGTCGAGCGGCACGCAACCGGTGCTCGTCCAGGTCGGCGAGACGCTCGACAAGCGCAATGCGCTCGCGAACGACATCATCAAGGGCGTGATCCTGCCGCAGTTCGTGATCCTGCCGCTCGCGATCCTGCTCGTGTGGTTCGGGCTGTCGCGCGGGCTCGCGCCGCTCAACGCGCTGCAGGCGCACATCCGCGCGCGGCGGCCCGACGACCTGTCGCCCGTCGAGGCGCAGCGCGCGCCGCCCGAGATCGAGCCGCTCGTCACGTCGTTCAACGACCTGCTCGCGCGCCTCGAACAGAACATGGCGCTGCAAAAACGCTTCATCGCCGACGCCGCGCACCAGATGAAGACGCCGCTCGCCGGCTTGCGCACGCAGGCCGAATTCGCGCTGCGCCACCCCGTGCCGCCCGACGTGCAGCGCTCGCTCGAGCAGATCGCGACGAGCTCCGAGCAGGCCGCGCGGCTCGTCACGCAACTGCTCGCGCTCGCGCGCGCCGAGAACCGCGCGAGCGGGCTGACGTTCGAGCCGGTCGAGATCGGCTCGCTCGCACGGCGCACGGTGCGCGACTGGGTGCAGGCCGCACTCGCGAAGCGGATGGACCTCGGCTACGAAGGCCCGGAGGACGACGCGCCGCTCGACGTCGACGGCCATCCCGTAATGCTGCGCGAGATGCTCGGCAACCTGGTCGACAACGCGATCCGCTACACGCCCGAAGGCGGGCGCATCACCGTGCGCGTGCGGGCCGATCATGCGGCGCAGCGCGTGCATCTCGAGGTCGAGGATACCGGGCCCGGCATCCCGGCCGGCGAACGCGAGCGCGTCGTCGAGCGCTTCTACCGGATCCTCGGCCGCGAAGGCGACGGCAGCGGGCTGGGGCTCGCGATCGTGCGCGAAATCGCCACGCAGCACGGCGGCACGCTGACGCTCGACGATCACGTCTATCAGCACACGCCGCGCCTCGCCGGCACGCTCGTGCGCATCAGCCTGCCGCTGTCGGGCGCCGCGCCCGATCCATCCTGACACGCGTGCCGGCCCCACTCCGCCCGGCGTGGCGCGATCGCGTCGAAACCGCCGCTTTATCGCCCGTTCGCGACACGATCGGGACGCGAAGCGGCCGATTCTTCGCGGGTTAACGCGCAGTCGTTTTGCATGCGCGAGTCAGTGCGCCGTAAGTTTCCCTGCCAATAATCGTCGACAGGCCCGCCCACCCAAGGCGGCCGCATATCTATATCAAGGGACTTGGAGACGATTCATGGCAACGTTAGGCGGGCAAATTTCGCACTCGCCGATGACGGGCGAAGAAAAGAAGGTGATCTTCGCGTCGTCGCTCGGCACCGTGTTCGAGTGGTACGACTTTTACCTGGCCGGCTCGCTCGCGGCCTACATCAGCAAGAGCTTCTTCTCCGGGGTCAATCCGACCGCCGCCTTCATCTTCACCCTCCTCGGCTTCGCGGCCGGCTTCGCCGTGCGACCGTTCGGCGCGATCGTGTTCGGCCGGCTCGGCGACCTCGTCGGCCGCAAGCACACGTTCCTCGTGACGATCGTGATCATGGGCATCTCGACGTTCGTGGTCGGCTTCCTGCCCGGCTACACGTCGATCGGCATCGCCGCTCCGGTGATCTTCATCGGGATGCGGCTGCTGCAGGGCCTCGCGCTCGGCGGCGAGTACGGCGGCGCGGCTACCTACGTCGCCGAACATGCACCGGCGAACCGGCGCGGCTTCTACACCGCGTGGATCCAGACGACCGCGACGCTCGGCCTGTTCCTGTCGCTGCTCGTGATCCTGGGCGTGCGCACCTTCATCGGCGAGGAGGCATTCGGCAACTGGGGCTGGCGCGTGCCGTTCATCGCGTCGATCCTGCTGCTCGCGGTGTCGGTGTGGATCCGGATGCAGCTGAACGAATCGCCGGTGTTCCTGCGCATCAAGGCGGAAGGCAAGACGTCGAAGGCGCCGCTGACCGAAGCATTCGGCCAGTGGAAGAACCTGAAGATCGTGATCCTCGCGCTCGTCGGCCTGACCGCCGGCCAGGCCGTCGTGTGGTACACGGGCCAGTTCTACGCGCTGTTCTTCCTGACGCAGACGCTGAAGGTCGACGGTGCCAGCGCGAACATCCTGATCGCGATCGCGCTCCTGATCGGCACGCCGTTCTTCCTGTTCTTCGGCTCGCTGTCGGACCGGATCGGCCGCAAGCCGATCATTCTCGCCGGCTGCCTGATCGCCGCGCTCACGTACTTCCCGCTGTTCAAGGCGCTCACGCACTACGCGAACCCGCAGCTCGAACTCGCGACGCAGAAGGCACCCATCTCGGTCGTTGCCGACCCGGCCACCTGCTCGTTCCAGTTCAACCCGGTGGGCACGTCGAAGTTCACGAGCTCGTGCGACATCGTGAAGAGCGCGCTCGCGAAGGCCGGCCTGAACTACGAGAACATCGCGGCCCCGGCCGGCTCGAGCGCCGAGATCAAGGTGGGCGACACGGTGATCCCGGCCTATGACGGCAAGGCGGCCGATGCGAAGGCGCAGGGCGCGGCGTTCGACAAGACGCTCGCGTCCACGCTCAAGGCGGCAGGCTATCCGGCCAAGGCCGACCCGGCGCAGCTCAACTGGCCGATGACGATCGTGATCCTGACGATCCTCGTGATCTACGTGACGATGGTCTACGGCCCGATCGCCGCGATGCTGGTCGAGATGTTCCCGACGCGGATCCGCTACACGTCGATGTCGCTGCCGTATCACATCGGCAACGGCTGGTTCGGCGGCTTCCTGCCGGCGACCGCATTCGCGATCGTCGCGGCGAAGGGCGACATCTATTCGGGGCTCTGGTATCCGATCGTGATCGCGCTGGTCACGTTCGTGATCGGCCTGCTGTTCGTCAAGGAGACGAAGGACTCCAATATCTACGCGCAGGATTGAGGCAGGATAGCGGGCGGCACCCCGCCCGCTATCCTGGCCCGAACGGGCCGCCGGCAACTTTTTTCAGGGAAGATGGAAAAAGGTGTTGACAGCCGGGCGGTACATCTACATAATTCAAGTCTTCGGCGAATTAGCTCAGTCGGTTAGAGCGACGGAATCATAATCCGCAGGTCCGGGGTTCGAGTCCCTGATTCGCCACCAAATGCGAAAAGCCGCTGCTCCTTACGGAGCAGCGGCTTTTTTCATTGTCTCATCCGGTGCAAGCGGGTGTCGCGTGTCACCCGTCCTTCAGGTCACGCGCACGTTGCGCTCTACGCCACCAACGATCCGCGCTCCTCTACCGCATCCACACGCACCTTCCCGCGCCAGTTCTCCCCGCCCTCCAGCGCCGGCGTCGATTCGAACAACTCCGCGATCCAGTCCGCGAACACGCGCACCTTCTGCGACAGATGCCGGTTGTGCGGATACACGATCGAGATCGGCTTGGGCTTCGGATTGCAGTCGGGCAGCACCTCGACGAGCGAACCGTCGAGCAGGTTCGACAGCACCATGAACAGCGTCGGCTGGATCATTCCGAACCCTTCGAGCCCGCACGTCACATACGCGTCCGAATCGTTGACGGTCACGCTGCCGTTCATCCGCACCTCGACCGGCTTGCCTTCGATCATGAACACCCACGGAATCGCACGCGCGCCGTGGCTCGCACGGAAATTCACCGCATGATGATCGGCGAGATCGGCGATCTCCTGCGGCTCGCCATGGCGCGCCAGATAGTCGGGCGACGCGCAGGTCACGCGTTTGAGCATCCCGATCCGCCGCGCGACCATCGACGAATCCTCGAGCGGCCCGACCCGGATCATGCAGTCGATGCCCTCCTCGACCGGATCGACGTATCGGTCCGACAGGCCGAGATCGAGCGTGATGTCCGGATAGCGCTGCCGGAAGACCGACAGCTCGGGCAGCACGACGCGCCGCCCGAGCGAGTTCGGCATGTGTACGCGCAGCACGCCGCTCGGCTTGCGGTTGCCGGTCTGGAAACTCGCGTCGGCTTCCGCGATCTCCGAGATGATCTTCATGCAATGCTCGTAGTACGCGGCGCCCTCCGGCGTCAACGACAGCCGGCGCGTCGTCCGGTGCATCAGACGCACGCCGAGCAGCGCCTCGAGATTCTGGATGATGGTCGTCACCGACGCGCGCGGCATCGCGAGCGTGTCGGCCGCACGCGTAAAGCTGTTCGCGTCGACCACGCGGGTGAAAACTTCCATTGCCTGGATGCGGTCCATGCTGCGCCCCCTTCGAATCGCCAACGGAACAGAATAGAGCGCGCCACGGGCACGGCACAAGCCCCCGCCTATTGTTCTCCACTTCTGAATAGTCGCAGCGCTTCGGACTCGAAAGTGATCGACCTGCGTTCAGTTCGACACCGCAATCGTTCCGTCCCCGGCATTGCGCACGGCCGCCAATGGTGCACGTGTGCCGTTACCGCACGAACCGCTCGCGATAGCCCTGCGGCGACACGCCGAGCACGCGCACGAAACTGCGTCGCAGCGTCTCTTCGGAACCGAAGCCGCAGCGCGTGGCGATTCGCTTGACGGGCCAGACGGTTTCGCCGAGCAAACGCTGCGCGGCCTCGATACGGATCTGCTCGACCGCGCGCGCCGGCGTGCGGCCGGTTTCGGCGCGATAGTGGCGCACGAAGCTGCGCTCGCTCATGCTGACGCGCTCGGCCAGCGCCGGCACCGATAGATCGGCCGCCAGATGCTCGGCGATCCACGCATGCAACTCACCGAAACGATCGTCGGTGCGCTGCATCGACAGCATCGCGCTGAACTGCGCCTGCCCGCCCGGCCGCTTCAGGAACACGACGAGTTCGCGTGCGGCGTCGAGCGCGACCGCCCGTCCGAGATCCTCCTCGACGAGCGCGAGCGCGAGATCGATGCCGGCCGTCACGCCGGCCGACGTCCACAACGAGCCTTCGCGGATGAAGATCGGATCGGCTTCGACGCGCACGTTCGGGTAGCGCGCCGCGAATTCGTCGCAGCGTGCCCAGTGCGTGACCGCGCGCCGCCCGTCGAGCAGGCCGGCCTCGGCAAGCAGGAACGCGCCGGTGCAGACCGACGCGACACGTCGTGCGCGCTGCGCCTGCTGCCGGACCCAACGCACCATCCGCGCATCCCGCGACGCCGCCTGCACGCCCTTGCCGCCGGCCACGATCACCGTATCGGGCCGTCCGGCCGAGCGCAGCGAATCGGCCATCACGACGAGGCCGGACGAGGTCTCGATCGGCCCGGCGTCGGCGGCGACGACGCGCGGCGCATACGGTGCGGGCTGGCCGCGCTCCTGCGCGAGCTCGTTGACGGAAGCGAACACCTGCAGCGGCCCGGTCACGTCGAGCAATTGCGCACGGGGAAACGCGAGGACCAGGATCGAGCGTGGTGCGGCAGACATGGCGATTGGCTGAAAACGTGGGTGATATGGCAATTTCGCCAAACACTACGCGCCTAGAATCGATCTGTCCATCGTGCGCCGGCTGCGGCGCGTTCCCCTTCCATTCGGAGTGTTCGCATGACCCTGCATATTGGCCTTCTCGTGTTCCCGGGCGTCCAGCAGCTCGATCTCACCGGTCCGCACGATGTGCTTGCGTCGCTGCCCGACGCGGCCGTCCATCTCGTCTGGAAATCGCGCGACACGGTCGCGTCGAGCAGCGGCCTCGCGCTCGCGCCGACCTGCACGTTCGACGACTGCCCGCCGCTCGACGTGATCTGCGTGCCCGGCGGAATCGGAATCAACGCGCTGCTGCTCGATGCCGAAACGATCGCGTTCGTGCAGCAGCGCGCGGCCACGGCGCGCTACGTGACATCGGTCTGCACGGGTGCGCTGCTGCTCGGCGTGGCCGGCCTGCTGCGCGGACGCCGCGCAACGACGCACTGGAGCTTTCATTCACTGCTGGAGCCGCTCGGCGCGGTGCCCGTGCGCGAACGCGTGGTGCGCGACGGCAACCTGATCACCGGCGGCGGCGTGACGGCCGGCATCGACTTCGCATTGACGATCGCCGCCGAACTGGCCGGCGAAGAAGAGGCGCAGTCGATTCAGCTCGCGCTCGAATACGCGCCGGCGCCGCCGTTCAATGCGGGTTCGCCAGATACCGCGCCGGCATCGGTCCTGAAACGCGTGACGGCGCGCTCGGCGGCCGGTCTGGACAAGCGCAGGCAGATCGTCGACGCAGCGTTGCGCGCGATGTCGCACTGATCCCGAGCGAACGGAATCCCGCCGGCAGGCACCGTCCGTCCGCCTGCCTGTCGACGTATTGGCACGCAAGGATCCAACGATGAACATCGTCCGCAGTCGCGCGTTCACCGCGCAGCGCCCGTGGGGCGCGCTGGACATTGCGAACCTGAACGGCATCACGGTCCGTCTGCACTGGACCGATCAGCCGTACCGATGGCACGTGAACGACGGTGAGGAAGTGTTCGCGGTGCTCGACGGCCGTGTCGAGATGCGCTATCGAGAAGCGGGCATCGAGCACGCGGCGGTGCTCGAGACAGGAGACGTCTTCCATGCAACGGTCGGCACCGAGCACGTCGCGCACCCGCTCGGCGAAGCGCGCATCCTCGTGATCGAGACCGACGGCAGCGTCTGACGACAGGCTTCAGCCCGAGATGGTCCCCGTGCCCTGCTACGGGATCAGCTTCGGTTGCGGCGTGCACAGACACTGGCACAGGTCGTGATCGAGCGCGACGACCTTGCCCATCACGGTCATCGTCCGCTCGCCGCCGTCCGACACGATCGCGCCCTGGGTCTTGCACGTGGCGCGGAACACCGGCGCGCCGAGATAGGCAAGCTCGCGGCCGTCGAACGACGAATTGGCGATCCCGTCCAGCACGACGCCGCCATGGTCGGTCGTGTCGCCCTTCAGAATGAATTTTCGGCTCGTGGTTGGGCTCTCCCTCGGAAACGCCGCGCAACGCAGCGTCGGACCGCGTGCGGGCAACCGGTATTCGCCCGTCGGTCGCGGGCGTTTCGTGAGGATATAACCGTGCGGCCGGTCTCCATCGTCCGGACCGGCACCTCAGAACTTGTGCCGCATGCCGATTCGCGCCTCGAGCTGCCGGTCGTTCGCGGACGCGCCGGGGCCGTTGATCGCCGCGACGGCCGCATGCCCAGTCGAATCGATGCCCGAAGCGCGCTGATAGACAGCGGTCACGTAGACGTCCGTGCGCTTCGACAGGAAATAGTCGAGCCCGGCCGCAACCTGGTGATACGTCGCGCCATCGCGACCGTTCACACCGCCGCCGCGCGTATAGTCGTACGCGACGCCGCCGAACAGATAGGGCGTGAACTGGTAGCGCACGCTCGCCTCGGCGTTGTTGAACACCGCGTTGCCGGACACGCCGCCAGGGTTCGGCCCGGACGACAGGTCGCCGAGCTGGCGGAACGACGTGTTCGTATACATCGCGCCGAGCGTCACCGCGCCGATCGCATAGGTACCGCCCACCGCCGCGACCTGCAACGTGCGCGCCGATGCATAGCCCGAATACACCGGCGACTGCATGTTGTTGCCGGGCACACCGCCCACGGTCGGCGCGGGGCTGCCGGTCGTCCCGAAGAACGACACGTTGGGGTTGCGCGCATTCAGGTAGCCGGCCGCCACCGCGAGCGGCCCGCGCGTATAGCCGACGGTCGCCGACCACACCTGGTCGCGCGTCGCCGCGCCCGCCACGCCGCCGACCCCGTACATCGCCGCAAAGCGGAACCCGCCGTAGTCGTTGCTCGTGAACTTGATCGCGTTGTTGGTCGAGTTCGCGTTGTTCACGTTGTCGAGGTCGCCGGGGTGCGCAACCATGTAGCCGCCGAACAGCGCGGCGGCCTCGAGCGGGCCGAGGAAGTCTACGTTGGTGTCGTACTGCCGGCCGAGCGTCACGGTGCCGAACGGCCCCGACAACCCGACGAACGCCTTCTTGCCGAAGATCAGCCCGCCCTGCCCGAGCTTGCCGGTGCTCGGATCGAACCCGTTCTCTAGCGTGAAGACCGCCGCCAGCCCGCCGCCGAGATCCTCGCTGCCGCGCAGCCCCCAGCGGCTTGCCTGCTGCACGCCGCCCAGCAACCGCAGCGCGGGCTTGCCGCTTGTCGTGCCGTTCGCACCGGTTGACGCAACATTGCTCGTGTAGGTCAGCCCTTCATCGATAATGCCGTACAGCGTAACGCTGCTCTGTGCGTGCGCCGCACCCGCGATCAGCGCGACGCCCGCGCCTGCCAACAGCCGTTTTTTCATCGAGAGATCTCCATTGCGCGGGTTGAATGGCCAAACGCAGGCGTGCGCGCCTCCCGCAGGCGCGCGGCCTGCCGGCACGAACCGGAACGGTCCGGTGTCAGCCGGGAAAAATGGTCAGCGCAGTGCGTCGGCGACGACGGGCGGCGGCATCCAGCGACGGCCGGCAGCGATTTCGTACGCATGGCCGAGTTGCAGCACGCCCCAGTCGTCGCGATAGCGGCCGACGATCTGCATGCCGATCGGCAAGCCGGTCGCGGAGAAGCCGCACGGCACCGACAGGATCGGCGCCTCGGTCGACGACAGCAGCCAGCACACGCGCATCCAGTCGATGTAGGACGTATTCGCGATGCCGAGTACATCGGCAGGCACGCGCAGCGCGGCATCGAACGGCATCACCTGGGTAGTCGGCAGCACGTAGAACGCATGGCGCTGCATGAACGTGCGCATCCGTTCGAACAGGCGCGTCTTCGTCACGAACATGCGGCCGAGATCCGCGGCCGCGAGCGAGCGATGCAGCCGGTATTCGTCGAGGAGTTCGGGTTTCAGCGCCGCGCGCTGCCGCTCGTCGAAGCCGTCGACCAGCGTGCCGATCATCCATGCGCGCTCGATCCGGAACACGTCCTCGGCTTCGGCGAGATCGGGGTCGTCGAATTCGACTTCGCAGCCGAGCGACGCGAATACGCGCGCCTGCGCGTCCACCGCGCGCCGGATCTCGGGATCGACCGGCACGCCGGGCAGACCGCGCGACATCGCGATCCGCGTGCCGCGGAAATTGCGCTCGAGCGGCTGCGCGAAGCGCGCGCCCGGCTCCGCGATTTCGGTCGCGGTTTCGCCGCTCGGCCCGGCGATCGCCGACAGCAGCAACGCGGTGTCGGCAACATCGCGCGCCATCGGCCCGTCGACGCCGAGCGTCGCCCAGCCGTTGAGGTCCGGCGCGCGCGGCACGAGCCCGGGCGACGGCCGCAGCCCGACAACGTTGTTCCACGCGGCCGGGTTGCGCAGCGAGCCGCCCATGTCGCTGCCGCACGCGAGCGGATTCATCCCGCATGCAAGCGCGGCCGCCGCGCCGCCGCTGCTGCCGCCGGCGGAGCGCGTCAGGTCCCACGGGTTGCGCGTCGGGCCGAACACCTCGTTGAACGTATGCGAGCCGGCGCCGAATTCAGGCGTGTTCGACTTGCCGATCATCAGCGCGCCGGCGCTCGCGCAGCGGCGCACGATCAGCGCGTCGTGCTGCGGCACGTGATCGGCGAACAACGGCGAACCGAAGGTCGTGCGCACGCCGCGCGTCGCGGTCAGGTCCTTCTGCGACACCGGCAGCCCGTGCAGCGGCCCCTGCCATTCGCCGCGCATCCAGCGCGCATCGAGCTCGCGCGCACGGGCGCGCAGCGCATCGGGATCGGCGATGGTGACGAGCGCATTCACGCATGGATTGACCGTCGCGATTCGCGCGAGATGCGCATCGAGCAGGTCACACGCGCCGATCTGCCGGGACTTCAGCAACTCGAGCATCGTGCGCGCGGGCAGGTCGCACAGGTTGCCGGCGGCGACGTCGGCAGGCGACGACGAAAACGAAACGGTGGTAGTCATGGGGCAAATGGAAGAACGAGAAAAACAATCAGTCATCCTGAGCGCTGCGGTCCGACGCAAACGCGAGTGCGATGAGCGACAGCACACCGCAGACGATCACGTACCACGCCGGCGCGGCCGGATTGCCGGTCGCGCCGATCAGCCAGGTGACGATGAACTGCGCGAAGCCGCCGAAGATCGATACGCCGCCCGCATACGCGATCGACAGCGCGGTCGCTCGCGTGCTCTTCGGAAACAGCTCCGCGAGGATCACACCGTTCGCGCCGGCGTTGATCGAATGCAGCGCGGCGAGCAGCATCACGACGGCGTACATCGTCGCGATCGACGGCACCGCGCGGATCAGCCAGAAGCCCGGAAGGATCAGCACGGTCAGCGCCACGCGCGTCCACAGCGCGACACGCTTGCTGCCGGTGCGGTCCGACAGGCGTCCGCCGATCGGCGCGGCGACGAACATCACCGCACCGGACAAGATCCCGCACCACAGCGCGGTATCCATCGGCAGGCGCAGCACCCGGATCGCGTACGTCGACATGTAATAGAGAACGATGAAATGCGCGGCCGTGCCGCCGACCACGAGGCCGAGCGCGGTCAGCACCGCGCCGCCGTCGCGCCGCAGCACGGTGCCGAGCACCGCGGACGAGCGTCGCGCAGCGGCGGCCGGCGCATGCTGTTCGATCGCATTGAAGCGTGCGCGCAGATACAGGCCGACCGGCGCGATCAGCACGCCGGCGAGAAACGGCACGCGCCAGCCCCACGATTCGAGCGCGGCCGGCTCGAGGAAATACGATAGCAGGAAGCCGACGAACGAACCGGCCAGCGCCGCGGCGCCCTGGCTCGCGAATTGCCAGCTCGTGTAGTAGCCGCGTTCGCCGGGCGGCGCACGCTCGGCGAGCAGCGACGTCGATACGCCGACTTCGCCGCCGGCCGAAAAGCCCTGCAGCAGCCGTGCGAGCACGACCAGCACGGGCGCCGCGACGCCGATCTGCGCATAGGTCGGCAGAATGCCGATCATCCCGGTGCCGAGCGCCATCGTGACGAGCGTGAGGTTCATGGCCGGCACGCGGCCGAAGCGGTCGGCCACGAGCCCGATCACGACGCCGCCGAGCGGCCGCGCGATGAAGCCGACGCCGAAGGTCGCGACCGACATCAGCAATTGCTGTTGCGCGGACGCGGCCGGAAAGAACAGTTTGCCGAGCAGCACCGCGAAGAAGCTGAACACGGTGAGATCGAAGAATTCGAGGCCGTTGCCGATCGTGATTGCAACGATCAACTGGCGATTGGACGGGGATGCGGCAGCGTCGCCGACATGCCCGCCGAACATGCTGTCCGCTCGGGGCGCCTTCATGAAGGTGTATCTCCGTACTGGTTGTGCGTATCGGGTGCGCGGCCAGTTCGACGGCCTGCGCATGCAGTCTAGGCATTCAAAATACGCAGCCCGGAGCGACATTTTCCGATCGTGATAACGCATGGTTATCGCGTGCTTTTCCCGCGCCGGCGCGGTGTAGGATACGAACGTCGCCACTGCCGCCGCGCCCCGCCACGCCGTGAAACATCACCAGCTCCGCGCGCTTGCCGCCATCGCCGAACACGGCAGCCTGCGCGCCGCCGCGCGCGCCATCCATTTGTCGCAGCCCGCGCTCACGAAGGCGATCCGCGAACTCGAGCAAGACCTCGGCGTGCCGCTCGTCACGCGCAACGCGCGCGGCGCGCAGCTCACGCGCTTCGGGCAGGCCGTCCATGCACGAGCGCGGCTGATCCTCGCGGAAATGCAGCACGCACGCGACGACGTGATCCAGTTGTCGGGCGGCACGGAAGGCGCGCTCGCGTGCGCGCTGACGCCGCTGATGTCGCTCGGCTTCCTGCCGGCCGCGCTCGATGCGTTCCGCCAGCGGATGCCGACGATCCGCCTGGACGTGCGCGAAGGCTTTCTCGACACGGCACTGCCGCGCCTGCGCGACGGCTCGCTCGATTTCGTGATCGCGATCGTCGATGCAACGCGGCTGTCGCCCGAATTCACGTTCCGGCCGCTGATCGAATCGGAGCTGATCCTGATGACGCGCGCGAGCAATCCGCTGCGCCACTGCACGTCGCTCGCGCAGTTGCAGGACGCGCAGTGGGTGCTCAACACGTCGCCGGAAAGCATCGGCCGGTTGCTGCAGAACGTATTCGTCGCGCACGGCTACCCGGCGCCGCAGCCGATCGTCGAATGCACGTCGTTCAGCGCGGCGTTCTCGCTGTCGGTGCACACCGACACCGTATCGTGCGTGCCGAAGCACTTCATGGAAATCGACTGGATACGCGAGCGGATGGTCACGATCGACGTGAAGGAGACGATTCCGGCCGTGTCGGCCGGCGTGCTCACGCGACGCGATGCGCTGAACACGCTCGCATGCGACTACCTGATCCACTGCTTCGTCGAGGCGGTGCGCCGGTACGATCCCGCGAAACTGCTATGGCGATAGCGATGCGGCCCGTTCGAATCGAATCGCACGTGAAATATCAAATTCGTCTCCCTTTAAATTTTCCTAAAATTTCGTACAATTACTAAATACAAATCAGCCATCAAGGTTTATATACGATGCAATACCGAGCACGATCAGGACAATCGGAATATTCAAAAAATCTCCAATTTTTCGCCTGATTTCGACCCGGATAAACACGGCATTTCATAATAGTCATTCACCCAAAAGAGACGTTCAAAACCTATAAATCGATATATAGAACTCAATAAACAATTTCTGTTTATCGACAAAAAATGGACGAACTCCTACCGATGCGGTTATTTGTGAAGGTGGCCGAATTGCACAGCTTCGCGCGAGCCGCCACCGAGCTGAACATCTCCAATTCATCGGCCACGCGCCTCGTGATGGGCATCGAGGATCGCCTCGGCGCACGTCTGCTGAATCGCACGACCCGCAGCCTGTCGCTGACCGACGCCGGTCATCTGTATCTCACGCAGATCCGTCACGTGATCGAGGAAATCGACCGCGTCGAGGAAACGATCGCGTCGATGCATCACGAGCCGATCGGGTCGCTGAAGATCGCCGCGCCCGTCATGTTCGGGATGCACGTGCTCGCCCCCGCGATCGATGCGTTCAAGACGCTGCATCCGGCCATCGTGCCGGAAGTCACGATCGTGGATCGCCACGTCGACCTCGTATCGGAAGGCTTCGACGTCGGGCTGCTGCTGTCGCAGCACATCAGCACCAACACGCTGGTGAAACGTCCGCTCACGCGCCTCAAGCGGCTTGTCTGCGCGGCGCCTCAATATGTCGAGCGGCATGGCGCGCCGGCCCACCCGTACGACCTCGCGTCCCACGCGTGCCTCGCGTTTCATGCCGACTTCGCGGGCGAACACCTGTCATTCAATCAGGGCTCGACGCCCGTCACCGTGCGCCCGAACAAATCCGCGTCGTCGAACAACATCGGGCTGATCCGGAACTGGGCGCTCGCGGGCATGGGTATCGCGGTGCTGCCCGACTTTCTCGTCGAACCGGATCTCGTGAAGGGCCGTCTGCTGGCGATGCTGCCCGACTATCGGCTCGAGGAACTGGAGATGAATATCGTGTACCCGAGCCGACGCCATTTTCCGCGCAAGGCGCGGCTCTTCGTCGATCACCTGATCGATCGTTTCGTCAGGTGAATGAAGGGCGTAATCGAGCACCGTTTTTCGGCATCGATCCGGCCCGTTGCGTGTATCCCCGAACGGCCGCAATGGCGCGCCAGCCGCGGCGGCGGCGGTTCGCGCCACCGGCTTCGCGCGGCTTGGGCACGCGTGTTGCGTCGGCGCATCTCGGTAGTGAACCGCCCTTGGCAGGCTGCGGTTGAGGACTACACTAATCCTTAATGAGGGGCGCGGCCGGAGCCCGCGCCTTCAGGGAGATGCCGCCATGAATCGGCCGCTGAATCGCATCCTGCCGCGCGTGACCGGTAGTGCATCGGTCTGGACGTGGATCAAATGGTCTTTGCTGGCCGCGCTGGTGATCGCGATCGCGATCATTGCGCGCGTCGTACAGACCGAGATCGAGACGTCGCGCCTGCAGGCGCACTACCTGTCCGAACTCACCCGCGACGTCGGCTACACCGTCGAGACGGGGCCGAGCGACCATATCCGCTTCCCGGCGAACGGCCCGTACGACGAGCGGCTCGGCTACTCGATGATTCCGGCATTCCAGCAGCGCCTGCTCGCGCGCGGCTTCGTCGTCGGCCAGCAGGCGCGCGACTCCGAGCGAATGCTGTCGCTCGCCGACCGCGGCCTGTTCCTACCTTACGACGAGAAGGACCAGGCCGGGCTGATGCTGTTCGACTCGACCGGCTCGCCGCTGTTCGCGACGGTGTTCCCGCAGCGCGTGTATGCCGATTTCGACGCGGTGCCGCGCGTGGTCGCCAACTCGCTGACGTTCATCGAGGATCGCTACCTGCTCGACCCGGCGCAACCGAACCGCAACCCGGCGATCGACTGGGGCCGCTTCAGCCGCGCGCTCGCCGACCAGGCGATGCACGTCGTCAACCGTCACCAGGCGCGCCCGGGCGGCAGCACGCTCGCCACGCAGATCGAGAAATTCCGCCATTCGCCGAACGGGCGCACCGCGACACCGCCCGAGAAGCTGCGGCAGATCGCGTCCGCGTCGATCCTCGCGTACATGAACGGCCCGCAGACGATGCTCGCGCGCCGGACGATCCTCGTGCGCTACCTGAATTCGGTGCCGCTCGCCGCGCGTCCGCATATCGGCGAGATCACCGGCATCGGCGACGGTCTTGCCGCCTGGTACGGCCGCGACTTCAACGACGTGAACCGCATTCTGTCCGCCCCGACGACCGGCGACAACGTCGACGAACAGGGCAAGACGTTCCGCGAGGTACTGTCGCTGATCATCGCGCAGCGCGCGCCGTCGTACTTCCTGAATCGCGGCTATCCGGCGCTGCAGAAGCTGACCGACAGCTATCTGCGGCTGCTGTCGAGCGGCGGCGTGATCTCGCCCGCGCTGCGCGATGCGGCGCTCGCCGCGCAGATCGAGCGCAGCGCACCGCCGGCCGCCGCGCACGTGCAGTCGTTCGTGTCGCGCAAGGCCGTGACGTCGGCACGCACATCGCTGCTGTCGTTGCTCGGCATCAGCGACCTGTATCAGCTCGACCAGTTCGACCTGCAGGCGACCAGCACGCTCGACAACGGCGTGCAGCAGGCCGTCGCCCAACGGCTCGCGCTGGCGTCGACCCGCGATGGCGCGCAGGCGGCCGGCCTGTACGGCTTCGAGATGCTCGCGCCGAAGGACGATCCGTCGCACCTGACGTACAGCTTCACGCTGTACGAGCATCGCAACGGCGCGAACATGCTGCGCGTGCAGACCGACAGCGTGAATGAGCCGTTCGACGTGAATCGCGGCGGGCGCATCAACCTCGGCTCGACCGCGAAGCTGCGCACGCTGATCACCTACCTGCAGATCGTGTCCGACCTGCACGCACGCTACGCCAGCTTGTCGAACGCACAGCTCGCGCGGGTGAAGCCCGATCCGATCGACGCGCTGTCGCACTGGGCGCTCGACTACCTGTCGCATACGCGCGACCGCTCGCTGCAGGTGATGCTCGACGCGGCGGTCGAGCGCAAGTACTCGGCAAGTCCCGACGTGTTCTACACGGGCGGCGGCGCGCAGGTGTTCTCGAACTTCGACAAGTCGGACAACGGCCGCATCATGACGCTGCACGCCGCGTTCGAGCATTCGGTCAACCTCGTGTTCGTGCGGCTGATGCGCGACATCGTTCATTACGAAATGCTGAAGGCGGCCGGTCCGTCGTCGTCGTGGCTCGACGATCCCGAACAGCGCCGGCATTACCTCGCGCAGTTCGTCGACGGCGAAAGCCAGGTCTACGTGAAGCGCTACTACACACGCTATGCGGACAAGGCCCCCGACGACGCGCTCGCGCTGATGCTGCAGGACGTGCGCAAGTCGCCGCCGAAGATCGCGACGGTGCTGCGCAGCGTCGCGCCGAACGAATCGCTCGCGTGGTTCGATGCGCAGATGCGCGCGCAACTGAAGGGCACGCCGGCCGCGTCGCTGTCGGACGACGATCTCGCCGCGCTCTATGCGAAGTACGCGATCGACCGCTTCAACCTGAACGATCGCGGCTATATCGCGAGCGTCCACCCGCTCGCGCTATGGACGCTGAACTACCTGCGCGCGCACCCGAACGCATCGCTCGCCGACGTGCAGCGCGACAGCCACGATGCCCGCTTCTACACCTACTCATGGCTGTACAAGACGCGCTATCACGCGACCCAGGATCGCCGCATCCGCCGCATGGTCGAGCTGCGCGCGTACGCGGAAATCACGAAGGCGTGGCGCGCGCTCGGCTATCCGTTCGCGAACGTCACGCCGTCGTATGCGGCCGCGATCGGCGCATCGGGCGACCAGCCCGACGCGCTCGCGAAACTGATCGGCCTGATCGCGAACAACGGCGAGAAAGCACCGACCGAGACGATCACTCGCCTGGACTTCGCGAAGGGCACGCCGTACGAAACGCGCTTCGTGCGCGCGGCCGCGCAACCGCAGCCGACGCTGTCGCCGGAGATCGTCAACGTGTCGCGCACGCTGCTGCGCGACGTCGTGCTCAACGGCACCGGGCGGCGGCTCGCGGGCGGCCTCACGCTGCCCGACGGCAAGACGCTGGCGGTGTACGGCAAGACGGGGACGGGCGACCAGCGCTTCAACGTGTATGCGCGCGGTGCGCGGCTGATCGAGTCGCGCAAGGTCAATCGCAGCGGCACGTTCGTGTTCGTGCTCGGCGACCGCTTCTTCGGCGTGCTGACGGCGACCGCGCACGAGCCGTACGCAGCCCGCTACGACTTTACGAGCGCGATGGCCGTGCAGTTGCTGAAGTCGATGGCGCCGGCGCTCGCGCCGCTGATCGAACGCCCGGCCGAGGCCGGCACGCGCACGACGGGCCCGGCGCCGCAGGCCGAAATGCCCACGCCGCGCGCGGCGCCGGTCGAACCGTCCTGATGGCAACGCGCGCGACGGCGCGCCGCCCTGGGCCAGCGCCATGCTGCTGCCGGCGCTAGTGCGAGCGGCCGGCGAAGCGCGCGACGGGCAGCCCGTCGATATCGACATCCTCGAGGCATCGCACGTTGATCGCGGCCATTGGCGGCTGAGCGAGCGCCTGACGGCACGCCAGCGCCCTTCCCGTCACGCCATCTCGATTCGCGCGCGCGTCACCGCGAGCAGCGTCGTCATCGCGCGGCGCGCGGCGTCCTCGTCGCGCACGCGGATCGCGTCGCTGACGGCCGTGTGCTCGGCGAGCGACGCGTTGAACACGTGCGCGCGCCGCGCATTCAGATGCAACTGGGCCTCGAGCGTGCGGTCGATCAGCGCGCCGAGCGGCACCAGCAGTTCGTTACCGCCGGCCTCCAGCACGCTCAGGTGAAAGCGCAGGTCGGCGCGCACCCATTCGTCGATGTTGCGTGCGGCGGCCATCGCACGCACCGCGTCCTCGATCGCATCGAAGCCGCCCGGGCAGTGTGCGCGCGCAGCCAGCGCGGCCGCGTGCGGCTCGATCATCTCGCGCATCTCCTGCAGCTTCAGCGCAAACGCGAGCGGCGGCGCGACGCGCGCATACCAATCGAGCAGGTCGGCATCGAGCAGGTTCCACGCGCGCCGCGGCCGCACGCGCGTGCCGACCTTCGGCCGCGATTCGACGAGCCCCTTCGACGTCAGCGTGCGCAGCGCCTCGCGCAGCACCGTGCGGCTCACACCGAACATCTCCATCAGCTCGGGTTCCCTCGGCAGCAGCGATTCAGGCGGATAGTCGCCGCGCAGGATCGCGGTCGCAAGCTGGAAAGCCGTCTGTCCATGCAGGTCGCGTTGAATGATCGTTCTCCGTTGGCGGACATGCCGCCCGTTGCCCACTATCTGCACAATAATGCTATTAATACTATTTTTTAGCGGCCTACGCTAGGATAACCGCAACGCACGCGACCGGCGTCGCATCCGCACGTCCGCGCCGGTCAACCATGGAGACTCCCGAGATGAAAATCACCCGCCTCGAAACCTTCGTCGTCCCGCCGCGCTGGCTGTTCCTCAAGATCGAAACGGACGAAGGCATCGTCGGCTGGGGCGAGCCGGTCGTCGAGGGTCGCGCGCACACGGTCGAAGCCGCGGTGCAGGAACTCGCCGACTACCTCGTCGGCCGCGACCCGCTGCTGATCGAGGATCACTGGCAGGTCATGTATCGCGCCGGCTTCTACCGCGGCGGCCCGATCATGATGAGCGCGATCGCGGGCGTCGACCAGGCATTGTGGGACATCAAGGGCAAGCATCACGGCGTGCCCGTGCACGCGCTGCTCGGCGGTCAGGTGCGCGACCGGATCAAGGTGTATTCGTGGATCGGCGGCGATCGTCCGAGCGACGTCGCGAACAATGCGCGCGCGGTGGTCGAGCGCGGCTTCAAGGCCGTGAAGATGAACGGCTCCGAGGAACTGCAGATCGTCGACACCTACGACAAGGTCGAGCAGGTGATCGCAAACGTCTCGGCAGTACGCGACGCGGTCGGCCCGCACGTCGGGATCGGCGTGGACTTCCACGGCCGCGTGCACAAGCCGATGGCGAAGGTGCTCGCGAAGGAGCTCGATCCGTACAGGCTGATGTTCATCGAGGAGCCGGTGCTGTCGGAGAACGCCGAGGCGCTGCGCGACATCGTCAACCAGACCAACACGCCGATCGCGCTGGGCGAGCGGCTCTATTCGCGCTGGGACTTCAAGCACATCCTCGCGGGCGGCTACGTCGACATCATCCAGCCCGACGCATCGCATGCGGGCGGCATCACCGAGTGCCGCAAGATCGCGACGCTCGCGGAAAGCTACGACGTCGCGCTCGCGCTGCACTGCCCGCTCGGCCCGATCGCGCTCGCCGCGTGCCTGCAGCTCGATGCGGTCAGCTACAACGCGTTCATCCAGGAACAGAGCCTCGGCATCCACTACAACCAGGGCAACGACCTGCTCGACTACCTGCGCAACCCGGAGGTGTTCCGCTACGAAGACGGCTTCGTCGCGATCCCGCAGGGCCCGGGGCTCGGCATCGACGTCAACGAGGAGAAGGTGCGCGAGATGGCGAAGACGGGCCACCGCTGGCGCAACCCGGTATGGCGTCACGCGGACGGCAGCGTCGCCGAATGGTGAGACAAGCCGGCTTGCGCGGCCGCCACGCCGCGCCGCCGGTTTCGGGACGGCCGCCCGACCAGGCGGCCGTTTTTGCGTGCGCGCCACGTGCGGGCGACGCCGCCGCGCGCCGCGCCGGGCGCACCGTCAGCCAAGCGCCGCGAAGCCCGGCACGCTGAACGACAGCACGGCGGCCGCGACGAACACGCCGATCATCGTCAACGCTTCGAGATGCAGGATGTTGCGGAACGTGTGCGCATCCTCGGTCGACGCGGTGCGACGCAGGCGCGGCAGCGCGGAGAAGCGGTTCAGCCCGCCGAGCACGAGCGCGAGCCCGACGAGCAGCAGCTTGAGCAACAGCACGCGCCCCCAGGTGCTGCCGTCGAGCGGCGCGAGCGAGCCGCCGAGCCCGCGCAGCGCATTGAGCACGCCGGTGCCGAGCACGAACACGACCGCGATCATCGACGTGCGCGACAGGTGCTGACCGATCCGGATCAGCGCGCCGCGCGCGACCGACGAGCCGAGCGCCGGCAGCACTGCGAGCCCGCCCGCGAGCACGAGGCCGCCCCACACCGCAGTGGCGAGCAGGTGCAGCGTCTGCACGCCGACCGCCGCGGACAGCGGGCCCGTATCGGCCGCATGGCCGAGCGACGCCTTGCCGCCCGCGACCACGATCACCGCGAGCCACAGCACCGCATGCGCGAGCGGGCCGTCGGGCCTGGCCAGCGCGACGATCGCGAGCACCACGGCGCCGGCGAACGCGACGCTCCACGCGAAGCCGGCATGAGTTTGCATGAGCACGGTCGGGATCGCGGCGAACGCGCCGCCGAGCCCCGCACCGCTCATTGACGCCGCCTCGTACACCAGCCAGCCGAGCTCGGCGAGCACGAGCGCCAGCGCCGCCGCGACCAGCGAATGTTGCGCGCGCAGCCATGCGGGGTGCGACGGCGCGACGACCGGCCGTGCGCCGTCCTTGCCGAGCCACGCCTTGAGCAGCGCCGAGCCGACCGCCATCGCGAACGTCGCGTCCATCAGCGCCGCCAGCGCGACCTGCCCGATCCACAAGCTGTCGATCCTCATCGTGCGCGCCCTCCCGAGAACGGCAGGCCGGCGATGCGGCGGCAGGCGGAACAACGGCGGGAAGACGGCAACGGCATGGTAAAAAACGTCATCGATGATTCCGGAAACGGGAGAAATGACTGGATCTGCGGCGGAGGCGGCGCCGCGCGACCCGCGAGTGTACGGTCTTCGATGGCCAAAGCGCACGCCGGTTCACGCTGCCGGCGCTCAAACCGCGTCAAATTGTCGCAAGTCGCAAACGGACAGGAACCGATGTCCTTTTGCCAAATAGCCGTCATTACCCATCGATGATAGAATGCCGCGTCGCAGCAGCCCGGCTGTCCTGCCGTCCACGCGCCGAGCCGATCGTAGCCCGGACAGGTCCCCGACGAATAAACATGGAGTCTCGTGTGTCTTCAAGACGCCTCTTCCGTCCGTTGCTCGCCGTTCTCTTGATCGGCAGCGCGGGCCTTATGAGCGCTGCCCAAGCGCAGACCAAGCCCGAGCAAGCGCACGCCCAGCAGGCGCCGCTCAAGGCACCCGATACCATGGCCGAGCGCGTGCGCGGCTGTACCGCATGCCACGGCGTTCACGGCCAGGGCACGGACAACGACTATTTCCCGCGGCTTGCCGGCAAGCCCGCCGAGTACCTGTACAACCAGCTCGTCAACTTCCGTGACGGCCGGCGCAAGTACCCGCCGATGAACTACCTGCTGACGTACCTGAACGACGATTACCTGAAGGAAATCGCCGAGCACTTCTCCGCCGAGCGCCCGCCGTACCCGGCGCCGGCCAAGCCGACGCTGCCGGCTGCCACGCTCGCGCGCGGCAAGCAGCTCGTCACGCAAGGCGACCCGTCCCGCAAGCTGCCGGCCTGCGTGGCCTGCCACGGCGCAGGGCTGACCGGCATGCAGCCGGCGATCCCAGGCCTCGTCGGCCTGCACGCCGACTACCTGAGCGCACAGCTCGGCGCATGGCGCTCGGGCAACCGCCACGCGAAGGCACCTGACTGCATGCACGAGATCGCGTCGAAGCTGTCCGACGAAGACGTGACGGCCGTGACCGCATGGCTTGCGGCTCAACCGGCGCCCGCCAACCCCGTGCCGGCTCCGGCGCGTTCGATGAAGACTCCGCTCGCCTGCGGCAGCGAACCGCAATAAGGCAAGGGAGACAGACACAATGAAACGCAAGTCCCTGTTTGCACTCTCGGCTGCCGCAATTGTCGCCGCCGCCGCTCTCGTCCCGGTCCTGTGGCCGGGCAACGACACGCTGCACGGCGCTGCTGCCGTCGCGGCCACGCCGGCCGACCAGGCCGCGCTGATCAAGAAGGGCGAATACCTCGCGCGCGTCGGCGACTGTATCGCGTGCCACACCGTGCGCGGCGGCAAGTCGTTCGCGGGCGGCCTGCCGATGGCGACGCCGTTCGGCACGATGTACACCCCGAACATCACGCCGGACGACAAGGACGGTATCGGCAAGTGGACGTCGGACGACTTCTACCGCGCGATGCACTCCGGCCGTTCGAAGGACGGCAGCCTGCTCTACCCGGGCTTCCCGTTCGCGAGCTACACGAAGGTCACGCGCGCCGACTCGGACGCGATCTACGCGTACCTGCGTTCGGTCGCACCGGTGTCGGTGCCGAGCCGTCCGCACGAACTGAAGTTCCCGTTCAACAACCGTAACCTGCTGATCGGCTGGCGCACGCTGTTCTTCAAGGAAGGCGAATACAAGCCGGATCCGACGAAGTCGGTCGAATGGAACCGCGGTGCGTACCTCGTCGAAGGCCTGGGCCACTGCTCGATGTGCCACACGTCGATCAACATGATGGGCGGCCCGGTGAGCTCGGCAGCCTTCGCGGGCGGCCTGATCCCGCTGCAGAACTGGTATGCGCCGTCGCTGACGAACGACAAGGAACTCGGCCTCGGCGACTGGCACGTGCAGGAGCTGTCCGACCTGCTGCAGGCCGGCGTGTCGAACAAGGGCGCGGTGTTCGGCCCGATGGCCGACGTCGTGCACAACAGCCTTCAGTACATGAACGACGAAGATACGCGCGCCATGTCGACGTACCTGAAGTCGATCCCGCAGAAGGCTGAAGCGCCGAAGAACATGCAGTACGAGCCGTCGAAGCAGTTCGGCAATGCACTGTTCGACCAGGGCAAGAAGATCTACGCGGACAACTGCGCGACCTGCCACGCCGAAACCGGCTCGGGCAAGCCGCCGGCCTATCCGCCGCTGGCAGGCAACCACTCGATCGTGATGGAATCGGCAGTCAACCCGATCCGCATGGTGCTGAATGGTGGTTATCCGCCGAGCACGTTCAAGAATCCTCGTCCGTACGGGATGCCGCCGTTCGCACAGTCGCTGTCGAACCAGGAAGTCGCGGCAGTCGTCACGTATATCCGGATGTCGTGGGGCAACAACGGTACGCCGATCTCGCCGCAACAGGTGAGCGACCTGCGTTCCGCGCCGCTTGACTAAATAACGCGCGACACAGACGGGGGCGCGGCTGCGGGAAACCGCAGCCGCGCCCCTTTGCTTTTTGCGACGCCAGTTCCCCGCGCGGGCCGCGCGAGGCGTCGCCGATCATAAAACTCAAGAGTGGTATCTATGTCTTTCGAATCTCTCGGCCTGGCCGAACCGCTGGTCAAGGCGGTCAACGAGCTCGGCTACACGTCGCCGACCCCCATCCAGCAGCAGGCGATCCCGGCCGTCCTCGGCGGTGGCGACCTGCTCGCCGGCGCACAGACCGGCACCGGCAAGACCGCCGGCTTCACGCTGCCGATCCTCCAGCGCCTGCACACGTTCTATGCCGAGCACCGCGGCGCGAAGCGCGCGGTGCGCGCGCTGATCCTCACGCCGACGCGCGAACTCGCCGCACAGGTCGAGGAAAGCGTGCGTGCATACAGCAAATACGTGAAGCTGCGCTCGACCGTGATGTTCGGCGGCGTCAGCATCAATCCGCAGATCGATGCGCTCAAGCGCGGCGTCGACATCGTCGTCGCGACGCCGGGCCGCCTGCTCGATCACATGCAGCAAAAGACGATCGACCTGTCGGATCTCGACATCCTCGTGCTCGACGAAGCCGACCGGATGCTCGACATGGGCTTCATCCACGACATCAAGCGCGTGCTCGCGAAGCTGCCGCCGCAGCGCCAGAACCTGCTGTTCTCGGCCACCTTCTCCGACGAGATCAAGTCGCTCGCCGACAGCCTGCTCGACTCGCCCGCGCTGATCGAAGTCGCACGCCGCAACACCACCGCGGAAAGCGTCGCGCAGAAGATTCACCCGGTCGACCGCGATCGCAAGCGCGAGCTGCTCACGCACCTGATCCGCGAACACAACTGGTTCCAGGTGCTCGTGTTCACCCGGACGAAGCACGGCGCGAACCGGCTCGCCGAACAGCTGACGAAGGACGGCATCAGCGCGATGGCGATCCACGGCAACAAGAGCCAGTCGGCCCGCACGCGCGCACTCGCCGAATTCAAGAACAGCACGCTGCAGGTGCTGGTCGCGACCGACATCGCCGCACGCGGGATCGACATCGACCAGTTGCCGCACGTCGTCAACTTCGACCTGCCGAACGTGCCGGAAGATTACGTGCACCGGATCGGCCGTACGGGCCGCGCGGGCGCGACCGGCGAAGCCGTGTCGCTCGTGTGCGTCGACGAGAAGCAACTGCTGCGCGACATCGAGCGGCTCATCAAGCGCGAGATTCCGCAGGAAGTGATCGCGGGCTTCGAACCCGATCCGACCGCGAAGCCGGAGCCGATCCAGCAGCGCCGCGGCCAGCAGCCGCGTGGCGGACACGGCGACGGCGGTGGCGGCAATCGCCAGCCGCGTGCAGGCGGCTCAGGCCAGCCGGCCGCGAAGCGCGACGGCAACGCGCAGCCGAAGGCCGCGAAGGCGGCGAAGCCGCGCACGGCAGGCGGCGCGAACAGCAACAGCGGCAATGGCGGCGGCAGCGGTCGACCGTCCGCCGGCAACGGCGCACGTCCCGCGACCGGCAATGCCGCGCACGCGAACCGCAACCGTTCGTCGCGCAGCGGCCAGCGCGGTCACTGAAGCCGCGCGGCCGCGCGCCGCAGATGCTCGACCTGGCGCTGCCAGCGTGCGAGCACCTCGGCGCACGCCCCTTCCAGCGCAAACGTGACGCCCGTCGCGAGACGCGCATAGCCGACCCGCTGCGCATCGCCGTGCGCGATCGTCGCAGCGAATCCGGCCAATCCGCCGAAGTCCCCTTCGAGCGGTTCGATCCTCAGTTGAGCCTGCCAGAACGCCCCGTCCGCGACGAGCGTCAACGCGGCTGCACGCCGTTGCGCAAGCGCGCGCGCCGCACGCGACTGCGGCCATAGCGCGAGCAGCAACGTGCCCGCATCGCGTGCGTAGATCTCGCCGACGCTGAGCAGCGTCGTGCGCAACTGGCCGTCGTCGGTCGCGACGATCAACGATGCGGCGAAGTCGGCGTGGCGTTCGAGCGCGGTGCCGTCGAACAGTGCGACGACGGCCGGCGGCCACGCGTCGAACGTCCATTGTTCGAGCGCGTGGCGATGGGAATCGGTCATGGTGGCGGCCCCGGTGGAAAGCGGATGACGATACCGCAGCATACGCGCCGGCCGGTTCACGCAAAGACGATCAGCGGAAGAACACGTGCTGCGTGAGCTTCGTGAGCGGATAGTGGACGCCCGGCTGGATCTTCGCGGGCAGGTCGAGCGGCTTGAGCAGCATCTTCACGCACATGTCGGCCGACAGGTTGCGTCGCACCAGCGAGTTGATGCGCGCCACGCGCGCACGATTGTATTCGCTGTCGCCGACGCGCTCCGGATAGCGGATCGCGAACACGTGGCGCAGCGCGATCTCCGAATCCTCGTTCTTGATTTCCATCACGCGACGCATCAGCGCACCGAGCACGGCGAGCCGGCCGTTGCCTTCGAGCTGGTTGTACTTCTTGAAGTATTTGAAGAAGTGCTTGTAGTGGCGCACTTCGTCCGTGCGGATGTTGTCGGTGATTTCCTTCAGCACGGGCTCGTCAGAGCACTCGTTGATCGCGCGATACAGCGTGGCCGTGCCCGTTTCGACGACGCAGCGCGCGACCATCTCGAGCGCGCGCGTCTTCTCGAACGCCTCGATCGAGCAGGTCTTCGAATACTCGTCGAAGAAATTCGCGAACGCCGTATCCCAGTCGAACTCCGGCCACACGTGCGCGATATACGCCTTCAACGCGCGGCCATGCTGCAATTCTTCGTGCTCCCATGCATTGTTGAGCCACTCGGATACTTCGGGGTCGTCGTTGAAAAACTCGCTCAGGTTGCTCGTGTACAGATCGGAGCCGCTCTCGATGAACGATGCCGCGCACAGCAGCAGCAGCAAATCCTCGTTCGCAGCGGCGCGCGGACGATCGATCCGGTTCAGATCGATGTCCTCGATACGCCACGGCATGACATGCGTCGTTTCAGTGTGCATGGTGATGCGCTCCCAGTCGTCGCGCGACCGTCCGGCCCGTGCCTTCGGCACCGGCCCGGAGCGCCCGCAGGCGACGTTTTGCTTGCATTTATAGTGGATTGGTCCGGCCGAACCATTCTGGCATCTTAGCCGGACTTCGATCTTCGTGCTTCAGAGCACTGACCATACCTGACGGGCGCAGTTCCGCCGCGCATATTGCCGTTCGTTAGATGAGTTCCTCAAACGGATTGCGCGCATGCGACGGCATGCGCTGCAGCAAGCAAAACGGGCGGCCGTTCGGCCGCCCGTCGGGGCACCACACTGGAAGCGTTCCGTCAGAAACCGGCCGCCAGCCCGTCACGGCGGCTGTCGCTCGCGGCCACGTAGCCGCGCTCGGGATCGTCCGGATCGAGGCGCCACACGAACTGCCCCGAACCGAAATCCATGTAGGGATCGTCGATCGACTTGATCGTATGGCCGCGCGCGGCGAGCGCATCGACCGTATCGCGATTCATCGTCGCCTCGACGTCGAGCGTGAAGTCGCGATTGACCTTCCAGCGCGGCGCGCAGCATGCGGCCTGCGGCTGCTGCCCGTAGCCGAGCATCCGCACGATGGTCTGCAGATGGCCCTGCGGCTGCATGTCGCCGCCCATCACCCCGAAGCTCATCACGGCCTCGGTGCGGCCGTTCGCTTCCTCGGTGACGAACGCCGGAATGATCGTGTGGAACGGCCGCTTGCCGCCCGCGACGACGTTCGGCGACGCCGGGTCCATCGAGAAGCCGTGCCCGCGGTTCTGCAATGCAATGCCGGTGCCCGGCACGACGAGACCCGAGCCGAAGCCCATGTAGTTCGACTGGATGAAGCTCACCATCATCCCGCGCTCGTCCGCGGCCGACAAATAGATCGTGCCGCCCGAATGCGGCCGGCCGGCCGCGAAGTGCGTCGCGCGCGAGCGGTCGATCAGCTTCGCGCGCTCCGCGAGATACGCATCGTCGAGCATTTGCTCGGGCGTCACTTCCATCGCGCGCGGATCGGCGACGTAGCGATAGACGTCCGCGAACGCGAGCTTCATCGCCTCGATCTGCAGGTGCTGCGAGTCGACCGAATCGACGGGCCATTCGGTCACGCCCGCATGCTCGGCGATGCCGAGCGCGATCAGCGCGGCGATGCCCTGCCCGTTCGGCGGAATCTCGTGAATCGTATGGCGGCCGAAGCGCTTGCCGATCGGCTCGACCCATTCCGGCCGGTACGCGCGCAGGTCGGCTTCGGTCAGCGCACCGCCGCCTTCGCGCGAGAACGCCGCGATCTGCCCGGCGAGTGCGCCCTCGTAGAATGCGCGCGCACCTTCCTTCGCGAGCGTGCGCAGCGTCTGCGCGTGGCCCGGCAGGCACATGCGCTCGCCGACGAGCGGCGCGCGCCCGCGCGGCATAAAGGTCTCGGCGAAGCCCGGCAGCCCCTGCAACTCGGGCACCGCGGCCGCCCACTTGTGCGCGACGATCGGCGACACGGAATAGCCGCGCTCGGCGATCTCGATCGCCGGCTCGAGCAGGTCCGCGAACGGCAGCGAGCCGAACTTCGCGTGCAGCGCCTCCCAGCCCGCGATCACGCCCGGCACCGTGACGGTATCCCAGCCGCGCGTCGGCTTGTTAGCGATGCCATTCGCGTCCTCGCCGTGGCGCTTGCGGAAATAGTCTGGGTTCCACGCGGCAGGCGCGACGCCCGACGAATTCAGGCCCGACAGCCGCTCGCCGTCCCACACCAGCGCGAACGCGTCGCCGCCCAGCCCGCACGACACGGGTTCGACCACCGTGATCGCAGCCGCGGCGGCCAGCGCCGCGTCGACGGCGTTGCCGCCCTTCCACAGCATCCGCAGCCCGGCCTGCGCCGCGAGCGGGTGCGACGTCGACACTACGTTGCGTGCGAACACCGGAATGCGGGTCGTCGGATACGGGTTGTGCCAGTTGAAGCCAGTCATCGGTTCTACCTCGTCGAAAGCTGAATGAACGCGCGCCCGCGCGTGCGGGCAGTCCGTCATTGCAGCGCGATCCGCGCAATCGCACAAATTCATTTGTCACATGAATCCATGCAGTTTCCGCATGAATCGCCGGCCACCGTGCGCGGCAGGCCGGTCGAACGCCCTTCCCGCCCTTACAATAGCCGCTCCGCCTTACGATCCGACCGCCGAGCCATGACCCGAGATCCTCGCCTCACCCTGAACGCGCGCCAGCAGGAATTGCTCGAATGGGTGCAGCGCGACGGCTTCGTGACCGTCGACGATCTCGCCGCGCACTTCGCGGTCACGCCGCAGACGATCCGCCGCGACGTGAACTGGCTCGCCGACCTGAACCTGCTGCGCCGCTACCACGGCGGCGCAAGCCTGCCGACCAGTTCCGAGAACGTGTCGTACACCGCGCGCCAGCGGATGTTCCACGACGAGAAGCGGCGCATCGCGGCGCTCGCGGCGTCGCACATCCCCGACCAGGCATCGTTGTTCATCAACCTCGGCACGACGACCGAGGAAGTCGCCCGCGCGCTGAACCGGCATCACGGGCTGCACGTGATCACGAACAACCTGAACGTCGCATCGATGATGAGCGGCTATCCGGACTGCGAGGTGCTGATCACGGGCGGCATCGTGCGGCCGTGGGACAAGGGCATCGTCGGCGAACTCGCGATCGACTTCATCCGCCAGTTCAAGGTCGACTACGCGATCATCGGCACGTCGGCGATCGAGGCCGACGGCACGCTGCGCGACTTCGACACGCGCGAGGTGCGCGTCGCCGAAGCGATCATGCAGCATGCGCGCACCGTCTATCTCGTCGCCGACCATTCGAAGGTCGACCGCCCCGCGCTGGTGCGCCAGGGGCACTTGAGCCAGGTGCATGCGCTCTTCACCGACAAGCCGCTGCCCCCCGAGATGGCCGATGCAGTCGCGGCCGCCGGTACCCAGGTGTACGTCGCGGAATGACGGTTGCAATGCTGCACCGCACCTGAAACTTCAAGTGAAATCAAGAAGTTGGCGCGCCGACCGGACCGCTTGCAGCTTGCGTGCCTGTCAAACTGAAAATTAACGGGGCACGATTTGTCGTTGCCCGCGCGCTCGACTAGACTCCAGTTCCCCGGCCCGTTCGCCCGATCCGCCCTGCCAAGGCGTGTGCGAATCCCAAGGCCGGCGAATACAGCTTTCCCCCCAAGCCATACCCTGCGGGGTATCGCGCACCGGCGCGTGTGCCGGCCGCGCGGGCAAACCGGTTGCCATGGAGAGAACGATGCTGAGTCCGCATGAATTCGCCACGCTACTGCTAGTGAAAGACGCCCCCGATCACGGCGACATGGATCGCGATGAACTCGACGCGCTGCTCGAACAGCAGCTCGTTCGACTGGAAGGACTGGGATCGGGACGCAAATACTGCGTGACCGAAACTGGCGACGCCGCGTTGCGATCGATCAAATGCCGCTATTCGTGAAGTCCCGCTGTTCCTGACCTGAGCGCGCCGGCCGGATTCCCGGCCGTGCCGCCTTCCCAGCTCGTTCCGCCTCCCGCAGCTTCTCCGCGTCAGCCGCCGCGCAGCGTCGGATCGACCGCGGCCCGCCAGCTCACCGCCTGCGCACGCGCGCCGTTGAAATACGCGACCCAGCCGGCACGCCCCGCCGCGTCCGGCGCCGCATAGTGCGTCGAAAGTTCGTTTACGAACGCACAATAGTTCGCTTGCGTCAGCCCGCGATACCGTTTCGCGACGTACGCGTCGTACAGCGTCGAATAGACAGGCTGCGCGTCCGCGCCCCAGTCGCGCGCGGCGCCGCCGCACGACGTCTGCAGGTCGACGAACGACGGCGCACGCCAGTTGCCGGCCAGCGGCGGGGTGCCGGCGGCGCATCCTGCCAGAACGACGGCGCACGCGCCGGCCCACATCCCAATACGCATGATTCACCTCGCGAAACGGTCGATTCCGCCAGTATCGTCCGGGATCGCGCCGCGCGCTACTGGCCCTGCTTTTTCGAACTTTACTTTTTCGATTTCGTTCGTTAAATTTCGAATTCGAACATTCCGTGTTCGCCAATTTCCATCAGACGATAAGGACAGCAGGGTGACTCAACCGAATCGCTACGATCTGCTCGTCGTCGGCGGCGGCATCAACGGCGCGGGCATCGCGCGCGATGCGGCCGGCCGCGGCCTGTCGGTCCTGCTCTGCGAGCAGGACGACCTCGCGTCGCACACGTCGTCGTGCAGCACGAAGCTGATTCACGGCGGCCTGCGCTATCTCGAATACAACGAATTCGGACTGGTGCGCAAAGCGCTGCAGGAGCGCGAGACGCTGCTGCGCGCGGCGCCGCACATCATGTGGCCGCTGCGCTTCGTGATGCCGCACATGCCGAACCTGAGGCCGGCGTGGCTGATCCGCATCGGCCTGTTCCTCTACGATCACCTCGCCAAACGCGAACTGCTGCCGGGCTCGCGCGGCATCGACATGCGGCGCCATGCGGCCGGCGCGCCGCTGATCGACTCGATCAAGCGCGGCTTCGTGTATTCGGACGGCTGGGTCGACGACGCACGCCTCGTCGTGCTGAACGCGCTCGATGCGCAGGAGCGCGGCGCCGAGATCCTGACGCGCACGAAGCTCGTATCCGCCGAACGCCACGGCGACGAATGGGAAGCACGGCTGCAGCACGCGGACGGTTCGATCCGCGTCGTGCACGCGCGCGCGGTCGCGAACGCGGCCGGCCCGTGGGTCGGCGACGTGCTGCACGGCGCGCTGGGCCGCGGCGCGCATCACAGCGTGCGGCTCGTGAAGGGCAGCCACATCGTCACGCGGCGCCTGTTCGATCATGACCACGCCTACATCTTCCAGAACCCGGACAAGCGGATCATCTTCGCGATTCCGTACGAACACGACTTCACGCTGATCGGCACGACCGACGTCGAATACACGAGCGATCCCGCGAAGGTCGCGATCGACCGCGACGAGACGCAGTATCTGTGCGAGTCGATCAACCGCTACTTCAAGCGCAAGATCTCACCGGCCGACGTGCACTGGACCTATTCGGGCGTGCGTCCGCTGCTCGAGGACGAGAACGCGGCGAACGCATCGGCCGTCACGCGCGACTACCGCCTCGAGATGGACGACGGCGCCGGTGCGCCGCTGCTGTCGGTGTTCGGCGGCAAGATCACGACGTTCCGCAAGCTCGCCGAGGAAGCCGGCGACATGCTGTGCCGCGCGCTCGGCCGCGATGCGAAGACGTGGACGGCCGGCGCCCCCCTGCCGGGCGGCGACATCGCGAACGCGAAGTTCGACGCATTCGCCGGCGCGTTCGCGAAACGCCATCCGTGGCTGCCTGCCGCACTTGCACGCCGTTATGCGCGTGCGTACGGCACGCGTGCGGAGCGCGTGATCGATGGCGCGAAGTCGCTCGCCGACCTGGGCGCCGAGATCGCACCGGGCATTCACGACGCCGAACTGCGCTACCTGCGCGACGTCGAATGGGCGACCTGCGCGCAGGACGTGCTGTGGCGCCGCTCGAAGCTCGGCCTGCACGTCACGCCGGGCACGCTCGACGCCGTGACGGCCGCGATCGACGCGTGGTTCGCCGCCGTGCACGCACCGCACGCCTGATTCCGATTGCAGTAGCAGTTGCGTTACCGACGTTGACTCACCGACGCGCCGCCACACGCGGCGCGCATCACAACTACGCCAATCCACGGATGGAGATGAGAGACATGCAGGATCAGTACATCCTCGCGCTTGACCAGGGCACGACGAGCTCCCGCGCAATGCTGTTCGATCGCCAGGGCAACATCGTATCGATCGCCCAGAAGGAATTCGAACAGATCTACCCGCAACCCGGCTGGGTCGAGCACGACCCGCAGGAAATCTGGTCGACGCAGGCGGGCGTCGCCGCCGAAGCGGTCACGCGCACCGGCCTGAACGGCACGTCGATCGCCGCGATCGGCATCACCAACCAGCGCGAGACGACCATCGTCTGGGATCGCGAGACGGGCCAGCCGGTGTACAACGCGATCGTCTGGCAGGACCGCCGCACCGCCGACTTCTGCGATTCTCTGAAGAAGCAGGGCCTCGAGGCGAAGGTGCGCGCGAAGACCGGCCTGCCGATCGACTCGTACTTCTCCGCTACCAAGATCCGATGGATCCTCGACAACGTGCCGGGCGCGCGCGAGAAGGCGCGCCAGGGCAAGCTCGCCTTCGGCACCGTCGACAGCTGGCTCGTATGGAACTTCACGAAGCACGAGCTGCACGTGACCGACGTGACGAACGCATCGCGCACGATGCTGTTCAACATCCACACGCGCGAGTGGGACAGCGAGCTGCTCGAACTGCTCGACATCCCGCGCAACATGCTGCCGGAAGTGAAGGCGTCGTCGGAAATCTACGGCCACACGAAGACCACCGTGTTCGCATCGAAGATTCCGCTCGCGGGCATCGCCGGCGACCAGCACGCGGCGCTGTTCGGCCAGATGTGCACGACCTCGGGCATGGTGAAGAACACCTACGGCACCGGCTGCTTCCTGATGATGAACACCGGCAACAAGCCGATCGAGTCGAAGAACAACCTCGTGACGACGATCGCGTGGCAGATCGGCGACGACGTGCAGTACGCGCTCGAGGGCAGCATCTTCATCGCTGGCGCGGTCGTGCAGTGGCTGCGCGACGGCGTCGGCATCATCAAGACGGCCGCCGAAATCGAAGCGCTCGCCGCGAGCGTGCCGCACACCGACGGCGTCTATCTCGTGCCGGCGTTCGCGGGCCTCGGCGCGCCGCACTGGAACGCACGGGCACGCGGTTCGGTGTTCGGCGTCACGCGCGGCACGACGTCCGCGCACCTCGCACGCGCGGCGCTCGACGCAATCGCCTACCAGTCGCTCGATGTGCTGGCCGCGATGGAGGCCGACTCGGGCATCAGCATCGGCGAGCTGCGCGTGGACGGCGGCGCAAGCGCGAACAACCTGCTGATGCAGTTCCAGGCCGACCTGCTCGGCGTCGACGCGGTGCGTCCGCAGATCACCGAGACGACCGCGCTCGGCGCGGCCTACCTCGCGGGGCTCGCGATCGGCTACTGGAAGAACCTCGACGAAGTGCGCAGCCAGTGGCAGCTCGATCGCCGCTTCTCGCCGTCGATGCCGAAGGAGCAGGTCGAACGCTGCATGGCCGGCTGGCAACGCGCGGTGCGCGCCGCCAAGGCGTGGGCCGACGACGCGCAGTAATCGCAAACAATCCAGAGAAATACAACAACATCGGCGGACCGCGCAGCGCGCGAGTCCGCCGCGACTTACGAGAGACAAATCATGTCACCTTATATTGCAGAATTCATCGGCACCGCGATCCTCGTGCTGCTCGGCAACGGCGCGGTCGCAAACGTGCTGCTTGCGAAGACCAAGGGCAAAGGCGCGGACCTGATCGTGATCGTGATGGGCTGGGCGATGGCCGTGTTCGTCGCCGTCTACGTGACCGCGTCGTTCAGCGGCGCGCACCTGAACCCGATCGTGACGATCAGCCTTGCGCTCGCGGGCAAGTTCGCGTGGTCGAAAGTCGGCGGCTACATCCTCGCGCAGATGCTCGGCGGGATGGCCGGCTCGCTGCTCGTGTGGCTCGCGTATCGCCAGCACTTCGCGAAGGAAGTCGACGCCGACCTGAAGCTCGCGGTGTTCTGCACGGCGCCCGCGATCCGCAGCGTCACGCACAACGTGCTGACCGAAGCGATCTGTACGTTCGTGCTGATCCTCGGCGTGCTGTATCTGGCCTCGCCGCAAGTCGGCCTCGGCGCGCTCGACGCGCTGCCCGTCGGCCTCCTGGTGCTCGGCATCGGCATCTCGCTCGGCGGCCCGACCGGCTATGCGATGAGCCCGGCGCGCGACCTGTCGCCGCGCATCATGCATGCGCTGCTGCCGATCCCCGGCAAGCGCGACAGCGACTGGCGCTATGCGTGGGTGCCCGTGATCGGCCCGCTGCTCGGCGGCGCCGCGGCCGCCGGCCTGTATCTGCATCTGCACGCGATGGCCTGACCGCACTGCCATTCGCCACATTCGCCACATTCGCCACATCCGGCGCGCGGCATAGGTTGCCGCGCGCTACCCTCCTTCCCCTCCCCTCGCACCTGCGCCGCTAGCGATCGCGCGCGGCCGGCACCAGAGACTTCAGCTTCACGCCCGGATCGGCAACCGCCGCCGGCGTCACGTCGATCGCGCGCTCGACCAGTATCCTCGCCACGCGCATTTCCTTCACGAAAGCCGACGCGCGACCGAAGCCGCTCGCCGCGACGAGCCGCTCGCCCGCGTCGAAATGGAAATGGATTTCGGCGTCGTCGCCGAGCACGCGCGCGACCGTCCGCTCGCCGAGCGCCGGCTCGCCGGCCACCTGCAGCTGCGCGTCGTATTGATCGGACCAGAACCATGGCGTGTCGCGATACGCTTCGTCGGCGCCGAGCATGTTGCGCGCCGCGACGCGCGCCTGCGTTTCGGCACCGTGCCACGTCTCCTGACGCACGAGCCGCCCCGACACGCCGCTCGGGAACACCGCGACGTCGCCGGCCGCATAGATGCCGCGTGCCGACGTCTCGAGCCGCGCGCTCACGACGATCCCGCGATCGACCGCCAGACCCGCGTCGCGCGCCAACTCGTCGGCCGGCTCGATCCCGATGCCGGCCACGACCGTATCGGCGATCAGCGTGTCGCCGTCGTCGAGCACGACGGCCAGCGCACCGTCGGCCGTGCGCTCGATCGCGACCGGCCGGCGCTTCAGGCCGATCGCCACGCCGTGCTGCGCGTGAAGCGCATGCACGCGCATGGCAATCGGCGCCGGCACCGCGCGCCCGAGCAGGCGCGGCGCCGCATCGAGCACCGTCACGCGGCAGCCGCGCAAGCGCGCCGACGCCGCGACCTCGAGGCCGATGAAGCCGCCGCCGATGAGCACGACCCGCGCATCGGGCACGAGCCGGCCGCCGAGCGCCGCCGCATCGTCGAGCGTGCGCAACGCGAATACGCCGTCGAGTTCCGCACCCGGAATCGCGAGGCGGCGCGCGCGGCCGCCGGTCGCGAGCAGCAGCGCGTCGTAATCGAATCGGCGGCCGCCCGACACGTGCAACTCCCGCGCCACCGGATCGATCCGCTCGACCGTCGCGACGATCGGCTCGATGTCGTCGGCACGCCATGCGTCCGGATCGCGCAGCCCGCATTGCGCCGCACTGCGTTCGCCGGTCAGCACGCCTTTCGACAGCGGCGGCCGCTCGTACGGCAGGTGCGGCTCGGCACCGATCAGCACGATGCGCCCGCGCCAGCCGCCTTCGCGCAGCACCTGCGCCGCGCGGCCACCCGCATGGCCCGCGCCGACGATCGCCATTACACGGTCGTTCGTCATCGCGTCACACCTCGATCAGGATGCGGCCGTCCTCGACCTTCGCGCGATAGGTGCGCAGCTTCTCGCAGGCGGGGGCCGACAGCGCCCGGCCGTCGCGCACGTCGAAGCGCCCGTTGTGCTTCGGGCATTCGATCACGTGGTCGAGCACGAGCCCGTCCGCGAGATGCACGCGCTCATGCGTGCACAGGCCATCGCTTGCGTACACGTTCCCGTCGATCCGGTAGATCGCGTACGTGCGGCCGTCGTGGTCGAAGCGCGCGACGTCTTCATCGTCGATATCGTCGAGTGCGCCGGTGTCGATCCATTGCGTCATGATGCGTGTCTCCCTGGCTGGAATGTTCGATGTCCGTCACGCGCGCGCCGCACCCGGCACCGGCCGCACGACGTGATGGGACGGATCGCGCGTCTGCCGGATCAGCGCCGGCACGATCTCCGCATACGCGGCCACGGTGCTGCGGTACGGCGGCGGCATGTCGGCCTTCACCGCGTCGTGCAGCGCCGGCAGCGCATGAAACGGCACCATCGGGAACATGTGATGTTCGACGTGGTAGTTCATGTTCCAGTACAGGAAGCGGAACACCGGATTCATCATCACGGTCCGGCAGTTGCGCCGATGGTCGAGCACGTTCTCGGGCATGCCGGCGTGCTGGGTGAGGCCGAAGTACAGGTACAGCCACGCGCCGTAGAGACTCGGCAGTCCGATGTATAGCAGCGGCAGGATCGTGCGCCAGTACAGCGACGCACCGATCACGAGTGTGTAGACGGCCAGATGGATGCGCGCCTCGCGCACGACCTTCGGCCATTCCGAGTCCGGCACGTACGTGCGCGCCTCGTCGTCGAGCCGGCCGGCGAACGCGAGCGCGATCATCTTGCGCAGCTCGCTCGCCACGTGCTTCAGCGCGACCACGTTCAACGCGAGTCCGAGCCAGTCGGTCGGCTTCGGCGCGGCGATTTCCGGATCGCGCCCGACCACCAGCGTGTCGGTGTGATGCCGCGCGTGGCTCCAGCGCCAGACCGTCGCGCGGCGGAACACCTGGAACGACGCGACCTGGTACAGCACGTCGTTCATCCAGCGCGTGCGAAATGCCGTGCCGTGCCCGCATTCGTGCCAGCGCGAGTCGGCCGGGCTGCAGTACAGCGTGCCGTACACGAAGAACGCGGGAATCGCCCACGCCGAATGCGCGCGCCATGCGAGCCACGCAAGCACGCCGCTCGCGACGATCGCCGCGTACCAGATCAGCGTGTCGCGGATTGCGCGCGCATCGTCGCGCTGCATCAATTGCTTCATCACCGGCCGCGGCACCGGGCACCGGTACCAGTCGGCGTTGGCGAGCCCCGCCGCCCGTGCGCGCTCGCCGGCGCCGCCGATCATTCGGTATTCCCGGCGGTGCGCCGCCGCGGTGCGCTCGTGCGCCTGGTCGTCCGTATGGGCCACTCGTGTCTCCTGGTTTCTCGTTCGCGGGAAGCGCGGCGAGCGCTTCGGCATGGAGCCAAAATTAGGCGACGGCCCTGCCCCGCTCAATCGAAACGTTGACGAAATTTCGCCATCGCTTTAGCGTTCCGGACAGCGCCACACCCCGCTGGCGACGACACAGGATGGAGACGACCATGGCCGACCCTACCGGGCCACGCTGGCGCAAGCGCACCGCACGCTTCGACGAGATCGCCGCGCTCGCCGGCGTCAGCACGACCACCGTCGACCGCGTGCTGAACGAGCGCGGCAGCGTGTCCGCGAACGCACGCGAGCGGGTGGTCGCGGCCGCCCGCCAGCTCGGCGTGCCGCGCCAGTTGCCCGACACGCGGCACGGGCTGCTCCATGTCGACGTGCTGCTGCCGGACACCGACACGCCGTTCTTCCGGCGGCTGCAGCAGGCGCTGCAACGCTCGCTGCAGATGCTCGACCGGCGCGTGGTCGTACACCGGACCATCCTGCCTGCCGCGGACGACGAACGCGCCGCCGCGCTGATCGAGCGGCCCGCGTACCGGCGCGCGGCGCTGATCGTCACCGCACGCGACACGCCGCGCGTGCACGACGCACTGGCCGGTGCGATCGCGCGCGGCGAGACCGTGGTCACGATGGTCACCGACATCGGCGGCATCTCGCGCGTGCACTACGCGGGCATCGACAACTATCGCGCCGGGCGCACGGCCGGCTACTACCTCGGCCGCCTCGCACCGCACCCGGGCCGCGTGCTGCTGCTGGGCGGACGCATGGGCTATCGCGCGCACGCCGACCGGATGGCCGGCTGTGTCGACCAGCTGACCGACGCATTCGCCGACCTCGGCTGCGACGAGCCGCCGGTCGAAACGCTCGACCAGGACGACCGCTGCTATCGCGCGGTGACGAACGCGCTGCACGCGCACGGCGACATCGTCGGGATCTACAACAGCGGTGCGGGCTCCGCCGGCATCGAGGCCGCGCTGCGCAAGGCGGGCGCGGCCGGGCGCGTCGTCTGGATCGGGCACGAGATGATCGATCTGCACCGCACGTACATCGAAGCCGGCTCGATGGACATCGCGATCGACCAGGATCCCGACGGCCAGGCGATCTCCGCGCTGCAGCACGTGCTGCATGCGTGCGGCATCGTCGAACAGCCGCCGCCCGCCGACCCGGTCGAGTTCCGCGTGTTCTGTTCGGCCAACGTGCGCACCAGCCCGTATCTGCAGGGCTGACGCACACCGCGCCGCGCACCCGATGCACGGCGCAAAAATCGACCGCCGCATTGGCGATTTTTCGTCAACGTTTGTCATGCAGCCGGCCCGGCACGTCCGTACATTTGGCAGCCATCCAGGACAACGACGGACGGCAGGCGATGGCTGAAGCGATCCTCATCGGCGTGAACCTCGACGGCGTGCTCGAACACGACGGCCTGCCGCTGCCCACGCCCGCCGAGCGGTTCCGGATGATCGCCGGCGCCGGCGTGTTCGACTATGTCGAAAAGAACCCGGTGCGCGGCGAGGACCTGTCGCCGTATTTCGCGCTGGTCGACCGGCACGCGCTGCCGATTCGCGCGATCGGCGGCATCTGGCGCGCCGGCCGCGACGAAGCGCACGTCGCCGAGATCGTCGACGCCGGTGCGCGGTTCGGCAGCACGGTGCTCAACTGCCAGCTGTACGCGCACCACGCGCACGGCCATCCGCTGTCGGACCGCGAAGTCGCCGATTTCTACCTGCGCGCATACGAACGCGGCGAGCCGGTCGGCTGCCTGCCGAGCCTCGAAGTGCACGTCGACATGTGGAGCGAGGATTTCACGCGCGTGGCACGTGTCGCGCGGCACGTCGAGCAGGCCGGCGTGCCGTTCCGGATCACGCTCGACCATTCGCACCTGCTGTTCAAGATCGGCAACCGCGCCGAACTCGACGCGTCGGGCCTGCACGAGCCGGCCGACAGCGCGTACCGCCTGCTCGCCCCGACGTCGCCGTCGGCCCTCTACGCCGACTGGATCGCGCGCGGCTGGGTTCGCCATGCTCATGCGCGCAGCGTGATTCCGAACAACCCGGAGAACCGCTGGATGCGCCGCGCGGACGGACGGCCCGGCCGCGGAATCCAGTACCCGTTCGTCGCGCCGCCACCGGGCACCTATCACGGCGAGTGGCGCGCCGCGTCGCTCGACACGTGGAAAACGGCGCTACGGCGCCTGCTGCAGTGGCAGGTTCATGCACGGCCGGCGCGGCTCGAGCAGATCAGCTGCGAGTTCATCCCGTTTCCCGACTACGGCGGCGGCGCCCGCTATTCGATCTTCGACAACAACGTCGCGTGCGCGCAATGGCTGCGCGACACGTGGCGCGCGCTCGCGTCGGCACCGGACGCCGTACCGGCCGGCAACCCCGCGCGCAGCTTCGCCTGATTCGCCCTGCCCCACCCGAGACCCGAGGAGACAACGATGACGCAACACGCATTCCACTTTTCGCTGAACCGGATGAGCGCGCCGCGCCTGCCGCTCGACCGCTATGTCGCGCTATGCAGGCGACTCGGCGTCGACACGATCGAGATCCGCAACGATCTGGACGGCGTCGAGATCACCGACGGCACGCCGGCCGCCGCGGTGCGCGCGGCGGCCGAAGCCGGCGGCGTGACGATCCTGACGATCAACGCGCTGCAGCGCTTCGAGCAATGGAGCGCCGAGCGCGCGGACGAAGCGACCGTGCTCGCCGACTACGCCGCGCAATGCGGCGCGCGTGCGCTGGTGCTGTGCCCGACCAACAGCCGCGCCGACTCGCGCGACGCCGACGCACGCCATGCGGATCTCGTGACGGCGCTGAAGGCGCTCAAGCCGATCCTCGATGCGCGCGGCCTGCTGGGTTTCATCGAACCGCTCGGCTTCGAGGAATGCGCGCTGCGCCGCAAGTCGGACGCGGTGAAGGGCATCTACGCGGCAGCCGGCGAACAGGTGTTCCGGCTCGTGCACGACACGTTCCACCATCACCTGGCGGGCGAAGACATCTTCTTCCCGAACCTGACGGGCCTCGTGCACATCTCGGGCGTCGAGGAAAGCGACCTGCCGGTCGACCGGATGCGCGACGGCCATCGTGTGCTGGTCGGCGGCGCCGACCGGCTCGGTAACGTCCGGCAACTGCGCGAACTGCTCGCGCGCAGCTATCGGGGCGCATTCTCGTTCGAGCCGTTCGCGAACGAAATCGCCGAAGCCGACGACATCGAAGACCGGCTGCGGGCGAGCATCGATTACGTCCGCGGCGAGCTGGCCGCCCGCTGAGCGAGCGCGGCGGCGCAGGCCGCCGCGACACGCTTCGTGCCAGGCATCACGCCGCGCCCGAAGAGGCGCGCGATGCAACGCCGGCCAGCAAGACAATCCACAACAAAACGACGCAAGGTCTGGAGACGACATGAAACGAATCGCGCTTACCGCGCTTGGCTGCTCAGGAATCCTCTGTTATTCGCCTGCGTTCGCGCAGACGTCGGTCACGCTGTACGGCGTCGCCGACGCCGGCCTCGACTACGTGAGCCAGGTGCAAACCGGCAACGGCACCACCGCGTCGCGGTTGCGTGCGCAAAGCAGCGACTGGGGCGCGAGCCGGTTCGGGCTGCTCGGCCAGGAAGACATCGGCGGCGGCTACCGCGTGATCTTCAACCTCGAATCGGGCACCAACCTGATGTCGGGCACGGCGGGCGACGGCAACGGCCGCCTGTTCAGCCGCAAGGCGCTCGTCGGCGTGCGCAACGATCGGCTCGGCACGCTGACGTTCGGTCGCAACCTGTTCATCGCGAACGACCAGTGGGACATGGACCCGCTGCTGCAACAGGCATATTCGGCCACCGCGCTGGTGCGCAGCCGCAACGTGCCGATCACGAGCAACAACATCGAGTACCGGTCGCCGTCGTGGAACGGCTTCAGCCTGCATGCGCAGTACGCGCTCGGCAACCAGGCCGGCGGCTTCAACCTGGGCGCGGCGAACGAGTACGGCCGTAGCGACGGGGTCCAGCTCACGTACCGCAACGACTTCGTGATGCTGCGCGCGATGTACGACGAACTGCGCGACGCGAACGGCCGGATGAGCAACGTGTTCACGAGCTCGCGCGAAGTCTTCGCCGGTGCGAATCTCTATTGGCGCGCGCTGACGTTGCAGGCCGCCTACACGCACCTGAACGCGCCGGACACACCCGCCGGCCTCGCGCGCAACGCGGATCACTACTGGATCGGCGCACAGTATCGCGTGACGCCCGTGCTGTCGCTCGGCGGCGCCGCGTACTACGTGCACGTCGGTTCCGGCGCGGGCGATGCGACGCACGATCCGTCCGGCCATGCGTCGATGTTCGCGCTCGGCGGCGCATACAGCCTGTCCAAGCGGACGCTGCTCTACGCGACCGTCGCCCACGTGCGCAACGCGAGCGGCTCGAATTTCTCGGTCGCGAACAACAACCCCGGCAGCGACAACGACAACCTCGCGAATCCGCTGCCGGGCCGTTCGCAGACCGGCGTGAACCTCGGCATCAACCATTCGTTTTGATGGGCAACGCGGGCCACGGCCAACGCGCCGCGCCCGAACGGAAGACAACGGAGTCAACAGGAGAGCAGCATGATCGAATTCGCTTTGTTCGGCGCGGGAAGAATCGGGAAGATCCACGCGGCCAATCTGGCACGCCATCCGGGCGCGAAGCTCAAATACGTGGTCGACCGGCACGCGCCGTCGGCCGACGCGCTCGCGCATGCGCACGGCGCGCAGGTCGCCGACGTCGAACGCGCGCTAGGCGACGCATCCGTGCAGGCCGTCGTGATCGCGTCGAGCACCGACACGCACGCCGACCTGATCGTCGCGGCGGCGAACGCGGGCAAGGCGGTGTTCTGCGAGAAGCCGGTCGACCTCACCGTCGCGCGCTCGCGCGAATGCGCGGACGTCGTGCGACGCCGCGGCGTGACCTGCATGATCGGCTTCCAGCGCCGCTTCGATCCGACTTTCGCCGCGCTGAAGGCACGCGTCGAGCGCGGCGATATCGGCGTGCCGGAAATGCTGGTCGTCACGAGCCGCGACCCCGGCGCGCCGCCCGCCGACTATATCCGCAGCTCGGGCGGCATCTTCAAGGACATGCTGATCCACGACTTCGACGTGTTCCGCTGGATCCTCGGCGACGAAGCGCAGACGCTGCATGCGACCGGCAGTTGCCTGACCGATCCGGCCGTGCGCGACGCAGGCGACATCGATTCGACGGCCGTCACGATCCGCACGCGGCGCGGGCTGCTGTGCCAGATCAACACGTCGCGCCGCGCAGCTTACGGCTACGACCAGCGCTTCGAGCTGCTCGGCAGCCTCGGGATGCTGCAGGCCGGCAACGTGCGGCCGACCGAAGTCGCCGCGTGGTCCGCGAACGGCGTTGCAACGGACGTGCCGGAGCCATTCTTCCTCGAGCGCTACCGGCATGCGTACGCGGCCGAGATCGCGCACTTCGTCGATGCGCTGCGCGACGGCACGCCCGTCAGGACGACGATCGACGACGGGCTGGCCGCGCTCGAGCTGGCCGAGGCGGCAATGACGTCGTGGCAAACGGGGCGCGTGGTCGAGGTGTGACGCCTGCACAGCGGCGGCCGGCGCGAGCGGGCCGCCGCTGTGCAGCAGCGCGAGCCGGCACGCGTGAGCGGCACGGGATCGACGCGACGGTGAAGGCAGCCGGCCGAACGGCTCGCGGAGCATCGGCGAAAGCACGTATCATGGCGGCATGATCGGCGTCGCCGACACCCCGCTTCTTCACCATCATGCTCGATCACCTCATCTGCGACTGCGACGGCGTACTCGTCGACAGCGAAGTCATCGCCGACCGCGTATTGCTCGAAACGCTGTCCGCCACGTTCCCGCACCTCGATTTCGAAGCCGCCGCGAAATCCGCGTTCGGCCAGCAGACATCACGCTTTCTCGCCGGACTCGAAGCGCATTTCGCGATCCGGATGCCCGAGAACTTCATCGAAACCATCGAGCACAACATCGAGATCGCACTCGCACAGTCGCTCGCGCCGATCACCGGCGTGCGCGATGCATTGCTGAAGGTCGGCCTGCCTGCCGCAGTGGTCTCGAACAGCCGGCTCGTGCGTGTGCGCAACTCGCTGAAGCGCGCGTCGTTGACCGAAATCTTCGGAGACCGCGTGTTCAGCTCCGAGCAGGTCGCGCGGCCGAAGCCCTACCCCGACGTGTACCTGCATGCGGCGCAAACACTTGGCGTCGCGCCGGTGCGCTGCATCGTCGTCGAAGACAGCGTATCGGGCCTGAACGCCGCGCGCGCGGCCGGGATGAAGACGATCGCGTTCGTCGGCGCGAGCCACATCCCCGACAACTACGCGGATGCGCTGCGCGCGATGGGCATCACGCGGATCATGCGCAAGATGGATGAACTGCCGGCGCTCGTCGCGGCCGGCCAGCGCGGCGAATTCGGCGACGTGCAGTCCTGACGGCCGGCGCTCGCGTGCGCCGATGCGCGCGCGCCGTCTCGCGGGCGCATCGATGCGCCCGCTGCCTTCCCCGTCAGGCCGGTTCGCAGCAACGCTCGCGCGCAGCCGCCAGCGCCTCGCGGAATTCGACCAGTTCGGCGATCGTCAGCATCGGCAGGCCGTGCTGCTGCGCGAAACGCTCGACGTCGTCGCCGCGCGTCATCGTGCCGTCCGGATTCATCAGTTCGCACAGCACGCCCGCCGGCTTCAGGCCCGCGAGGATCGACAGGTCGACCGTGCCTTCGGTATGACCGCGGCGCGCCAGCACGCCGCCCGGCTGCGCACGCAGCGGGAACACGTGGCCGGGGCGCACGATGTCGTACGGCTTCGCATCGTCGGCGATCGCCGCGCGAATCGTCGTCACGCGGTCGGCCGCGGACACGCCGGTGTGCACGCCTTCGCGCGCCTCGATCGATACGGTGAATGCGGTGCCGTTGCGGCTCTCGTTGGTCTGCACCATCGGCGGCAGCTCGAGCGCGCGCACCTGATCGTCGGTCAGGCACAGGCACACGATGCCGCTGCATTCGCGGATCAGCAGCGCCATCGTCTCGGGCGTGATGCGCTCGGCGGCGACGATCAGGTCGGCCTCGTTTTCGCGGTCGTGATCGTCCTGCAACACGACGGCACGGCCCGCACGCATCGCGTCGAGCGCGGCGGCGATGCGCGGCGGCACCGGTTCGGAATCGAGCAACGGGAGATCGGCAAAGGCGTCGGACGGTGCCGACGAAACGGACATCAAGGACATGTGAAACGCTCCTCGCAAATACGATTTGGGCGAAAAACGTTTCAGGGCATTGCAAACAGACAGAACGACAATCCGCTTCGCACGCGTGGCAAAGCGGCCCTGGCGGACATGACTATCTGCACATCTTCTCTCATCCGGACTGTGACCGTCGGCTCTGGCATTCGACCAGATCTGCTGACCCCGCGCGGATGCACGGGCGCTCGCGGGCTCGCCGGCTTTCGCCAGCCTACCGCCGGTGGGGAATTTCGCCCCGCCCTGAAGACGCACTGATGCCGGCCGGGGGCTACCCGTGACCGGCGGGCCAAGCATACATCAGCTGCGCGCACCGCGCAGCGAACCACACCTAAAACCTTACTGACGACTCCGTCTAACGGCATCGTCCAAACGACCGATACCGGGCACCGGGCGCCCGTCCGGAACGCGACAGGTGCGAGCCCGGCTTCGGCCGAAGCATCAGCCAGCCGCGTGTGCGGCGTCGGGCACGAGCCAGCGCGGCGGCACCTCGGGGCTCACCGTCACGCGGAACGCACGTGCTTCGCTGTCGCCCGGGTTGCGCAGGCTGTACGGCTGGTCTGCGTCGAACACGATCGCGTCGCCGGTCGCGAGCAACTGGCGGCGATCGTGCACGCTGACCTCGAGCGTCCCCTCGCTCACGACCAGGTTCACCGTCGTGCCGGGCGCGCGCCGTGCGCCGGGTTCCGTATGCAGCGGCGCGATCCGCAACTCGTGGAACTCGGCGGCGGCCGGTTCGCCTTCCGGATATAGCGCGCGCGCCGAGAAGCGGCCGTTCGAGCTGACGACGCGCGACGCACGCTCGGCCGCCAGGTGCTCGAAGCCGTTTACCGCGTGCCGGCGCAGAAACGCGGCGACCGACACCTTCAGCGCCGCGGCGATCTTGCAGAGCACCTTGATCGACGGCACGCTGCGCGCCGACTCGATCTGCGCGAGCATCGCACGCGATACACCGGATAGCCGCGCGAGCGCATCGAGCGACAGCTGCCGCTCGGCGCGCAAGCGCGCGAGGTTCACGCCGACGACCTGCTCGAGGACGTCGAGCGACGCGGTCGTCCGCGCGTCGGCGGCGTCGCCGGACTCGAAGGAAGACACGTCGCGCACCAGCGCCAGGGGTGAAGACATAGCATTGCCTCCGGGCCGCCGCGCGGCCCTGCGAATGGGGTAAGCCGGAATCGGGTTGCGCCACGAACAGCGCGTATCGAGACGCTATCACCCGCCCCCCGGCCGGCAAACGAAGTTATCTTCACACCGTTATCAGCATCGCGGAGGAATGCGTTTCTCGCGAACCTTTTCCTGCCGCTACGGCGCCGATCCGGCACCGAAGAAGGCACCGGTCGACGCACCGCCCGTCAACCGCTCAATGCGCCGCCGGCGCCGCACCACGTGCCGGTGCGCGCGCATCGAGCCGCATCGCGACCCACGTGACGACGAGCGCCGCGAACGTCACCGCGACAGCGACCCACGGCAACGCATCGAGTGCGAAGCCATGTTCCAGCGCGAGCCCGCCCAGCCACGCGCCGCCCGCGTTGCCGACGTTGAACGCGCCGATGTTCAGCGTCGACGCGAGATGCGGCGCGCTCGCGGCCTTCTCGACCACGCGCGCCTGCAGCGGCGGCACCGTCGCGAACGCGGCGATCCCCCACACGAAGACGGTCGCGGCGGCCGCGACCGGCAGGTGGCTAGTCTTCGCGAACACGGCCATCACCGCCATCAGCGCGACGAGGATCGCGAGCAGCGACGGCATCAGCGCGCGGTCGGCGAGCTTGCCGCCGAGCATGTTGCCGATCGTCAGCCCCGCGCCGAACAGCACGAGGATCAGCGCGACCGCGCGCGGCGAATAGCCGGACACGCTCTCGAGAATCGGCGCGATGTACGTGAACACCACGAACACGCCGCCGAAGCCGAGCACGGTCATCAGCAGTGCGAGCCACACCTGCGGCTCTTTCAGCACGCGTACCTCGTGGCCGAGGCCGACCGGCCCGCTGTCGTGACGGTTCGGCACCAGCAGCGCGACACCGCCGAGCGACAGCACGCCGAGCGCGGCGACGATCCAGAACGAAGCGCGCCAGCCGAGCAACTGGCCGACGAACGTGCCGAATGGCACGCCGAGCACGTTCGACAGCGTGAGGCCGGTGAACATCAGCGCGATCGCGCTCGCACGCTTGTCGGCCGGCACGAGCGACGCGGCGACCACCGCGCCGATTCCGAAGAACGAGCCGTGCGCGAACGACGTGACGACGCGCGCGGCCATCAGCATCGCGTAGCCGGACGCGGTCGCGCACAGCACGTTGCCGACGATGAAGATCGCCATCAGCAGTTGCAGCGCGGCCTTGCGCGGCATGCGGCTCGTCAGCACGGCGAGCAGCGGCGCGCCGACCGCGACGCCGAGCGCGTATCCCGTGACCAGCAGCCCGGCCGACGGCAGCGACACGGCGAGGTCGCGCGCGACTTCGGGCAGGAGCCCCATGATGATGAATTCGGTGGTGCCGATGGCAAACGCGCTGATCGCGAGCGCCAGTAACGGGATGGGCATGACGTTCTCCGGAAGGCGGCGGGCGCGGCGCCCGGTCGGTGCCGCACCGCACAAGAAAGCGGGATGTGCGCGCATTGTCCCGAAGGCGCCTATATTTGATAATTGGCGTGGCATTTGAACCATTTTCAAATATCTCTGGAAAATCGCATGGACCGACTGGGCGACATCCGGCTGTTCGTCGAGGCGGCGGAGCTGGGCAGCCTGACGGCCGCCGGGCGCAAGCTGAACCTCACGCCGGCCGCCGCGAGCGCGCGGCTCGCGAAGCTGGAAGCGAAGATCGCGACGCGACTGTTCGAACGCTCGACGCGGCAATTGCGGCTCACCGACGAGGGCAAGCTGTACCTGAACTGCTGCCGCCAGGCGCTGCAGGCGCTCGACGACGCGGATGCGATGCTGCAGGAAGGCCGCAACGTCGTGAGCGGCAAGGTGCGGCTGTCGTCGACCTCCGATTTCGGCCGCCACCAGTTGCTCGACTGGCTCCACGAATTCACGACGCTGCATCCCGGCGTCACGTTCGCGCTGACGGCGTCCGATTCGTCGTCGAATCTATGGCAGGACGAAATCGACCTCGCGATCCGCTTCGCCGCGCCGCCCGACGGCGCGCTGATCGCCCGCCGGCTCGCGACCAACCGGCGCGTGCTGTGCGCGGCGCCGTCGTTCGTCGAACGCCACGGCGTGCCGGCCGACCCGCATGATCTGGCCCGCTTTGCGTGCAACGTGATCACGATCGCATCGGGCCCGATGAACACCTGGCACTTCACGCGCGGCGACGAAGTGCAGATCCACACGGTGTCCGTGTCGACCGCGTTCGAGACCAACGACGGCGGGCTCACGCGCGAATGGACGCTGCGCGGCCACGGCATTGCGCTGAAATCGCTGTGGGACATCGCCGACGACGTGCGCGCCGGGCGCCTCCGCGTGCTGCTGCCCGACTGGCGGCACCAGGACGCGCCGCTGCACGCGATCTATCACAGCAAGCGCTACATGGCGCCGCGCGTGCGCGTGCTGCTCGACTTTCTCGCCGAGCGCTTCGCACGCGAGGAAGCCGCGCTCGACGACCTGCTGAACGCGTGCCGCTAGCGGCAGGCCACGCAGCGTTGCGGGGTCGGAACCGAAGAGCGAGCGTCGCGCGCCCGCAACCGGCCGCCCGTCCGCCACGGCATGAAAAGCTATAATGGAAGGCTTTCCCGACGGCCTTTCCTGCCCGATGCGCGCATGCTCGCTCGATTCGCGCGCAGTGCACGGCCGTCCCGATTCACCCTTGACGACGCCCCCAGGTCAACCACTGCGAACGGCGAATCCCCATGACCAAGAAAGTTTACGTAAAGACCTTCGGCTGCCAGATGAACGAGTACGACTCGGACAAGATGGTGGACGTGCTCAATGCGGCCGAAGGCCTCGAAAAGACCGATACCCCGGAAGACGCGGACATCATCCTGTTCAACACGTGCTCCGTGCGTGAGAAGGCGCAGGAAAAGGTGTTCTCCGACCTCGGCCGCGTGCGCGAGCTGAAGGAAGCGAAACCGGGCCTGCTGATCGGCGTCGGCGGGTGCGTCGCGAGCCAGGAAGGCGCGTCGATCGTGTCGCGCGCGCCGTACGTCGACCTCGTGTTCGGCCCGCAGACGCTGCACCGCCTGCCGCAGATGATCGACCAGCGCCGCGCGAGCGGCCGTGCCCAAGTCGACATCACATTCCCCGAGATCGAGAAGTTCGACCACCTGCCGCCCGCGCGCGTCGAGGGGCCGAGCGCGTTCGTGTCGATCATGGAAGGCTGCTCGAAGTACTGCAGCTACTGCGTGGTGCCGTACACGCGCGGCGATGAAGTGTCGAGGCCGCTCGACGACGTGCTGACCGAAGTGGCCGGCCTCGCCGACCAGGGCGTGCGCGAAGTCACGCTGCTCGGCCAGAACGTGAACGCCTACCGCGGCGCGCTGACGGCGGGTTCCGCCGAGATCGCCGATTTCGCGACGCTGATCGAATACGTGGCCGACATCCCCGGCATCGAGCGGATCCGCTACACGACGTCGCACCCGAAGGAATTCACGCAGCGCCTGATCGACACGTACGCGAAGGTGCCGAAGCTCGTGAGCCACCTGCACCTGCCCGTCCAGCACGGCTCCGACCGCATCCTGATGGCGATGAAGCGCGGCTACACGGTGCTCGAATACAAGTCGGTGATCCGCAAGCTGCGCGCGATCCGCCCGGACCTGTCGCTGTCGACCGACATGATCGTCGGCTTCCCCGGCGAGACCGAGGACGATTTCGACAAGATGATGGCGCTCGTGCACGACATGAGCTACGACACCAGCTTCTCGTTCATCTACAGCCCGCGCCCCGGCACGCCGGCCGCGAACCTCGCCGACGACACGCCGCGCGAAGTGAAGCTCAAACGCCTGCAACATCTGCAGGCGACCATCGAGGAAAACGTCGCACGCATCAGCCAGTCGATGGTCGGCAAGGTCGAGCGGATCCTCGTCGAGGGCCCGTCGCGCAAGGACCCGAACGAACTCGCGGGCCGCACCGAGAACAACCGGGTCGTGAATTTCCCGGCGCCGCTCGCGTCGCACCCGCGCCTGATCGGCCAGATGATCGACGTGAGGATCAACCATGCGTACCCGCACTCGCTGCGCGGCGAGCTGCTGCTCGTGAGCGACGACGCGAGCGCGGCCACCCACTGACAGATTGACGCTCAACAGGAGCCCGACGCTACTTTGAAGACCGTCCAAGCACTGGAATTCACCGCACCGCGCGACGACAACGCGCGCCTCGCCAATCTCTGCGGCCCGCTCGACGAGAACCTGCGGCAGATCGAACAGGCGCTCGACGTCACGCTCGCGCGGCGCGGCCACCGGATCACGGTCCGCGGGCGCGGCGCGAAGCTCGCGCTCGCCGCACTCGAGAACTTCTACAACCGTTCGCGCGATCCGCTGTCGGTCGACGATATCCAGCTCGCGCTGGTCGAGGTGCGTCACACCGCCGGCAACGGCCGCCAGGACACGCTCGACGTGCGTTTTCGCGGCGACCCGGACCATCCGTTCGACGAGCCCGTCGTGCAGCTCGACGCGAACGAGCCGGACGAGGAGCCGGCGCCGAAGCTCTACACGCGGCGCGCCGATCTGCGCGGCCGTACGCCCGCGCAGCGCGAATACCTGAAGCAGATCCTGTCGCACGACGTCACGTTCGGCATCGGGCCGGCCGGCACCGGCAAGACCTACCTCGCGGTTGCGTGCGCGGTCGACGCGCTCGAGCGCGACCAGGTCAAGCGGATCGTGCTGACGCGCCCGGCCGTCGAGGCCGGCGAGCGGCTCGGCTTCCTGCCGGGCGATCTCGCGCAGAAGGTCGACCCGTACCTGCGTCCGCTGTACGACGCGCTGTACGACCTGCTCGGCTTCGACAAGACCGCGAAGATGTTCGAGCGCCAGATGATCGAGATCGCGCCGCTCGCGTACATGCGCGGCCGCACGCTGAACCACGCATTCATCATCCTCGACGAGGCGCAGAACACGACGCCCGAGCAGATGAAGATGTTCCTCACGCGGATCGGCTTCGGCTCGAAGGCCGTCGTGACCGGCGACACGAGCCAGGTCGACCTGCCGCGCGGGCACAAGAGCGGCCTCGTCGAGGCGCAGCAGGTGCTCGGCGGCGTGCGCGGCATCGCGCTCACGCGCTTCACGAGCGCCGACGTCGTGCGCCATCCGCTCGTCGCGCGCATCGTCGAGGCTTACGACGACTTCCACGCTCAGCACAAGGACGCGTGAAGCGCCGGCGGCGCCCGCGCGCCATACCGGCCAACGGCCCGGCCCGCCCGACGGCGCGCCGGGCTTTTTTTGCTTGTGCGCGGCCGGTTAGAATTCGGGTGCGATCGGCCGTTTGGTGTATCCTCAACGCGTCCCAATCGCCTCACCCGTCATGAAATCTTCCCGCTCCCGCAAGTCCGGTCGCGACCAGTCCGCCGCGCCCGATTCCCCGCGTGTTTCGCTGTTCGATGCGAAGGGCAAAGCCCGGACCATCAACGCACAAGGACTGCGAATCGACTTCCCGGACGGCCGAAGCCTGATGTTTGACCTGTCGGGCAGCTCGGGCGAGGCGACCGTCGCGATCGTCGCGCAGCACAACGACCCGGCGATGCGCGCGAAGCTCGCGCTGCAGCCCGAGCACTACGACAGCGTGACGCTTCACGTGGGCGCCGAACTCGCGCCGCGCGAAGAGGAGCTGGAAGCCGAACTGCGCGAGCCGGAACTCGACCTGTCCGTGCAGTACGGCGACGAGATCACCGGCGACGTGCGCAAGACGCTCCCCAAGCGCAAGCTGATCGCCGAATGGATCGAGCCGGCGCTGTTCGCCAGCGCGCAGCTGACCGTGCGCTTCGTCGGCGAGGAAGAAGGCCGCACGCTGAACGCCGGCTACCGCCACAAGGACTATCCGACCAACGTGCTGACCTTCGCGTACGACGCGGCGCCCGACGGCACCGTGATCGGCGACCTCGTGCTGTGCTGCCCGGTCGTCGAGAAGGAAGCGCACGAACAGGGCAAGCCGCTCACGGCCCACTACGCGCACCTGCTGGTGCACGGCGCGCTGCACGCGCAGGGCTACGATCACGAGACCAGCGACGAGGACGCAGCGGAAATGGAAGCGCTCGAAGTCGACATCCTCGCGAAACTGGGCTTCCCGAACCCGTACCAGTAAGCACCGCCTTCGCCATGCAACACGCCGCGATACTGCCGCCCGCCTACCCGCCGTCGATCGGCGAGGGACGGCTGCTGACGGAGGACGAGCTCGCGGCGTCGCTCGCGCACACGATGCGCGACTGGAACGGTCAGCAGGATCTGTGGCTGTTCGGCTATGGCTCGCTGATCTGGAACCCCGGGCTGCCGACCGTCGCCGCCGTGCGCGGCAAGGTGCACGGCTACCATCGCGGGCTCTACCTGTGGTCGCGCGTGAACCGTGGCACACCCGAACGTCCGGGGCTCGTGCTCGCGCTCGATCGCGGCGGCTCGTGCTCGGGCATCGCATTCCGGCTCGCGGGCCCCACCGCGCAGCCACATCTCGAAACCTTGTGGAAGCGCGAAATGCCGATGGGCTCCTATCGGCCCGCATGGCTGCCGTGCTCGCTCGAGACCGGCGAACGCGTGAACGCGCTCGCGTTCGTGATGCGCCGCGACGCGCCGACCTACACCGGCAAGCTGACCGACCCGGTCGTGAAGGAAGTGTTCGGCTGCGCGGCCGGCCGCTACGGGACGACGCTCGACTACGTGAGCCGTACCGTGGACGCGCTGCGCGCGAGCGGGATCCCCGACCGCGCGCTCGAAGGGCTGCTCGCGCGATGCCGGTGACGTCCGACCGGCACACAGGCGCCCCGCCGGCGACCGGCGCGGGCCGCGCATCCGGACCCAAAACCGCTCCGCTGCAACCGTCACGCCGTTCGCGCTGTACGCTCGCCGCGCTGATCGTCGCTGCGAGCATCGCGCTGTCCGGCTGCGGCCTGTTCGGCTGCGGCGGCGCCGCGACCAACGGCGCGGCCGCCGGCGGCTGCTCGACCGGCCTGCGCTTCTGAGGCCTGCGCCGGCGCGGCGCGACGAAATGCCGCCGTGCACGCTGCCGCCCGAGCGCCCAGCCACCGCCGGTGCACGCATTTTTGCCGCCGCTGCCCCGGCGACCCTTTCTGAGATAGGATGGATACGAAGGACGGCGCCGTGCGCAGCATGGCCGTCCCCGAGCGGGGCTCGCGCGGGCCGCCTGAGCCTGGCCGGACGGCCGGTGTGACACGGCCGCGCCATGCCCTTGGTGTATCCTTGCCTACTCCGTGACAGCGCGCCCCGGCATGACCCGGGCGCACCACCATGAACGATTCGTATCCCAGTCGAAAGCCAACCGACAAACCGCAAGAAAAGCGCTCGCTGCTGGAGCGCCTGACCGACTTCATTTCGCCCGAGCCGGAATCCCGGACCGAGCTGCTGGAAATCCTCCAGGACGCCCACGAACGCAACCTGATCGACGCCGATTCCCTGTCGATGATCGAAGGCGTGTTCCAGGTGTCCGACCTGTGCGCCCGCGACATCATGGTGCCGCGCGCACAGATGGACGCGATCAACATCGCGGACAAGCCTGAAGACTTCATCCCGTTCGTCCTCGAGAAGGCGCACTCGCGCTACCCGGTGTACGAGGAGAACCGCGACAACGTGATCGGCGTGCTGCTAGCCAAAGACCTGCTGCGCTTCTATGCCGAAGAGGAATTCGACGTGCGTGGGATGCTGCGCCCTGCCGTGTTCATCCCCGAATCGAAGCGCCTGAACGTGCTCCTGCACGACTTCCGCGTGAACCGCAATCATCTTGCGATCGTCGTCGACGAATACGGCGGCGTCGCGGGCCTGATCACGATCGAGGACGTGCTCGAACAGATCGTCGGCGACATCGAGGACGAATACGACTTCGACGAAGAGGCCGGCAACATCATCTCGGGGCCGGACGGCCGCTACCGCGTGCGCGCGCTGACCGAGATCCAGCAGTTCAACGAGACGTTCGGCACCGCTTTCCCCGACGACGAAGTCGACACGATCGGCGGCCTGATCACCCATCATTTCGGTCGCGTGCCGCATCGCGGCGAGAAGCTGCAGCTCGGCAACCTCGTGTTCGAGATCCAGCGCGGCGATGCGCGCCAGGTCCACGTGCTGCTGGTGCGCCGCAACCCGCTCGCGAGCCGCCGCGCCGAAGCCTCGCACGAGGACTGACCGTCTCGCGCCGGCCGCGCCTCCTTCAACCGCTCGCCCCTTCCGCTTCACATGGACGATCCGATCCCGTCCCGCCCGGCTGGCGGTCTTCTCGCGCCGGCGTCCGGCCGTGCGCTGCCGCGCTGGCACTACCCGGCCGCGCTGCTAGCCGGCGCAGCAAATACGCTCAGCTTCGCGCCGACGCCGCATGGCGGCTGGCTGCAACTCGTCGTATTCGTCTGTTTTTTCGCGCAACTGACACGCACGTCGAACTGGCGCGGCGCCGCGCTCACCGGCGGCGCGTTCGGCTTCGGCAACTTCATCAGCGGCATCTGGTGGCTCTACATCAGCATGCACGTGTACGGCGAGATGGCGGCACCGCTCGCGGGCGGCGCGCTGGTGCTGTTCTCGGCGTACCTGTCGCTGTACCCGGCGTTCTCGGCCGGGCTGTGGTCGTTCTGCGCGGGCCATGCATGGCACCGCCGCACCCCCGATCCGCGGCCGTTCTCGCCGACCTGGCACGGCGCATTCGCGTTCGCCAGCGCGTGGGCGCTCGGCGAATGGCTGCGTGGCACCGTGTTCACCGGCTTCCCGTGGCTCTCGAGCGGCTATCCGCAGGTCGACGGGCCGTTCGCGGGCTTCGCGCCGGTTGTCGGCGTGTACGGGATCGGCTGGGTGCTCGCGCTGTTCGCCGCGCTGGTCGTGCAGGCGCTCGTCGCCGCGCGCCGCGCGCCCGCGAATGCGAATGAACAAGGCGCCGGCGGCAACGCGCGCGTGCGGATTGCCGCGCCGGCCGCCATCGCCGTCGCGCTGATCACCGCCGGCCTCGGGCTGTCGCAGGCCACGTGGACCGTGCCCGCGAACGCGCCGCTCACCGTGCGGCTGCTGCAGGGCAACGTGAAGCAGGACATCAAGTTCGAGGAAGCGGGCATCGACGCGGCGATCAGGATGTACCAGCAGATGATCATCGAGAAGCCGGCCGACCTGATCGTCACGCCGGAGACCGCGATCGCGGTGATGATCCAGGAGCTGCCCGAGCCGTTCGCCGTCGCGATCCGCAAGTTCAGCGACACGACGGGCTCGGCCGTGCTGTTCGGCGCGGTCGGCGCGTCGGTGACGCCGGACGGCCATTACGTCGACTACACGAACAGCCTGTACGGCGTGACACCGCACTCGCGCGACATCTATCACTACGACAAGCACCATCTCGTGCCCTTCGGCGAATTCATCCCGTGGGGCTTCCGGTGGTTCGTCGACCTGATGAAGATGCCGCTCGGCGATTTCGCGCGCGGCGCGCCGGTGCAGAAGCCGTTCTTCGTGCACAACCAGCCGGTGATGGCCGACATCTGCTACGAGGACTTGTTCGGCGAGGAAATCGCCGCGACGATCCGCGACAACCCGCAACCGCCCGGCGTGCTCGTCAACGTGACGAACCTCGCGTGGTTCGGCGACACGATCGCGCTCGACCAGCACCTGCAGATCGCGCGGATGCGCGCGCTCGAAACGGGGCGGCCGATGCTGCGCTCGACCAACACCGGGATGACGGCCGCGATCGACGCGCACGGTCGCGTGCTCGGCCAGTTGAAGCCGTTCACGATCGGCTCGCTCGACGTGCGGATCGAAGGCACGAGCGGCTTCACGCCGTACGTGACGAGCGGTAACAACACCGTGCTCGCTGTGTCGCTGGTGCTGCTCGCGTTCGGCTTCACGTTCGGGCCCGGCCTGCGCCGCCGCAACGGCGCGAAGGCCGGTGGCGACCGGAACGCCTGACGCATCGGCCGGCCGTCGCGCGCTGCGCGGCGGCGGCTGCCCCGGCCTGCGGTTCGGCCCGGGTACCGAAGCTTCGGCGTGACTCCTTCGAAACGCCGGTCAACGCTTGCGCTTCGCTTCCTCCACCACCCCGCGCAGATCCCGCGCAAGCGCGTCCATCACCGGCGCCCATGCGCCGAACGCCGGCTGCCGGTACAGCGTGGCGGTCGGATACCACGGGCTGTCCGTGCGTTCGAGCAGCCACGGCCAGTGCGGATTCACGTCGAGCAGCACCCATGTGCGCGCGCCGAGCGCGCCCGACAGGTGCGCGACCGACGTGCACACCGTGATCACCAGATCCAGCGCGCCGATGAACGCGGCCGTATCGTCGAAACTCTTCAGTTCGGCCGTGTGATCGTCGATCGCGAAGCCGGCCGCGCGCGCCGCGGCGACGTCTGCTTCCGCGCCCGGCTGCAGCGAATGGAACGCGACACCGTCGATGCCGCGAAACGCACTCGCATAGCGCTCGAGCCCGACGCGCCGGAACGGGTTGCGCTGGTGCCCCGCGCTGCCCGTCCACACGAGCCCGACCTTCAGCCGGCCGTCGCCCGCGAGCCGCGCGCGCCATGCGTCGCGCGCGCGCGGATCGGCGTGCAGGTACGGCACCGATGCGCCGAACGTCGGCGCCTGCGTCCCGAGCAGCAGCGGCAGGCCGATCAGCGGCACTTCGTAGTCGAATGGCGGCAGCTCGTCGACGCCGCCGCCCGCGCTGAACGCGTCCGCATGCGCGCCGAGGCTGCGCGCCATCAGCGTGCCCACCTGCGGGAACGTGTTCCAGACGAGCCGGCCACCCTCGCGGTGCACGCGCTCGGCGAGCGGCGCGACGTAGCGGCTGAACTGCAGCACATCGCCGAGCCCCTGCTCGCCCCACACGAGCAGCGTCTTGCCGGCAAGCGGCTCGCCGCGCCAGCGGGGGCCGGGCAGCACCGGCAGGCGTCCGCGCAGTTCGCCGGCACCGTCCCAGCGCGCCTCGTGGCCGCGCCAGCCGTGCGCGTAGTTGCCGCGCACGAGCTGGATGATCGCGAGGTTGAAACGGAACGCCGCGTCGTCGGGCGCCAGCTCGCACGCGCGCGTCGCGTAGCGCTCGGCGTCGTCCCAGCGCTGCGCCTCCTTCATCGTCATCGCGATGTTGTTCAGCGCAAGCGCGTTGTCGGGAGCGATCTCCGCGAGCCGCGCGGCGCACGTGAGCGCCCCGTCGAGATCCTGCATCGCGAGCCGCGCGACGACGAGGTTGATCCACGCCTGCACATCGCGAGAATCGGCCTCCACGGCCGCGGCGAGCAGCGCGATTTCCTCGCGGCGATCGCCGCCCGACAAGCGCAGCGCGACCGCGAGGTTGTTGCGCAGCGACGGCCAGCCGGGGTCGAGCGCGAACGCCGCGCGGTACGGCGCGACGGCGTCGGCGTGACGGTCGAGCATCTGCAGCGCGTAGCCATGATTGAAGCCGGCGCCCGCGCCCGGGTGAAGGCGCGCCGCGCATTCGGCCAGCGCGAGCGCGTCGGCCTTGCGCTGCCGCGCGACCAGCGTCGAGGTCAGTCGCGCGAGCGCGGTCATGTCGGTCGCGTGCAGATGACCGGCGGCGCTCAGCCACAGATCGTGCGCGGCGCGCTCGCCGCGCGCATGCGCGTCGGCGGCCCGGCCGAGCAGCGCGAGCAGCGGCGGCAACAGCGGAATGAGGAGGTCGTTCGAGTCGTCCATGCGCTCCGGGAATCGGCAATCGGTCGCGCGACAACGGTCGCGCGCACCGCGATATGCGCATCTTAACGCCCGCGGGAACCGCTGCCGCAAGCGCATCGCGAACGCCGTCGCGACGCAGCGCCCCAGGCCGCACCGGGCGTGCCGGCAACCCGCACGGAGGCGGCGAGACCACCGTCGACGCCCCCTTCGTCCGCGTTCCGGCCGCATCCGGTCGCCGATCCGGTAAAATTGCACGTTTCAGCACACTAACAAAGCCGCGCCGCCGCGCGAGCCGACCCTCCGGGCCCCGCCCGGAGCGCCGCCCGCAACGGAGCGCCAGCGCCACGAAGGCTCTTCATGCTTACGTTTCAGCAAATCATCCTGACGCTGCAGTCCTACTGGGACAAGCAGGGTTGCGCCCTGCTCCAGCCCATCGACATGGAAGTCGGCGCGGGCACATCGCACGTCCACACGTTCCTGCGCGCGGTCGGCCCCGAGCCGTGGCGCGCCGCCTACGTGCAACCGTCGCGCCGCCCGAAGGACGGCCGCTACGGCGAGAACCCGAACCGCCTGCAGCACTACTACCAGTACCAGGTCGTGCTCAAGCCGGCACCGGAAAACATCCTCGACCTGTACCTCGGCTCGCTCGCGGCACTCGGTTTCGACCTGAAGCAGAACGACGTGCGCTTCGTCGAGGACGACTGGGAAAACCCGACGCTCGGCGCATGGGGCCTCGGCTGGGAAGTGTGGCTGAACGGGATGGAAGTCACGCAGTTCACGTATTTCCAGGAAGTCGGCGGCCTCGAATGCAAGCCGGTGCTCGGCGAGATCACGTACGGCCTCGAGCGCCTCGCGATGTATCTGCAGAAGGTCGAGAACGTGTACGACCTGGTCTGGACCGAGTGGGAAGAGCAAGGCCCGAACGGCCCCGAGCTGCGCCGCCTGTCGTACGGCGACGTCTACCACCAGAACGAGGTCGAGCAGTCGACCTACAACTTCGAGCACGCGAACGTCGACCTGCTGTTCACGTTCTTCAACAGCTACGAAGCGGAAGCGAAGAAGATGATCGACGCGCAGCTCGCGCTGCCCGCGTACGAACTCGTGCTGAAGGCCGGCCACACGTTCAACCTGCTCGACGCGCGCGGCGCGATCTCGGTGACGGAACGTGCGGCGTACATCGGCCGCATCCGCGCGCTGTCGCGTCTCGTCGCACAGGCTTACTACGACTCGCGCGAGAAGCTCGGCTTCCCGATGCTCGGCAACCCGCCGGGCGTGCCGGGCCTCACCACCGATGCCCAGGACGCCGCGCAACCGGCATGGGCGCCGCCGCTCAAGGTCGAACGCAAGATCGATCAGGACTGACGAGACGAGATTTATTCCAGACATGACGCACAATCATCCCGCCCCCCTGCTCGTCGAACTGCTGACCGAAGAGCTGCCGCCGAAGGCCCTCGCGCGCCTCGGCGACGCATTCGCCGAAGGTGTCGCACAACGCCTCGCCGCGCGCGACCTCATCGAAGGCGAACTCGTATTCGAGCGTTACGCCACGCCGCGCCGCCTTGCGGTCGTCGTACAGAACGTGCGCGCCGTCGCGCCTGAAAAGCAGGTCCGCGAAAAGGTCCTGCCCGTGTCGGTCGCGCTCGACGCCGAAGGCAAGCCGACCGCCCCGCTCGCGAAGAAGCTCGCGGCGCTCGGCCACCCGAACCTGACGATCGCCGATCTCGAGCGCGCGCAGGACGGCAAGGCCGAAGCGTTCTTCGTCAACTATTCGGCGGCCGGCGCGACGCTCGCCGACGGGCTGCAGGCCGCACTCGACGAAGCGCTCGCGAAGCTGCCGATCCCGAAGTTCATGACCTATCAGCGCCCGGACGGCTCCGACGTGAAGTTCGTGCGCCCGGTGCATCGCCTGACGGTGCTGCACGACGATCGCATCGTGCCGGTCACCGCGTTCGGCATCGATGCCGGCGACACCACGCTCGGCCACCGCTTCCTGTCCGACGGCCTCGTCGCGATCCAGCATGCGCACACGTATGCCGACACGCTGCGCGACAAGGGCCGCGTGATCGCGCACTTCGCCGATCGCCGCGAAACGATCCGCACGCAGTTGAACGAGCACGCGAACGGCGACACCGTCGTGATGCCCGAATCGCTGCTCGACGAAGTGACGTCGCTGGTCGAATGGCCGGTCGTCTACCCGTGCCGCTTCGAGGACGAATTCCTGCAGGTTCCGCAGGAATGCCTGATCCTCACGATGCAGACGAACCAGAAGTACTTCGCGCTGACCGACGTCGGCGGCAAGCTGCGCTCGCGCTTCCTGATCGTGTCGAACATCGAGACGAAGACGCCGGGCGAGATCATCGAAGGCAACGAGCGCGTCGTGCGCCCGCGCCTCGCCGACGCGAAGTTCTTCTTCGAGCAGGACAAGAAGAAGCCGCTCGCCGAGCGCGTGCCGCTGCTCGCGAACGTCGTCTATCACAACAAGCTCGGTTCGGCGCTCGCGCGCGTCGAGCGCCTCGAAGCGCTGGCCGGTGAAATCGCGCCCGCGATCGGCGCCGATGCCGCACACGCAAAGCGCGCCGCGCGCCTCGCGAAGGCCGACCTGCTGACCGACATGGTCGGCGAGTTCCCGGAACTGCAGGGCACGATGGGCACGTACTACGCGCGTCACGACGGCGAACCCGACGACGTCGCGCTGGCATGCGCCGAGCACTACCAGCCGCGCTTCTCCGGCGACGCGCTGCCGACCACGCCGGTGTCGACCGCCGTCGCGCTCGCCGACAAGCTCGAGACGATCGTCGGCATCTGGGGCATCGGCCTCGCGCCGACCGGCGAGAAGGATCCGTTCGCGCTGCGCCGTCACGCGCTCGGCGTGCTGCGCCTGCTGCTCGAGAAGCAACTGCCGCTCGATCTCGTGTCGCTGCTGCGCACGGCCCACGCGCGCTTCGAAGGCGTGCCGGGGGTCGCGGAATCGACCGATGCGATCTTCGCGTTCTTCATGGATCGCCTGCGCGGCCTGCTGCGCGAACGCGGCTACACGGCCGGTGAAGTCGACGCGGTGCTGAGCCTGAACCCGACCCGCGTCGACGATCTCGTCGCACGTCTCGACGCCGTACGCGAATTCACGCGCCTCGCGGAAGCGGAAGCGCTCGCAGCCGCGAACAAGCGGATCTCGAACATCCTGAAGAAGTCGGAAGGCGGCGCGAACGGCGCGGTACAGCCGGCGCTGCTCGTCGAGGCGGCCGAAAAGGCGCTGCATGAACAGCTCACGGCCGTGACGCCGCACGTGCAATCGCAGCTCGAAGCACGTGAGTACACCGGCGCACTGTCCGCGCTCGCCGCGCTGCGCGCACCGGTCGACACGTTCTTCAACGATGTTATGGTCAACGCCGAGGATCCCGCGCTGCGCGCGAACCGTCTCGCACTGCTGTTCGCACTGCACCAGCAGATGAACTGCGTCGCCGACATCTCGAAGCTCGCCGCATAAAGGCCGAACGATGCCGACCAGCCCCAACCGCAAGCTCGTCGTCCTCGACCGGGACGGCGTGATCAACGTCGATTCGGATGCGTTCATCAAGACGCCCGACGAGTGGATCGCGCTGCCCGGCAGCCTCGAGGCGATCGCACGGCTCAACCACGCAGGCTATCGCGTGGTCGTCGCGACCAACCAGTCCGGCATCGGTCGCGGGCTGTTCGACATGGCCGCGCTCAACGAGATGCACCTGAAGATGCATCGCGCGGCGGCCGCGGTCGGCGCGCGCATCGACGCGGTGTTCTTCTGCCCGCACACGGCCGAGGATCACTGCGACTGCCGCAAGCCGAAGCCCGGCATGATGCAGATGATCGCCGAGCGCTTCGAGATCGATCCCGCTCACACGCCGGTCGTCGGCGACTCGCTGCGCGACCTGCAGGCCGGCGTCGCGGTCGGCTTCCAGCCGTACCTCGTGCTGACCGGCAAAGGCAAGAAGACGCTCGCAGCGGGCAACCTGCCCGACGGCACGAAGGTCCACGACGACCTGCGCGCGTTCGCCCTGGATTTCCTTTCACACGAACACGAGTGATGCGGGCGCCGCGCGCATCCTCCTTACTGTCAGACCCACGCCGATGCGCTTCATCCGCTCCCTGCTGCTGCTGATCTACTTCATCGTGTACACGGTGCCGTACGCCACCGCGTGCTTCATCGCGTTTCCGTTCATGCGCCCCGACGCGCGCTACTGGATGGCGGCCGGCTGGTGCAAGTCGACGCTGTGGGTCGTGCGCTGGCTGAACGGCATCCACTACCGGATCGAAGGGATGGAAAACCTGCCCGACGGCCCGGCCGTGCTGCTGTCGAAGCATCAGTCCGCGTGGGAGACGCTCGCGTTTCCGGCGCTGATGCCCAAGCCGCTCTGCTACGTGTTCAAGCGCGAGCTGCTGTACGTGCCGTTCTTCGGCTGGGCGCTCGGGCTGCTGCACATGGTCAACATCAACCGCAAGGAAGGCAAGAATGCCTTCGTGTCGGTGATCCGCCAGGGCAAGAAGCGCCTGTCGGAAGGCGCATGGATGATCATGTTCCCGGAAGGCACACGCACGCCGGTCGGCAAGCAGGGCAAGTACAAGACGGGCGGCGCGCGCTTCGCGATCGAAACCGGCGCGCCGGTCGTGCCGATCGCGCACAATGCAGGCCGTGTGTGGCCGCGCAATTCGTTCACGAAATTCCCGGGCGTGGTCACCGTGTCGATCGGCAAGCCGATTCCGGTCGAAGGCAAAACGCCCGACGTATTGAACTCGCAGGTCGAAGCGTGGATCGAAGCGGAAATGCGCCGCATCGATCCGGACGCCTATCGCGAGCCGGGCAATGCGGGTACGCGCGATGCCGCGCGCATCTGAATCTCCCGGATTGCCGCCGTTGCGTACGACGAAACGAAGCGAATTGATGAAAAAGCGTCCGCGGCCACGGCCTGCCGTCGTGGCTCTCGATCATCGCCAGATGGATCTGCCGCTCTTCGACGGGCCGGCTGCCGCACCGTCGGCACCCGCCGCCCCGCCCACGTCGACGCCCACGCAGCCTGAAGCCACGCCGGCGACCGCTGCGCCCTCCGTCCCGCTCGACCCGGGCCGCGCCCCCGATCGCTCCCGCATCCGCACGTTCGCGCTCGACAGCCGCGTGCTCGAATACAGGCTGAAGCGCTCGGCGCGCCGCACGATCGGCTTCACGATCGACGGCAGCGGGCTGTCGATCACCGCGCCGCGCTGGGTCACGCTCGCCGACATCGAAGCGGCGATTGCCGAGAAGCAGCGCTGGATCTTCGCGAAGCTCGCGGAATGGAAGACCCGCACCGAGCAGCGCGCGCTACCGCAAATCGACTGGCGCGACGGCGCGCAGCTTCCGTATCTCGGCAAGACGGTGACGATCGCGCTCGGCGCGGGCGCCCTCGCGTTCGACACCGAGACACTGCGGCTGTCGCTGCCGCTGCCCGTGCAGGCGGACATGCAGCAGATCAAGGATCGCGTGCAGGGCTGGCTGCAGAACGAGGCGAAGCGGATCTTCGGCGAACGCCTCGTCGTCTATGCGGAAAAACTCGGCGTCACGTATTCGATGGTCGCGCTGTCGTCGGCGGCGACGCGCTGGGGCAGCTGCTCGAGCGACGGCAAGATCCGGCTGAACTGGCGGCTGATCCATTTCCCGATGTCGATCATCGACTACGTCGTCGCGCACGAACTGTCGCACCTGCGCGAAATGAACCACAGTCCGGCCTTCTGGCAGACCGTCGAATCGATCTTTCCGGAATTCCGCGAAGCGCGGCACACGCTCAAGCATCATCCGCCCGAGCTGTTGCCGTCGTTGTAACGCCGTCGGTCGCGACGTAAACGCCAAACGGGCGATGCGGATCACGCCGCATCGCCCGTTTTCGTTGCCCGCGACGCGTAACGCGGCGCGAACCGCTCGTCCGGCGCTCAGTGCGCCTTCTTCTGGATGAACTCGATCTTGTAACCGTCAGGATCCTCGACGAATGCGATCACGGTCGTGCCGTGCTTCATCGGGCCCGCTTCGCGCGTGACCTTGCCGCCTTGCGCCTTGATCTTGTCGCAGGCCGCGTACGCGTCGTCGACTTCCAGCGCCAGGTGGCCGAAACCGTTGCCGAGATCGTACGACGGCGTATCCCAGTTGTGGGTCAGCTCGATCACGGTGCCCGTGCTTTCCGCTTCATAGCCGACGAACGCAAGCGTGAACTTGCCGTCCGGATAATCCTCGCGGCGCAGCAGCTTCATGCCGAGCAATTCGGTGTAGAACTTGATCGAGCGGTCGAGATCGCCGACTCGCAGCATCGTATGCAGCAAACGCATGTGTTGTACTCCTGTGGGGCCTTTCCAGAACCGGAAATTCTACCGGAGTCGCATGAATCTCGCCGCGCGTGCCCGTGCGCCACCGGCCGATATCGCGCATCGGCGCGCGGCACCGCCGCCCGCACGCCCGTGGAAACCATCAGGCGCGACGCGCTCCGTCGTCGCGGCCGATCGGGTAACATCGTCCCACCTCGCACCAAAAGCGGGCATGCCGCCCGCCGCGGAAACGCGACTCACCCTATTCACTCACCCACACTGCCCGCCGTGCGAAACCGCCGATTCGAGCGCGCCGTCCGCGCCGTCCGCCCGCTGCTGCCGTCTTCCCGCCATTGCGCCGAGGCCCGTCGATGAGCGCGCTCGCCGCTTCGCCCGTGCGCCGCGCGCTCGATACCCGCGCCGTCGGCGTCATGCTGCTGCTCTGCGCGATCTGGGGCTTCCAGCAGGTCGCGATCAAGAGCACGAATGCGGCCATCCCGCCGATGTTCCAGGCCGGGCTGCGCTCGGTGATCGCCGCGCTGCTGCTGTGGGGCTGGGCCCGCTCGCGCGGCACGCCGCTGTTTCGCGCGGACGGCACGCTCGGCGCGGGTATCGCGGCCGGCGCACTGTTCGCCGGCGAGTTCATCTGCGTGTTCTTCGGCCTGACGCTGACGAGCGCATCGCACATGGCGATCTTCCTGTACACGGCACCGTGCTTCACGGCGCTCGGCCTGCACCTGTTCGCGCCGGGCGAGCGGTTGCAGCGCACGCAGTGGGCGGGTGTCGCGCTCGCCTTCGCCGGCATCGCGCTCGCGTTCGCGGACGGCTTCCTGAAACCGGGCGCGCCCGGCGCGTCGGTGCTGGCCGGGCTCGCCGGCGACGCGCTCGGGATCCTCGGCGGCGCGATGTGGGCCGCGACGACCGTCGTCGTGCGCTCGACGTCGCTCGCGCGCACGAGCGCGAGCAAGACGCTGTTCTACCAGCTCGCGGTGTCGGCCGTCGTGCTGGTCGGGCTCGCGGCCGTGCTCGGCGAGACGTCGTTCGCACGCGTCACACCGCTTGCGCTCGCGAGCCTCGCTTATCAGTCGGTGATCGTCGCGTTCGTCAGCTATCTGTCGTGGTTCTGGCTGCTCACGCGCTACAGTGCATCGCGGCTGTCGGTGTTCACGTTCCTGTCGCCGCTGTTCGGCGTCGCGTTCGGCGTGCTGCTGCTCGGCGAGTCGGTCGGCTGGCGCTTCATGTCCGCGGCCGCGCTGGTGCTGACCGGCATCGCGCTCGTCAACGCGCCGCCGCGCCGGCGGGCGTGACGCGAGCACGGCGGCGCGGCACCGCCCGCCGAAACGGCCGGGCAATAAAAAGGCCGCCCGGCAGGGCAGCCTCGTGAACCTCGACGCGGCGCGCGCTGCGATCAGTCTGCGGACTTGCGCACCGCCGCAAGCGCCTGCGCGACGCCGACGTATTCGGCCACGCTGACATCCTCCGCACGTCGTGCGAGATCGAAGCCGAGCGCATCGAAATCGATCGTCTCGCGATAGTCGCCGAGCGTATTGCGCAGCATCTTGCGGCGCTGCGAGAACGCGGCCGTGACGACTTCTCCGAGCAGCACGGGATCGACGTCCGGCAGTTCGTGCGGCTCGTACGGAATCATCCGGACGATCGCCGAATCGACCTTCGGCGGCGGCTGGAACGATTCCGGCGGCACGTCGAGCATCTTCTCCATCACGTAGCGGTACTGCAGCATCACCGACAGCCGCGAGAACGCCTTCGTGCCCGGCTCTGCGACCATCCGTTCGACGACTTCGTTCTGCAGCATGAAATGCTGGTCGATGACCGCGTCCGCGAACGTCATCAGGTGAAACAGCAGCGGGCTCGAAATGTTGTACGGCAGGTTGCCGACGATACGCAGCGACGGCGCGTCGCCGGGCGCCGCGAGCGAGCGGAAATCGAATGCGAGCGCATCGCCCGCATGCAGCTCCAGCAACGCGCCGAAGCGCTGCTGCAGCCGGCCGATCAGGTCGCGGTCGAGTTCGACCGCGTGCAGCGGCGACTCGGGCGTCGCGAGACGCTCGATCAGCGGGCCCGTCAGCGCGCCGAGCCCGGGGCCGATCTCGACCATCCGCTGGCCGCGCGCGGGGCCGATCGTCGAGACGATCGAGTCGATCACGCCGTGATCGACGAGGAAGTTCTGCCCGAAGCGCTTGCGCGCGAAGTGGCCTTGATGCTGTCTGCTGTTCGACATCGACTGAGAAAAACGAAAAATACGACGAATAAAGTCAGGCCGCGAAGGCCGGCGCGTCAGGACGCGCGGCGATGGCGCGCCATCGTGACGGCCGTGTCGAGCGCGGCGACCATGCTGCCCGGATCCGCGCGGCCCGTGCCGGCCAGATCCAGCGCGGTGCCGTGATCGACCGACGTGCGGATGATCGGCAGCCCGAGCGTGACATTGATGCCCTCGCCGAACGTCGCGTACTTCAGCACGGGCAAGCCCTGATCGTGGAACATCGCGAGCACGCAATCGGCATCCGCGAGGTAGCGCGGCTGGAACAGCGTGTCGGCCGGATACGGGCCGCGCGCGTCGATGCCCTGCGCCTTCGCGCGCGCGAGCGCCGGCGAGATCACGTCGATCTCCTCGCGCCCGAGATAACCGTTCTCGCCCGCGTGCGGGTTCAGCCCCGTCACGAGGATGCGCGGCGCGGCGAGACCGAAGTCGCGCCGCAGATCGTGATCGATGATCGCGAGCGTCTCGACGAGACCGTCGATCGTCAGCGCGGCCGATACGTCCTTCAGCGGCAGGTGGGTCGTCGCGAGCGCGACGCGCAGCGGCCGCTCGCCGGTGCCCGCCAGCATCATCACGACGCGCGGCGTGTGCGTGCGCTCCGCAAGATATTCGGTGTGGCCGGTAAACGGCACGCCGGCATCGTTGATCGTGCTCTTCTGCAGCGGCGCGGTGACGATCGCGTCGTACCGCCCCGCCACCGCCCCGTCGATCGCCGCGTCGAGCAGCCCGAGCACGTAGCGGCCGTTGGCCGCGTCGAGCGTGCCCGCCTGCGCGGGCGCGGCGAGCGCGTGATGCGCGACCGACACCTGGCTGGCGCCGGCGAGCACCGCCCGGTCGGCGCCGACGGCCGCCGCGCGCGCATCGAGCAGCGCGGCGTCGCCGAGCACGGTGAAATGTGCATCCGGCCAGCGCCGCGCGGCGTCCTGCAATGCCTGCACGGTCAACTCCGGACCGACACCCGCGGGTTCACCGGTCGTGATCGCGATCTGCAGCGCGGGTGTCGTCATCTGGCGCCCGCTCAGTTCGCCTGGCCCATGCCGCTGATCTTGTACTGAACGTACGACGAGTCGCGCAGCTCGCGCAGCCAGTCGGCATACGCCTGCTCGGCCTTGCGCTGGCCGATGGCCTGGCGTGCGATATCCATCTGCTGCTGCACCGAGCCTTCCGCATCGCGGCGGCCGATCACCTGGATCAGGTGATAGCCGTACTCGGTACGCACCGGCTGGCTGATCTGGCCATCCTGCAGGTTGTTCATCGCACGCTCGAATTCAGGCACGGTCTCGCCCGGGCTGATCCAGCCCAGATCGCCGCCTTGCGACGCCGAACCGTCCTGCGAGTAGGTGCGCGCGAACTTCTCGAAATCGCCGCCGGCCTCGATCTGCTTGCGGATGTCGAGCAGTTGCTGGCGCGCCTGGCCTTCCGACTTGCCTTCACCCACGCGCAGCAGGATGTGGCGCACGTGCGTCTGCACGATCTTCGGTGCCGCGGCCGAGGTGCCCTGGCTCTCGCGGCGATCGACCAGACGCACGACCTCGAAGCCGTCCGGCACGCGGATCAGCGTCGGGTTGACCTGGCCCGGGCGCAGCTTCGATGCGGCTGCGACGACGTCCGGCGGCAGCGCGCCCGGCGCCTTGAAGCCAAGGTCGCCGCCCTTCTTCGCGTCGTCCGCTTCCGAGTTGTTCTTCGCGAGCTTCTCGAAATTGGCGCCCGACGTCGCCTGCTGCAGCAACGCCTCAGCCTTCTTCTGCGCGGCTTCGATCTCCGGCTGCGGTGCGTTGGTCGGCGCCTTGATGAAGATGTGCTCCAGGCGCAGGTCCTGCTGCTGCGATGCGCTCGGCCCGCGCTGGCTCGCGATGTAGTTCGCGACTTCGGCGTCCGACACGGTGATCTTGCCGTCGACTTCGCGCTCGCGCAGCTTCGACAGCATCAGTTCGGTACGGGCGTCGTTCGTGAAGATGCTCCAGGGCACGCCTTGCCCCTCGATGCGCGCACGATACTGGTCGAGCGTCATCCCGTTCGCCTGCGCGAGGCGCTGCAGCGTGGCCTGCACGGTGGCGTCGTCGACGCGAATCCCGTCGTCCTTCGCCTTCTGCACCTGGATGCGCTCGAGCACCATCTGGTTCAGCACCTGCGCGCGCAGCTGGTCGGCCGGCGGCACGGGCGCGTTCTGCTGTTGCAGCCGGCGCGAAATCAGGCCGACGCGCTGGTCGAGTTCGCGGCCCGTGATCACGTCGTTGTTGACGACCGCGACGACTTCGTCGGCGAGCTGCGCGCCTTGCGAACCGAGTGCCTGCGCCGCGGCCGGCGCAGCGGCGAGCAGCGCGGCGGACGCGGCGAGGCTGGACACGACTGCCGCGAAACGAAGGGTTTTCTTCATTGCCACTGATACTCCATTGAAATCGTGCTGACCGGTGCAGACAAGCCGGCGTTACTCGTAGTTGCTGAAGCGGGACATCGGCGGCGGTGCGGACGGCAGCGGCGTGTAGCCCGGCACCCCGGCGCGGAATGCCGAGACGAGGCCGTTGTCGACCGTCGACAGGCCCTTGAGCGTCAGCTGCATCATGAAACGCGTCGACGAGTTCTGCTGCCCCGACGTATTCACGCCGTTCGCGAACCGCTGGACCCCGACCCCGAGCGCCCAGCAATCCGCGTCGTATTGTAAGCCGAGCAGACCGTCGACCACGCGATCTCCGGCCAGGTCGTAGTTGAAACGGCCGATCGCGTACAGCCGGCGCGTAAGCGGCCACTGCGCCGACACCAGGAACTGGTTGATCGGCTGGCCGTCGAGCGTCGTGTTCGCGCGTGTGTAGCGATAGCCGACGTTGATCACGCGGCGCTCGCCCGGGCTGTAACCGAAACCGACGCTCGATTTCACGAGCTGGTTGTTGTTCTGGTTGTACTGGAACGCCGTCTCGGACATGAAGCCCGAGCCGAGCTTCAGCGCGGCGCCGACGATCAGGTCGGAGTGGCGCGCCTGCGCCGCGGTCTGGCCCGAGTTCAGCGTGACGCGCTGGTCGGCGAAGTAGTACTGCTGCGCGATCACGAAGCGCGCGCGTTCGTCGCCGGTGCGCGGATCGATGAAGCGCGACGTCAGGCCGGCCGTGATCCGGTTCGCGTCCGCGATCCGGTCGTTGCCGACGAACGTGTTCGGCTGGTAGATCTCCGCGAGCCCGAAGTCCGATTCCGCGGTGTCGAACAGCGGCGCGTTCGACTGGTCGCGATACGGCGTGTACACATAGTACAGGCGCGGCTCGAGGGTCTGGATGAAGTCCTGGCCGAACAGTCGCACCGAGCGGTCGAAGATCAGGCCCGAGTCGAAGCTCACGGTCGGGATCGACTCGGTGAAGCGCTTCGGGCTGTTCGGCGTGCCCGACGACAGGTAGTTCAGGTCGTACGACGCGAAGTGGTACTGGACCTTCGGCACGACGAAGTAGCCGGGGCCGTACACGCCGTACGCGAGGTACGGGTTGAAGACGACGCGGTCGCCTTCGGTCGAATCGGCGGTCGTGATGCGGAACCGCGAATAGTCGGCTTCCGCGCCGTAGTCGAAGCCGCCGACGTTGTACTTCGCGTACTTCACGTTCAGCTGCGGCTCGCGGCTGTACGGCGCGATCGACGGCGGCAGCGTCTGCCAGTGCTGGTAGCGCGCGAGCACCGACCACGGGCCCTTGTTGTACGTGAGGCCGGCTTCCTGCTGGTACAGCGTCTGCGTCCCGTTGATGAACTGGTTCATCGACCCAAGGTCTTCGGGATACGTGTTGTCCGAGACCTTGTTGAAATAGACGTAGCCGCCGAAACCGCCGCCGAAGTTCTGCTGGTGCTGCCAGTAGATCGCGTAGCGGTTGCGGTGCGCGAGCCGGTCGTCCGGCAGGTAATTCGCCGTAAACGTGCCGGAATAAGTCGGCGACAGATAACGGAACGTCGCCTCGGTCAGCACGCCGCGCCGCGAGATGATGCGCGGGGTGAGCGTCAGGTCGCGGTTCGGTGCGATGTTGAAGTAGTACGGCAGCGTCAGCTCGAACCCGTTGTTCGAGTTCATCGAGAACGTCGGCGGCAGCAGGCCGCTGCGCCGCTCGCCCGACAACGGGAACGTCATCCACGGGCTCGCGAAAATCGGCACGCCCTGGAAGAACAGCACGCTGTTGCGCACGGTGCCTTCGTCGGCGCCCGTATCGAAGTCGAAACGGCTGCCCTTGATGTACCACGCGGGGTTCGTCGAGCACTGGCACGCGGTGTAAGTGCCATTGACGAACACCGAGCGCTCGCTGTCGAGCAGGTCGACGCGCTCCGCGCTGCCCGATCCGCCCGTCATGTTGAAGTGGTACTTCGGCGCCGTCATGAAGCCCTGGTTCGCCTCGATCTTCAGATGCGCCTCGGGGCCCGCGAACGACGTGCCGTTGTTGATCACCCGGACCTGGCCGTACGCGTCGGCCATGTCGGTATCCTGATCGTAGTGGATCGCATCGGCCTTCACGACCGCATCGCCGCGGCGCAGCTCGGCCGAACCCTTCGCGGCCAGGTCCTGCTCGGCCGTACCGCTCGCATGGTCGGCGATCACGAAGGCGGCCGGCTTCGCGCCGTCCTTCAGCGGATGATCCTCGAGCTGGGGCGCGAGACGCAGATCCCACGGCGAATCGAGCGGCTGCGGCTGCGCGGCCGCGCCCGACAGCTGCGCGTACGACACGGCCGGCACGAGGCCTGGCACGGCCAGGAGCGCGAGCGCGAGCCGCCGTTTGCGCGGCGCCCCGTCACCGGGGAAGACATTCGGGAATAGCGGTTTGGGCGGCATCTATCGTTTGGCGAATCGCCCCTTGTCAACCGTACCTGCATAGCATGTTCGCGCACGGCGGGCCGCACCGTCGAACCGCGACTGCGGCGGAGCGCAAACGGGGAAGGCGATCGGGCAAGCGGCGCGACAGGCGGCGGGCCTGCACGGCGGAAGCTGACGCGGGGCGCGTCAAAAAAGTCGTGGGGTATTATATGGCAAGACGTTCCCCCCTCCGCCGAGTTTCATGACGCCCCCATCCGCCGCATCCCAGCCCGACGCCCGCCTCGAAGCGCTCATCGCGTGGCTGCACCCGCTCGCCGAGCGCTACGCCCTCGACCTGTCGACGCTCGCGCCCGCCTCGTCGGACGCCAGTTTCCGCCGCTATTTCCGTGTCGCGTCTGCCACGAGCCCTGGCGGTGCGCTGATCGCAGTCGACGCGCCGCCGCCCGAGAAGTGCCGCGAGTTCGTCCAGGTCGCACAGTTGCTGGCCGCGGCCGGCAACCACGTGCCGGACGTGCTGGCATACGATTTCGACGCTGGTTTCATGCTCGTGACCGATCTCGGCCGCACCTCGTACATCTCGGTGCTCGATCCGGCCGACCCGGTCGCCGCCCGCCCGCTGATGCGCGACGCGCTCGACGCGCTGATCCGCTTCCAGCTGAGCTCGAAGCCCGACGTGCTGCCGCCGTTCGACGAAGCGTTCCTGCGCCGCGAGATGGAGCTGCTGCCCGAGTGGTTCGTCGGCCGCCACCTCGGCAAGCCCGTGACCGACGTGATGCGCGACACGCTCGAGCGCACCTTCGCGCTGCTGGTCGCGAGCGCCCATGCGCAGCCGCAGGGCTTCATGCTGCGCGACTTCATGCCGCGCAACCTGATGGTCTGCGAGCCGAACCCGGGCGTGCTCGACTTCCAGGACGCCGTCTACGGGCCGCTGACGTACGACGTCGTGTCGCTGCTGCGCGACGCGTTCATCAGCTGGGACGAGGAGTTCGAGCTCGACTGCTTCGCGTACTACTGGGAGAAGGCGAAAAAGGCCGGCCTGCCGGTCGACCCGGATTTCGGCGAGTTCTACCGCCAGCTCGAATGGATGGGGCTGCAGCGCCACATCAAGATCCTCGGCCTGTTCGCGCGCATCAACTATCGCGACGGCAAGCCGCACTATCTGAACGACCTGCCGCGCTTTCTGACCTATGCGCGCAAGGTCGCGCTGCGCTACCGCCCGCTCGTGCCGTTCGCGAAGCTGCTCGACGCGCTCGAGGACAAGGCGGCGCCCGACGTCGGCTATACGTTCTGACCGCCATTCTGACCGCCATCTACCGCCCTGACACCCGGCCGAACATGAGCACTACCCTGACCACGGCGATGATCTTCGCCGCCGGGCGCGGCGAACGGATGCGCCCGCTCACCGACACCCGCCCGAAGCCGCTGCTCGAAGCGGGCGGCAAGCCGCTGATCGTCTGGCAGATCGAAGCGCTCGCACGCGCGGGCATCGAGACGATCGTGATCAACCACGCATGGCTCGGCGACCAGCTCGAGGCCACGCTCGGCGACGGTTCGCGCTGGGGCGTGCGGCTCGCGTATTCGGCCGAAGGCGACGCGCTGGAGACTGCCGGCGGCATCGCGCAGGCGCTGCCGCTGCTCGAACGTGACGGCCGGCCGACGGTATTCGCGGCGGTTGCCGGCGACGTGTACTGCGCATTCGACTACCGGACGCTCGCCGCGCGCGCCGCGCAGATGGCCGCGCTCGACGCGCCCGCGATGCATCTCGTGATGGTGCCGAACCCGCCGTTCCATCCAGCCGGCGATTTCGTGCTCCGCGACGACGGCCGGCTGTCGCTCGCCGGCACGCCGCGCGTGACGTTCGGCAGCATCGGCGTGTACGACACGCGGATGTTCCGCGACATCGTGCCCGGCACGCACCGCGCGCTGTCGCCCTACTTCAAGGCGACGATCGAGGCCGGCCATGCGACCGGCGAATTGTATGAAGGTATCTGGGAGAACGTCGGTACGCCCGCGCAGCTCGGCGAGCTCGACGCGCGGCTGCGCGCCGCCGCGGGCTGATCGTTTCGTGGCCGAACGGCGGCCGCCGGTTCGCCGGTTCGCCGGTTCGCCGGCGCGGCGGCCGATGGCCTGACAGGCCGCTGAAGCCCCCGCCGAGCCGGGTTCACACGCCGCGAACGCTCCGCCGGGCCGCCGGGCCGTGACGTCGTGACACCGCCCGCTACCGAACGGACGGACGGTCAACCACCCGCTCCCGCCACGCACCGCGTCGCGCGGCACCCACGCTCACGCGGCCTCGGCCGCCTCCCCGCCCGCCGCCGCGCGCTGCTGCTGCAGCGCCCACATCTGCGCGTACAGCCCGTCGGCGCGCACGAGTTCGTCGTGCGTGCCGCGCTCGACGATGCGTCCGTGGTCCATCACGAGAATCTGCTGCGCATGCACGACGGTCGACAGCCGGTGTGCGATCACGAGCGTCGTGCGATGCCGCGCGATCTGGTCGAGCTCGTGCTGGATCGCGCGCTCCGAGCGCGAATCGAGCGCCGACGTCGCCTCGTCGAACAGCAGCACGGGCGGATCCTTCAGCAGCGTGCGCGCGATCGCGACGCGCTGCTTCTCGCCGCCCGACAGCTTCAGTCCGCGCTCGCCGACCGGCGTGTCATAGCCCTTCGGCAAACTTTCGATGAAGTCGTGGATGTGCGCGGCGCGCGCGGCCGCGATCACTTCGTCGCGGCTCGCGGTCGGCCGGCCGTATGCGATGTTGTAGTAGATCGAGTCGTTGAACAGCACGGTGTCCTGCGGCACGATCCCGATCGACGCGCGCAGCGAGTCCTGCGTGACGTCGCGAATGTCCTGGCCGTCGATCCTGATCGCGCCGCCCGTCTGGCGGTCGAGATCGTAGAAGCGGAACAGCAGCCGCGACAGCGTCGACTTCCCCGAGCCGCTGTGGCCGACCACCGCGGTCGTCGTGCCCGCGTCGATCGTGAACGTCACGTCGTGCAGGATCGCGCGCGACGCTTCATACGAGAAGTTCACGTGCTCGAAGCGCACCTGCGCGCCGGCCACCGCGAGCGGCCGCGCGTCGGGAAGATCCGCGACCTCCTTCGCGGCCGACAGCAGCCCGAACATCCGGTCCATGTCGGTGAGGCTCTGCTTCAGTTCGCGATACACGACGCCGAGGAAATTCAGCGGAATGTACAGCTGCAGCATGAACGTGTTGATCAGCACGAGGTCGCCCAGCGTCAGCTTGCCCGCCAGCACGCCCTGCGTCGCACGCCACAGGATGAACACGAGCCCCGTGCCGATGATCGCCTGCTGGCCGAAGTTCAGCACCGACAGCGAGTTCTGCGAGCGGATCGCGGCCTTGCGGTAGCGCTTCAGGTTCTCGTCGTAGCGCTGCGCTTCCCACTCTTCGTTGCCGAAGTACTTTACCGTCTCGTAGTTGATCAGCGAATCGATCGCGCGCGAATTCGCACGCGAATCGAGCTCGTTCATCGTGCGGCGAAAGTGCGTGCGCCAGTTCGTGACCTTCACGGTGAACACGATGTACGTGACGAGCGCCGCGAGCGTCACGTACGCGTAGTACGCCTCGTACTTGACCACGAAGAAGCCGAGCACGAGCCCGACCTCGACGAGCGTCGGCAGGATGCTGTACAGCGAATAGGAAATCAGTTGCTGGATCCCGCGCGTGCCGCGCTCGATGTCGCGCGACATGCCGCCGGTCTGGCGCTCGAGGTGAAAGCGCAGCGACAACCCGTGCAGATGCCGGAACACCTGCAGCGCGAGCTGGCGCACCGCGCTCTCGGTGACCTTCGAGAACAGGATTTCGCGCAACTCGGTGAACAGCGACGTCGACAGCCGCACGAGCGCATATGCGACGACGAGCAGGCCCACGCCGCCCGCGAGCACGATGCCGGCCGAGTGTTCGGCGCGGCCGAGCGCGGTGAGCTGCTGCACGGCGGACAGATGATCGACGATGCGCTTCATCACGACGGGCACGCCGAGGTTCGCGACCTTCGCGCCGATCAGGCAGCTGAGCGCGAGCGCCACGCGCAGTTTGTAAGTGGCGAGATACGGCAGCAACGACCGGATGGTCTGCCAGTCGTTGCGAGGCCCGGTCGGAGCCGGCGCGGGCTCGCCGGAAGCAGGAAATCGGCGCATGGGGGAAGGATCGGCGATGGGTCGGGCGCGTGCGGCAACGGCCGACTGGCGCGCTTTCTCGTACAATTTGCGAACGTTGTATTGTCGCAGAAGCCGCTTCGCGCCGCTGCCGGCGGCCTCGCCGGCTGTCGTGCGCGCGGCGGCGCATTTATTACAGGATGAAAGCACCCGCCATGACCGATTCGACCCTCGAGCTCCCGCAAAAGCAGCCCGCGCTGCGCGTCGTCCCGCAACCGCACGACGCCAACGTCCACGGCGACGTGTTCGGCGGCTGGATCATGTCGCAGGTCGACATCGCCGGCTCGATCCCCGCGAGCCAGCGCGCGAACGGCCGCGTCGCGACGGTCGCGGTCAATTCGTTCGTCTTCAAGCAGCCAGTGTTCGTCGGCGACCTGCTGAGCTTCTACGCCACCATCACGCGCACCGGCAACACGTCGGTGACGGTCGACGTCGAGGTGTACGCGCAACGCATGCGCCTGATGGGCGAAATCGTGAAGGTCACCGAAGCGACGCTCACCTACGTCGCGACCGGCGCCGACCGCAAGCCGCGGTCGCTGCCGCCGCTGTAATGCGCGCGCCGCGCTGCAGCACCGCGGCCCGTCAGTGCGTGGCCGTCAGCCCGAACTCCCGCATTGCGGGCAGGAAGTCGTGATTGAGCTTCGGCTTGCGCGACAGCTTCATCAGCACGTAGCGCTGGAACGGCGCGAGCCGCTGCCACTGCGCAAGGGCAGGCGCCGGCAGCCCGGCCAGCGCGCTCTGCTGCACCAGCGCATCCGGCACCGTGTCGGTGCCGCGCCAGGCCGGCTGATCGTCCGGCTGGAACCACGACGGCTCGAGGTCGGCATGCGTGCGCAGCATCTCGAACAACGCGTGATCGAAGTTCGGCTCGATCGCGGTGTCGTCGTCGGCCGGAAAGCGCGCGAGCAGCTTGCGGTCCTCGAGCGGCAGCAGTTGCCACTGCTCCAGTGAAATCCGCAGACCGAAGCGGTCGAGATTGAAACGCACGATCATCGGAATGTACGTCAGGTTTTCCGACGAATCGTGTTCGAAGTTGAATAGCAGCGGAGCGTCGCTGAGTCCCATGGTCGTTACCTGAGTGGCGGATGCCGGCGTGGCCGGCCTGCCTGAGGTATTTTAGAACCTCTGCGCGCGAGCGGCGAATGCGATCGTCGCCGCACGTGCTTCGAACCAACGGGAGTGCTCGTGAATCCGACCCAATTCGACCCACTGCGCGCCCCACTGCGCGACCAACCGCGAGATGCACCGCGAGACGAGCCGCGCGGCGCGATCGAGCTGTCCGTGCGCCGCACGCGCGGCGGCGCAGTCGAAACCGCGCACGACTATGTCGGCCAGGAATGGCCGGTCGCGCTCGTCTTCAACGGCATCTCGCATGCTGTGATGATGTGCACGCCGCTCGACCTCGAAGCATTCGCGGTTGGCTTCGCGATATCGGAAGGGGTCGTCGCGCGTGGCAGCGACATCAAGGACATCGAGGTGATCCTGCACGCCGACGCGCCGCTGCCGCACGCGGAGGTGCATCTGGAGGTCGTCCAGCAGGCGTTCGCCGCGCTGAAGGACCGGCGTCGCGCGCTCGCGGGGCGCACCGGCTGTGGCGTGTGCGGCATCGAGAGCATCGATCTGCTCGACCTCGCGCCAGAACGCGTGCCCGACACCGGCTTTCTCGCCCGCCTCGCGCCCGACGCGCTCGCGTGCGCGGCCCGCGCGCTGCCCGCGCACCAGGCGCTCACGCGGCTCACCGGCGGCCTGCATGCGGCCGCGTGGTGCGACGCAACAGGCGCGATCCGGATGGCGTTCGAGGATGTCGGCCGCCACAACGCGCTGGACAAGCTGATCGGCTCGCTCGTGCTGTCGCGCGCCGACACGACCGACGGCTTCGTGTTCCTGTCGAGCCGCGCGAGCTACGAGCTCGTGCGCAAGTCGGCACGGGTCGGCATCCCGATGGTCGCGACGATCTCCGCGCCGTCGTCGCTCGCGATCGGCATCGCGAAGGCGGCGGGGTTGCGGCTGGTCAGCTTCTGCCGGGAAACCGGCCACGTCGATTACGGGACGGCCTGACCTCGGCCGTCCGGGCGCGCCGGCCACGCATCGCCGGCGCGGCCCGCCGTATCAGTCGAACTGACGGAAATCCGGCTTGCGCTTCTCGAAGAACGCCGTCATCGCCTCGCGCGCTTCCGGTGCACGGAGCATCGCGGCGAAGTGGCCGGCTTCCTCGGTCATCCGCGCGGCAACCGCCACGCCGCCCGTATCCTTCAGCAGCGCCTTCGTCACGCGCAGCGACGACGCCGGCAGCGCAGCGAGCTTCGCAGCCTGCTTCGCCGCGAATGCATCGAGTTCGGCCGCCGGCAGCACACGATTGACGATGCCGATCCGGTGCGCTTCCAGCGCATCGAACGCTTCGCCAAGCAGCAGCTTTTCAGCGGCGACCTGGTGGCCGGCCAGACGCGGCAGCAACACGCTCGACGCCGCTTCCGGGCATAGCCCGAGCTGCGCGAACGGCAGCGAGAACGTCGCGGTGTCGGCCGCGTAGACGAGGTCGCAGTGCAGCAGCATCGTCACGCCGACGCCGATCGCGATGCCCGGCACCGCGGCGACGACCGGCTTGCTGGCGCTGCTGATGCGCGCGAGAAACTGGAACACCGACGCGTTCTCGTCCTTCGGCGGCGTTTTCAGGAAATCCTCGAGATCGTTCCCCGCGCTGAAGTTGCCGTCGCTGCCGCGCAGCAGGATCGCGCGGATTGCCTTGTCTTCCTGCGCGTCGGCAAGCGCATCGGCCATCGTCTGATACATCGCCGCCGTCAGCGCGTTCTTCTTCGCCGCACGCGCGATCGTGATCGTCATCACGCCGTTGGCGCGTTCCACTTGAATTTCGGCCACAACCGTCTCCTTGGTCTGTCCTCTTCCGGAATGAAAAACGGTGCGCAAGCTCGTGGCTCGCGCACCGTGATCGCTACAGTCCCGCTCCGCTTACAGGCGTTCGATGATGCCCGCCGCACCCATGCCGGTGCCGACGCACATCGTGACCATCCCGTACTTCAGGTTGCGGCGACGCAGGCCGTGCACGACGGTCGCCGCGCGGATCGCGCCGGTCGCGCCGAGCGGGTGGCCGAGCGCGATCGCGCCGCCAACCGGGTTGACCTTCGACGGATCGAGGCCGAGATCGCGGATCACCGCCAGCGACTGCGCGGCAAATGCTTCGTTCAATTCGATCCAGTCGAGGTCGTCCTGCTTCAGGCCCGCGGCCTTCAGCGCGGCCGGAATCGCTTCCTTCGGACCGATGCCCATGATTTCCGGCGGCACGCCGCGCACCGCGAAGCTCACGAAGCGCGCGAGCGGCGTCAGGTTGAATTCCTTGAGCACCTTCTCCGACACGACGAGCAGCGCGCCCGCGCCGTCCGACGTCTGCGAGCTGTTGCCGGCCGTGACCGAGCCCTTGTTCGCGAACACCGTGCGCAGCTTCGCGAGGCCTTCGAGCGTCGTATCCGCACGCGGACCTTCGTCGAGCGCGATCTCGCGCGTCTTCACGTCGACTTCGCCAGTCGCGAGGTTCGGGAAACGCTCGGTGATCGTGTATGCCGCGATTTCGTCGCCGAACTCGCCGGCCTGCTGCGCGGCGAGCGCCTTGCGGTGCGATTCGACCGAGAACGCGTCCTGGTCTTCGCGGCTCACCTTCCACTGCTCCGCGACGCGCTCGGCGGTCAGGCCCATTCCGTACGCAATGCCGAAGTCTTCGCTGCGATCGAAGATGTGCGGCGACATCGACGGCTTGTTGCCCATCATCGGCACCATGCTCATCGATTCGCAGCCGCCCGCGAAGATCGCGTCTGATTCACCGACGCGGATGCGGTCGGCCGCCATCGCGAGCGCGGTGATGCCCGACGCGCAGAAACGGTTGACGGTCACGCCGCCGACCGTCTGTGGCAGGCCCGCAAGCAGCGCGCCCATGCGCGCGACGTTCAGGCCCTGCTCGGCTTCCGGAATCGCGCAGCCGATGATCGCGTCCTCGATCAGCTTCGTGTCGAAGCCCGGCACCTGCGCGACCGCCGACTTGATCGCGTGGACCAGCAGCTCGTCGGGGCGCGTGTTCTTGAAGACACCGCGCGGGGCCTTGCCGATCGGGGTACGGCTGGCGGCGACGATGTATGCATCTTGCAGTTGTTTGCTCATTTCAGACTCCTTGTCTGCTCGCTCAGTTACGCACCGGCTTGCCGGTCTGCAACATGCCCATGATCCGTTCCTGCGTCTTCTGCGTGCCGAGCAGCTCGACGAACGCGCGACGCTCGAGCGCAAGCAGCCATTGCTCGTCGACGAGGCTGCCGGCTTCGACATCGCCGCCGCACACGGCTTCCGCGATGCGGCTCGCGATCAGGTAGTCGTGGTCGCTGATGAAGCGGCCGTCACGCATGTTGACGAGCGATGCCTTGATCGTCGCGATCGCCGAACGGCCTGCCACCGGCACGTCCTTCGCACGCAGCGGCGCACGGTAGCCGACGGCGGCCAGCGCACGGGCTTCCTTCTTCGCGGTGTCGAGCAGTTCGAACACGTTGAAGACGATCGTGTCGGACGGCTTCAGGTAGCCCATCGCACGCGCATCGTGCGCCGACGACGACACCTTCGCCATTGCCGCATTCTCGAACGACTTCGTGACGAACTTCAGGATGTCGGTGGTCGCGTTCGCGGCCGTTGCGGCATCCGCCGCGCGCAGCGCCGCTTCCTTCAGGCCGCCGCCCGCCGGCACGAGGCCGACGCCCACTTCGACGAGACCGACGTAGCTCTCGACGTGCACGACGCGCTTCGCGCTGTGCAGCATCAGCTCGCACCCGCCGCCGAGCGCGATGCCCGACACGGCCGCGACGACCGGCACGTTCGCGTACTTCACGCGCAGCATGCCTTCCTGGAATTTCTTCACGAACGGCTCGATGCCCTTCGCGCCGCCCATCATGAACGCGGGCATCGCCTCTTCGAGGTTCGCGCCGGCCGAGAACGGGCCGCCCGGCGTGCCGAGCTTCAGCGACGTCGGCTGCCAGATCACGACGCCCTTATAGTCCTTCTCCGCGAGTTCGATCGCCTGCACGAGGCCGTCGATCACGCTCGGTCCGATCGTGTTCATCTTCGACTTGAACGACACGATCACGACGTCGTCCTCGCCGGCGCGATCGTCGACCCATGCACGCACCGCGTCGGTTTCGAACAGCGTCTTGCCGTACGACTTCGGATCGGCGCCCGCTTCGCCGATCAGCGGCGCGCGGAATACCTGCTTGTCGTAGACGGCCAGGTCGGAGCGCGGCACGAAGCGCTTCGATGCCGGCGCCCACGAGCCTTCGGCCGTATGCACGCCGCCCTTCTCGGCAACCGGGCCTTCGAGCACCCACGACGGCAGCGGCACGTTCGCGAGCGCCTTGCCGGCCGCGATGTCCTCCTGCACCCACTCGGCGACCTGCTTCCAGCCGGCAGCCTGCCAGCCTTCGAACGGGCCTTCGTTCCAGCCGAAGCCCCAGCGGATGGCGAGATCGACGTCGCGCGCGTTGTCGGCGATCGATTCGAGATGCACGCCGATGTAGTGGAACACGTCGCGGAAGATCGACCACAGGAACTGCGCGTGCGGATGGTCCGTCTCGCGCAGCAGCTTCAGGCGTTCCGCCGGCGGGCGCTTCAGGATGCGGCCGACGGTCTCGTCGGCCTTCGCGCCCGCGTCGACGTAGCTGCCCGTCTTCGCGTCGAGCACCTTGATCGCCTTGCCTTCCTTCTTGTAAAAACCGCCGCCCGTCTTCTGGCCGAGCGCGCCCTGCTTCACCAGCTCGGCGAGCACGGCAGGCGTCTGGTAGACCGGGAAGAACGGATCGTCGGCGAGGTTGTCCTGCATCGTCTTGATCACGTGCGCCATCGTGTCGAGACCGACCACGTCCGCGGTGCGAAACGTCGCCGACTTCGCGCGGCCGAGGCGGCTGCCCGTCAGGTCGTCGACTTCATCGAAGCGCAGGCCGAACTTCGCGGCCTCGGTGATCACCGCGAGGATCGAGAAGATGCCGACGCGGTTCGCGATGAAGTTCGGGGTGTCCTTCGCACGCACGACGCCCTTGCCGACGATGCTCGTCAGGAAGGTTTCGAGCTGGTCAAGAATCTCCGGGCGCGTATGCGCGGTCGGGATCAGCTCGACGAGGTGCATGTAGCGCGGCGGATTGAAGAAGTGCACGCCGCAGAAGCGCGACTTCAGCTCGTCCGAGAAACCTTCGGACAGCTTCGTGATCGACAGGCCCGACGTGTTGGTCGCGAAGATCGCGTTCGGCGCAATGTGCGGCGCGACCTTCTTGTACAGGTCGTGCTTCCAGTCCATCCGCTCGGCGATCGCTTCGATCACGACGTCGCACTCGGCGAGCTTGGCGATGTCGTCTTCGTAGTTCGCGGCTTCGAGGTATTTCGCGTCGTCCTTCACGCCGAACGGCGCGGGCGACAGCTTCTTCAGGTTCTCGATCGCCTTCAGCGCGATCGCGTTTTTCGGGCCTTCCTTGGCCGGCAGGTCGAACAGCAGCACCGGCACGCGCGCGTTGACGAGGTGCGCGGCGATCTGCGCGCCCATCACGCCAGCGCCCAGCACGGCGACCTTGCGAATCAGGAAATTGCTCACGGGATGTCTCCGGATAGTGTCGTGCAGCGCGGGTTGTAAGGGCTGCACGGCGAAGTGAGTACCAGGAACCGTTGCGTTCGGGCGGCGCACGGCGCGCACCGCCCGGACTCGCGTCAGAACAGCGATTCGTCGACTTCCATCAGCGTCTTCGAACCGGCGCGCGCGGCGCGGATCGTCGCGGCCGTCTCGGGCAAGAGGCGCGCGAAGTAGAAGCGGGCGGTGGCGAGCTTCGACTTGTAGAACGGGTCGCCCGACGCTTCGTTGTCGAGGGCGATACGCGCCATGCGTGCCCAGAAGTACGAGAACACCAGGTGGCCGACGGTGCGCAGGTACGGCACGGCGGCGGCGCCGACTTCGTCCGGGTTCTGCATCGCCTTCATGCCGATTTCCATCGTCAGCTTCTGCACCTTCTCGCCGATGTCGGCGAGCGGATTGATGAACTCGGCCATCTCCGGCTTCACGCCTTCGGCTTCCGCGAATTCGGTGACGAGCTTGCCGAACTTCTTCAGCTTCGCGCCCATGTCGCCGAGCACCTTGCGGCCCAGCAGGTCGAGCGACTGAATCGAGTTCGTGCCCTCGTAGATCATGTTGATCCGCGCGTCGCGCACGTATTGCTCCATGCCCCACTCGGAGATGAAGCCGTGGCCGCCGTAGATCTGCATCGCGTGGTTGGTCGACTCGAACGCGTTGTCGGTCAGGAACGCCTTGATGATCGGCGTGAGCAGCGCGACGAGGTCGGCCGCTTCCTTGCGCACCGCTTCGTCGCCGTGCGACAGCTCCTTGTCGATCTGCAGCGCGGACCAGTACGTGAACGCGCGCGCGCCTTCCGCGTAGGCCTTCTGCGTGAGCAGCATGCGACGCACGTCCGGGTGCACGATGATCGGATCGGCCGGCTTGTCCGGTGCCTTCGGGCCCGTCAGCGAGCGCATCTGCAGACGTTCCTTCGCATACGTCAGCGAGTTCTGGTAGGCGACTTCCGTGAGGCCCAGGCCCTGCATGCCGACGCCCAGGCGCGCGGCGTTCATCATCACGAACATCGCGTTCAAGCCCTTGTTCGGCTCGCCGACCATCCAGCCCTTCGCGCCGTCGAGGTTCATCACGCACGTCGAGTTGCCGTGGATGCCCATCTTGTGTTCGATCGAGCCGCACTTGATGCCGTTGCGCTCGCCCGGCTCGCCCGCGGCGTCCGGAATGAATTTCGGCACGATGAACAGCGAGATCCCCTTCGTGCCTTGCGGCGCGTCCGGCAGGCGCGCGAGCACGAGGTGGATGATGTTCTTCGACATGTCGTGCTCGCCGCTCGAAATGAAGATCTTCGTGCCGCTGATCGAGTACGAGCCGTCGCCGTTCGGTTCGGCCTTGGTGCGCAGGATGCCGAGGTCGGTGCCGCAGTGCGGCTCGGTCAGGCACATCGTGCCCGTCCATTCGCCCGACACGAGCTTCGGCAGGTATTGCTGCTGCAGTTCCGGCGCGCCGTGCGCGTGCAGGCATTCGTAGGCGCCGTGCGACAGGCCCGGGTACATCGTCCATGCCTGGTTCGCGGAGTTCAGCATTTCGTACAGCGCGTTGTTCACGAACGCGGGCAGGCCCTGGCCGCCGTAGTCCGGATCGCAGCCGAGCGCCGGCCAGCCGGCCTCGACGTACTGCCGATACGCTTCCTTGAAGCCGGTCGGAGTCTTCACGATGCCGTCGCCTTCATACGTACAGCCTTCGCGGTCGCCGACCTGGTTCAGCGGAAACAGCACCTCGGAGCAGAACTTGCCCGCTTCCTCCAGGACCTGGTTGATCGTGTCGGCGTCGAGGTCCGCATGCCGCGGCATTTGCTTGACCTCGGCTTCGACGTTCAGAAGCTCGTGCAACACGAATTGCATGTCGCGCAGCGGCGCGGCGTACTGTCCCATGACTCTCTCCAAAGGTGGGCAAACGGCTCGAGCTCCTGGCGGGCGGTTCCGCGCCGCTAACGGCTCTCGCTCTGATACGAAACGATCGTCTTTTCCAGCGCGGCCCACGTGAGGCGCACGGCATCCGGCGAATGCAGGAATCGTGCGTCGTGATGCAGGCCGAGCGTGAAGCTGTACAACTCGAAGAGCATCAGGTCCGGATCGGAATCCGCACGCAGATGGCCTTCTTCCTTCGCCTGCGAAATGGCGCGCAGCAACGCGGCACGCCAGGCGGTCACGCTCGCGATCAACTGCTCGCGTACGGGGCTGTCAGGCCGGTCGTCGTACTCGACGGCGCCGCTGATGTAGATGCAGCCAGTCGTCACCTCCTGGATGCGCTTCTCGATCCATCGCGCCAGCATCGCCCGCAGACGAGGCAGACCGCGCGGCTCGCGCAGGCTCGGAAAGAACACCTCGTTTTCGAAACGATGGTGATACTCGCGGACAACCTCGACCTGCAGGTCTTCGCGCGATCCGAAGTGCGCGAACACGCCGCTCTTGCTCATCTGCATGCGCTCGGCCAGCAGGCCGATCGTCAGCCCCTCCAGCCCGTCACGGCTGGCGAGGTCCAAAGCAGCTTCGAGTATCGCGGCACGCGTCTGTTCGCCTTTTCGCATAGCTATTTCTGTAACCGTTCGGGGGTTCAAATAAAATCGAACGGCCGTACTATTATTGAGTGCGACCGCTCGCGAAACAAGGAAATTATTAGAAACCGGTGTCTAACCGAGCCGCTATTTTGCGCGATTCCGGCGGGACCGGAGCGGCTTTTCCGCACGAACGTGCGGACAGATATTTTGAAGCGAGTGCTGAGTCGGCTTCAGTCGTAACCGCCGACGGTCAGTGCCTTCATCACGATGCGGTACGTGTTGTACGCAAGCCAGTTCAGGATACGCTCGATACGCGGCCGTGCGGCATACCGCGCGGCGTCGATTTCGCGGCCTTCGGAGAAGGCGGCCGCGATCGCGTCGCGCAGTTCGTTCGTGACCCTGTCGTAGCGCACCAGCACGACATTGGCCTCATTGTTCAGCATCAGGCTCAGCGCGTCCAGATTCGACGAGCCGACCGTCGCCCAATTGTCGTCGATCACGGCCACCTTGCCGTGCAGGATCGTCTTGTCATATTCCGCCACGCGCACGCCGGCGCGCAACAGCGAGTGATACAGGAACGGCACGGCCGTATCGAGCGCCGTGAATTCCTTGCGTCCGATCAGGATGCGCACGTCGACGCCGCGGCGTGCCGCGCCCGTCAGCGCACGGCGCAGCTTGCGGCCCGGCATGAAGTACGGGTTCGCGAGCAGGATCCGTTGGCGCGCCTGGCCGATCGCCGCGAGATAGGCCTTCTCGATCGCGCGGCGGTTCACGACGTTGTCGCGCGCGACGAACGCGACGCTCGGCTCCGTCACGATCCGCAGCGCGCCGGCCTTGACCCACCGATGGCTGCGCATCCAGCGCCGAAACATGTCGGGAAACGCTTCGCCGCCGTGCAGCCCCGCCGCGTACTGCGCATACGGCTTGTGGCCGAACTGGATCCGATGCCACTGCAGTTCGAACGCGGCGCTCACATCCGCCACCGCCGGCCCCGCCATCTCGACCGCGAAATCCCAGCGCGGGAACGGCAACGTCGCGCTGCCCTGCGTGAAGTCGTCGACGATGTTGATGCCGCCGCAGAACGCGGCCGTCCGGTCGATCACCGCGAGCTTGCGGTGCGTGCGCGAGAAGCCGAAGCGGCCGAACAGGTAACGGTTGTAGATGCAGTGCTCGACTCCGGCCGCAGCCCACGTGTCGAACAGCGGCTGGCGCGCGGTGCCGACGCCGTCGGTGATCACGCGCACGCGCACGCCGCGCTGCACCGCGCGGATCAACGCGTCCGACACCGGTCGGCCGGCCGCATCGTCGCAGAAGATGTAGGTTTCGAGCATCACCTGCTCGCTCGCCGCATCGATCCGCTCGATCAGCGCGCTGAAGAATTCGCTGCCGGTCTCGCACAGCCGCACCGTGTTGCCGGCCGTGAATGCGAGCCGCGACGCGGAGCCGCGCTCCTGCAGGAACATCTGCCGCAATTGCGCGAAGCGCTTGCGGGTTTCCGCATTCATGCCGACGAGCCGTGCGGCGCGTGGGCGAGCGCCACGCGCACGGGCAATTGCAGGATCGCTTCGGCGTTCGATGGCGAGAAGCAGCGCGCGGCCGCCTCGCGGAACGGCAGCCACGCATGGTCGACGTGCTCGCGCGGCGACAGCGTCACGTCGACGCGGCCCGGCACGCACAGGCCGAACCAGTGCTCGACGTTGCGCGTGACGCCTGGCGCGTAGCGATGCAGGTATTGCGGGTAGATGGCGTATTCGATCCGGTGGTGCCAGTCGACCAGCGCGGTGGCCGGCACGTCGTGCGTGCCGACCGAGATGCCGGTTTCCTCTGCCACTTCGCGTGCGGCGGTAAGCGCGAGCGGCTCGTCAAGCGCGTCCTTCGATCCGGTCACCGATTGCCAGAAATCGGGCTGGTCGGCACGCTTGATCACCAGCACGTCGAGTTCGGGCGTGTAGATCACGACGAGAACGGATTCGGGGATTTTCGGCGGCTTCGTCATCTTGGTTTCATGCGGCACCGGGCCGTGCGGCGGGCCCGTGCCCGAACGTGCGGCAAGTGCTGCGACTGTACCGCAAAAAACGAAAAAGGCGCACCACGGCGCCTTTTTCGTTGGGTGTCGTGCGCGCGTCGCCGCGCGCACGCGTTGCGACAAGCGTTACGCCTTCGGCTGTTCCGGCTGACGCAGACGGATGTGCAGTTCGCGCAGCTGACGCTCGTCCACCGGGCTCGGCGCCTGCGTGAGCAGATCCTGCGCACGCTGCGTCTTCGGGAACGCGATCACGTCGCGGATCGAATCGGCGCCGGCCATCATCGTGACGATGCGGTCGAGACCGAATGCGATACCGCCGTGCGGCGGCGCGCCGTACTGCAATGCGTCCAGCAGGAAGCCGAACTTCAGTTGCGCCTCTTCCGCACCGATCTTCAGCGCGCGGAACACCTTGCTCTGCACTTCCTCGCGGTGGATACGGACCGAGCCGCCGCCGATTTCCCAGCCGTTCAGCACCATGTCGTAGGCCTTCGCGAGGCAACGGCCCGGATCGGTCTCGAGGTATTCGAGGTGCTCGTCCTTCGGGCTCGTGAACGGGTGGTGTGCCGCGACGTAGCGCGCATCTTCGTCGTCGTATTCGAACATCGGGAAGTCGACGACCCACAGCGGCTTCCAGCCGGCCTGGACGAGGCCGTTCGCCTTGCCGAATTCCGAATGGCCGATCTTCAGGCGCAGTGCGCCGAGGCTGTCGTTGACGACCTTCGCGCGGTCGGCCGCGAAGAAGATGATGTCGCCGTCTTCAGCGCCGGTGCGCTCGAGGATCGCCGCGATCGATGCGTCGTGCAGGTTCTTGACGATCGGGCTTTGCAGGCCGTCGCGGCCCTTCGCCTTCTCGTTGACCTTGATCCATGCGAGGCCCTTCGCGCCGTAGATGCGCACGAATTCCGTGTAGCCGTCGATGTCGCCACGCGACAGCTCGCTGCCCTTCGGCACGCGCAGCGCCGCGACACGGCCGTCCTTCGCGTTGGCCGGCGTGCTGAACACCTTGAAGTCGACGTCCTTCATCGCGTCGGTCAGCTCGGTGAATTCGAGCTGCACGCGCAGATCCGGCTTGTCCGAACCGAAACGCGCCATCGCTTCCGAGTACGGCATCACCGGGAATGTCGCGTCGAGCTCGACGTCGATCGTCGTCTTGAAGATGTGACGGATCATGTCTTCGAACAGGTCACGGATTTCCTGCTCGCCGAGGAACGACGTTTCGCAGTCGATCTGCGTGAATTCCGGCTGACGGTCGGCGCGCAGGTCTTCGTCGCGGAAGCACTTGGTGATCTGGTAGTAACGGTCGAAGTTCGCGACCATCAGCAACTGCTTGAACAGCTGCGGCGACTGCGGCAGCGCGAAGAACTGACCCGCGTTCACGCGCGACGGCACGAGGTAGTCGCGCGCGCCCTCCGGCGTGCTCTTCGTCAGCATCGGCGTTTCGATGTCGATGAAGCCCTGCTCGTCGAGGTACTTGCGCGCTTCGATCGCGACACGGTAGCGCAGGCGCAGGTTGTGCTGCATCTGCGGACGGCGCAGGTCGAGCACGCGGTGCGTGAGGCGCGTCGTTTCCGACAGGTTGTCGTCGTCGAGCTGGAACGGCGGCGTGACCGACGCGTTCAGCACGTTCAGTTCGTGGCACAGCACTTCGATCTTGCCGCTCTTCAGGCCGGCGTTGACCGTGCCTTCCGGACGGTTGCGCACGAGGCCCTTGATCTGCACGCAGAACTCGTTGCGCACGCCTTCGGCGGTCGCGAACATTTCCGCGCGATCCGGGTCGCACACCACCTGCACGAGGCCTTCACGATCGCGCAGGTCGATGAAGATCACACCGCCGTGATCGCGGCGGCGCTGCACCCAGCCGCACAGCGACACGGTTTGGCCCAGCAGGTGTTCGGTCACGAGACCGCAGTATTCAGTACGCATCGACATGATGTTTGCTTTCGTTCGGTTTGATCAACGGGCGCCGCAACGCGCGGCCCGGGCGATGATTCTTTACTTACAGCGGCGGCTCGACGGGACGGCGGGCGGGCGCCGGAGTCGGCGCCGGAGGCGCCACGACGCCCATCGAGACGATGTACTTGAGCGCGGCATCGACCGACATGTCGAGTTCGATGACTTCGCTCTTGGGCAACATCAGGAAGAAGCCCGACGTCGGGTTCGGCGTCGTGGGCACGTACACGCTCACGTACTCTTCCGTCAGATGGTTGACCACGTCGCCGCCGGGCGCGCCGGTCAGAAACGCGATCGTATACGAGCCGCGACGCGGGTATTCGATCAGCAGCGCCTTGCGGAACGCGTTGCCGCTGCTCGACAGCAGCGTGTCCGACACCTGCTTGACGCTCGTGTAGATCGGCCCGACGACCGGGATGTGACGCACGACCGCGTTCCACCACGTGACGAGCTTCTGGCCGATGAAGTTCTGCGTGGCCAGCCCGACCACGAAGATGAACGCGAGCGTCAGCACCGCGCCGATCCCCGGCAGGTGGAACCCGAGCACGCGCTCGGGCTGCCACGATTCGGGCAACAGGAGCAGCGTCTGGTCCATCGTGCCGATGATGAGGCCGAGCACCCACAGCGTGATCGCGAGCGGGACGAGAACCAGCAGGCCGGTCAGAAACACCGATTTCAGGGTCGTCTTTTTCATCATCTGCCGTCAATGAACCGCGCCGGCGGCGCGGTGTGGGCGCGGCCCGACCGGGCCGCGACTGTCAACTGCCGGCGGCGGGCGCCGCGGCCGGGGCCGGCGCAGCGCTCGTCGTCGTACTTTCGGAACTCGCGGCGGCCGGCGCGGCGGCCGCGGGCGCTGCGTCGGCCGGCGCTGCAGCACCGTCGCTCGACGCCGTGGCCGGCGCGCTGGTGCCGCCCGAGCCGCCGCGGAAATCGGTGACATACCAGCCGGAACCCTTCAGCTGGAAGCCGGCGGCGGTGACCTGCTTGCGAAAAGCATCCTTCCCGCATTCCGGGCACTGCGACAGCGGCGCGTCGCTCATCTTCTGGAGTACATCCTTCGCGAAACCGCACGCTTCGCATCGATAGGCGTAGATCGGCATGATATTTTTCCCGCAGAAACTGGAAACGGCTTGCAAAACCTTGAATTATAGCCGAAACCCCGGCGCGCTCCGGCAACGGGCGCGACGCACGGGGATCAGCGACGGCGCCACGTGAGCCAGCGCTCGTGCCCTTCGAACACGGCCAGCGAATCGGTCACGGGCAGATCCTCGATCTGTTCGAAGTGCGGCGCGAGCAACGCATCGAGTTCGGCACGCTCGATTCCGAACGGCGGCCCCTTTGGTTTCGCCATCACGAAGAAATAGCCGGCCAGCAATCCGCCGGCGGGCAAGAGTTCGGCCATCCGCGCCGCATAGTCCGCGCGCAGGCTCGGCGGCAGCGCGCACAGGAACGCGCGCTCGTACACCCACTGCACGCCGAACGGCGGCCGGTATGCGAAGAAATCGGCCTGCTCGACGACGTCCGCATGCGCGCCGAGTTGCGCCTTCGCGGCCGCCACCGCCTGCGCGGCGAAATCGATCGCGCGCACGGGCCAGCCGGCCTGCGCGAGCCAGCCGGCCTCCTGCGCGCTGCCGCAGCCCGGAATCAGCACCGCGCACGGCTCGCGCCGCTGCGCGAACGCGCGAAATCCGTCCGGCACGCCGCCGAATTCCCACGGCGTCACGCCGCGCGCGAAACGCTCGTCCCAGAACGACGCGTTGCCGGGGTCGCGCGTCGCGAAATCGGCCACGCCGGGCGCTGAAGGTTGTTTCGGTTCGGGCATCGCGCGGCTCCTTTCGATCATGCGCCGTACGCGAGCACGAGCAGCACGCGCGCGACCAGCGCGCCGACACCGACGGCGAGGCCAAAGATCAACAGCGCCTGCATCAGCCGGTTCGTACGTTTCTGCTCGATGAGGATCTGGCGCATCAGGTCCTCGCTCGCCGCGCGCGGCGCGTCGTGGCGCGCCGCCATTGCGTGATGGATCAGGCGCGGCAGTTGCGGCAGCGTCTTGCTCCATTGCGGCGCTTCGACCTTGAAACGCTCATACCAGCCGCGCAGGCCGATCTGCTCGGTCATCCAGCGCTCGAGATACGGTTTCGCGGTCTTCCACAGGTCGAGTTCGGGGTCGAGCGAGCGGCCGAGCCCTTCGACGTTCAGCATCGTCTTCTGCAGCAGCACCAGCTGCGGCTGGATCTCGACGTTGAAGCGGCGCGACGTCGAGAACAGGCGCATCAGCACCTGGCCGAGCGAGATATCCTTCAGCGCACGGTCGAAATACGGCTCGCACACCGCGCGGATCGCGCTTTCGAGTTCCTCGACGCGCGTCTCGGGCGGCACCCAGCCCGATTCGAGATGCAGCGTCGCGACGCGGTGGTAATCGCGCTTGAAGAACGCGAGGAAGTTCTGCGCGAGGTAGTTCTTGTCGAAATCGGACAGCGCGCCGACGATCCCGAAATCGAGCGCGATGTAGCGGCCGAAGGTCTTCGGATCGAGGCTCACCTGGATGTTGCCCGGGTGCATGTCCGCATGGAAGAAACCGTCGCGGAACACCTGCGTGAAGAAGATCTCGACGCCTTCGCGCGCGAGCTTCTTGATGTCGACGCCCGCCGTGCGCAGCGTTTCGACCTGGCTGATCGGCACACCCGTCATGCGCTCCATCACGAGCACCTGCGACGTCGAGAAATCCCAGAACATCTCCGGCACGAGCAGCAGGTCGAGGCCCGCGAAGTTGCGGCGCAGCTGGCTGCCGTTCGCGGCCTCGCGCATCAGGTCGAGTTCGTCGTGCAGGTACTTGTCGAATTCGGCGACGACTTCGCGCGGCTTCAGGCGCCGGCCGTCGGCCCACATCCGCTCGGTCCACGTCGCAATGTCGCGCATCAGCGCGAGGTCGGAATCGATCACCGGCAGCATGTTCGGGCGCAGCACCTTGACCGCAACGGCCTTGCCCGCGTGCGGGCCCTGCTTGAGCTTCGCGAAATGCACCTGCGCGATCGACGCGCTCGCGACCGGCTCGCGCTCGAATTCGTCGAACAGCTCGTCGACCGGCGCGCCGAGCGACTTCTCGATGATCGCGATCGCGACTGCCGAATCGAACGGCGGCACCTGGTCCTGCAGCTTCGCGAGTTCGTTCGCGAAATCGACGGACAGCAGGTCGCGGCGCGTCGACAGGACCTGGCCGAACTTCACGAAGATCGGACCGAGGCTTTCGAGCGCGTGACGCAGCCGAACCGCGGGCGGCGACGAATAACGGCGACCGATCGTCGTGACGCGCAGCAGCAACTTCACGCGCCGGTCGTCGATCCGGGACAGCATCACCTCGTCGAGGCCAAAGCGGATGACAGTGTAGACAATCTTGATGAAACGAAAAATGCGCATGCCCTGCTGCCCTCAGTGCGCGCCGCGCGGGCCGGAACCCGTGCGCGCGCCGATTTTTTGTTCGAGTCGCTCGACCCGCTTTTCGACCCGCGCGAGCGCATCGCGCGCGCGCGCGAGCTCGGCGTCGAAGCCGCCGAGCGCCGTGCGCCGGACGACCTGCGGGTTTTCGTCGAGCCAGTATTCGGCGACGGAATCGAGCACGTTGCGGCCGGTGCGGCGCGCGCGCGCGCCGGCGTCGCGCACGACCGTCGCGATCCGGTACGCCGCCGCGTCGCCTACCAGCTTCGCGAGATCTTCTTCGGGTTCCCAGCGCAAATGCTCGGCCAGTTTCGCGATCTGCGCCGCGAACTCCGCATCGCCTTCGATCTTCACCTGCTTCATCACGGCAGCCTGGCCGCCCTGCAGGAATGCGGCGACCGTATCACCCGCGAGCGCGATCGACACGTCGACGTGTTGCGCATCGTGGGCTTCGACCGCGGACAGGTAGCCGTCGGGCTGCACGAGCAGCGTGAGCGTGACGGGCGGCACGTCGAGCCGGGCAGTCTTGCCCGCGTAGGGGGTCAGGCGGTCGCGCGCCCACGATTCGCGCGCGAGCAGGTGATTGACAGCAGCAGCAAAAGGCTTGGCGGCAAAGGTCATCGGGCTGGGGAAGAAAAAACCCGCGCGGGCCGGGCGCCCGCGCGGGTTTCTATTGTAACGTCGGATCATCGGCAGACCGCGGCCAACCGCACATCCGGGCGGCAACCGGTCGCAGCGCGGCGGCCGTCGCCCGGGAAGCCGTCGCCCGGGAAGCCGTCGTCCGGGAAACCGGCGGGCGGGGCCGCCAGCCACGTTCAGTGCGTGTTGATCTGCTGGATACCCGCGAGCAACCAGCCCTGACTGCCCGACTTCGACAGGTTCCACACCTCGTCGAACGGCGCGGCCGACGCATTCGCCGATTCGCGGATCAGGCCGTGGAAGCGCACGCTCGCCGACTGCTCGATGCCGCGATCCTCGATCGCGACCAGTTCCGCGTCGAGCTGCACGACGTCGGTCTGGTTCGACTCGTTGCCGCGCGAATCGAGGTCGATCTTGATCTCGGCGAACATTTCGGGCGTCGTGAACTCGCGGATGTCGGCCAGGTTGCCCTGGTCCCATGCCGCCTGCAGGCGTACGAAATAGACCTTCGCGCTGCGCAGGAACGCTTCGGTGTCGAAGCCGGCCGGCACCTGCAGCGGCGCGGCCGCCATCGCGCCCGCCGCTGCGGCAGCCGGCGCACCGCCGCCGAACACACCCTGCGCTTCGTTCGCGTAGCTGCTGCCGCTGCCCGCATAATTGCTGCCGGTGTTGCCCTGCTGGAAAGACGGACCCTGCGAGTAGCTGCCCGACGACGATGCCGAGCCACCCACCGAGTACGCCGGCTCCTGCGGACGGCGACGGTTCATGAACTTGCGGACCAGCCAGATGCCGATCATCGCGAGCAGCGCGATCACGATGATGTTCGACATCATGCCGGCGAACGCTTCGCCGAGGCCGAAGTGCGACAGCAGCGCCGCGATGCCGAGGCCGGCCGCGAGACCGGCGATCGGCCCGAGCCAGCGCGAGCGGTTCGGCTGCGCGGCCGGCGCGGGAGCGGCCGGGTTCGCGCGCTGCGCCTGCGACGGCGCGGCCTGCTGCATCGGCTGCGCCGGCGGCGTGGCCTGGCGCTGCGTGACGGTGGAGCTCTGGCGGCCGATGCTGCGCCCGCCGCCCATGCGCTTGGCTTCAGCGTCGAGCGATGCGAACGTGCCGGCCGTGAGCAGGCCGACCATCAGCAGCGTGCCGACCCGTCGAGCCCACGGCTTCGACGGCTTGCTACGGTTGAACAACGAACGCGATTCGGCCATCAGTTTCTCCAGATGTAAGGCGAATGTATGGAAAGAACCCCTTAGTACTTGGTTCCTAGGTGTAAAGCTACCACGCCACCTGACAAATTGTAATATTTGACGGCATCGAGGCCTGCTTGTTCCATCATCGTCTTCAGGGTGTCCTGATCGGGGTGCATCCGGATAGATTCAGCAAGATACCGGTAACTTTCAGCATCTTTCGCGAATTTGTCGCCAAGCCACGGTAATACTTTGAAAGAATACAAATCGTAGGCTTTTTTCAGCGGATCCCAGACTTTCGAGAATTCCAGCACCATCACACGGCCACCGGGCTTCGTCACGCGGCGCATCTCGGCGAGCGCGGCGTCCTTGTGCGTCATGTTGCGCAGCCCGAACGCGACCGTGACCACGTCGAAGTAATTGTCCGGAAACGGAATTTTCTCGGCGTCGCACAGGAGCGACGGCGTCACGACGCCCTTGTCGAGCAACCGGTCGCGGCCCACGCGCAGCATCGATTCGTTGATGTCGGTGTGCCAGACTTCGCCCGTCGGGCCGGCCGCCTTCGCGAACGCCTTGGTCAGGTCGCCGGTGCCGGCAGCAATGTCGAGCACCTTGAAACCGGGGCGCACGTTCGCCTGCGCGATCGTAAACGCCTTCCATGCGCGGTGCATGCCGGCCGACATCAGGTCGTTCATCAGATCGTAGTTGCTCGCGACCGAATGGAACACGCCCGCCACTTTCTTCGCTTTTTCGTTTTCCTCGACGCTTTCAAAGCCGAAGTGGGTTTTGCTCATCGCGTTGATCCTCAGTAAATGGCAAGACGGCGCCGAGCGGGCGCCGTCGATTTCAGTGGCAGTGGCCGTGCGGCGCGGGGGCCGCCTGCATCGGCGCGTCACGCTCGACGCCCGCCGCCTTCAGTTTGTCGAAATAGTCGCGCCATAGCGCGTCCTGCTGCGTCGCCAGCTCGTACAGCAGATCCCACGAGTAGATACCGGTGGAGTGGCCGTCGGAGAACGTCGGCTGCAGCGCGTAGTTGCCCACGCCCTCGAGCGCGGTGATCGTCACCTCGCGCTTGCCCGTCTGCAGCGTTTCCTGGCCGGGCCCGTGGCCGCGCACCTCGGCCGACGGCGAATACACGCGCATCAGCTCGAACGGAATCCGGTAACTCTCGCCGTTCGGGTACTGCAATTCGAGCACGCGCGACACCGCGTGCACGACGACGCCGGACGGAATCGGCGTCGTGGAAGTCAAACCGCTCATGGCTGCCTCGGATCGGTCGTTCGTTGAATTTCCTCGCGCACCGCATTGTGCAGCAGCGAGGCCTGCGCCGCGCGCGTGCGCAGCAGCGCCCCGGACACGCTGCGCTGGCGCGGCGCCCAGACGGGCTGCGGGAAATGGGCGTCGTTCGAGAAGCGCGGGATCACGTGCCAGTGCACGTGCGGCACCATGTTGCCGAGGCTCGCGAGATTCACCTTGTTCGGCTGCATCACGCGGCGCACGGCCCGCTCCACCGCGCACACCACGCGCATCAGATGTGCCCGCTCGGGTTCGCCGAGATCGGAGAACTCGGCCACGTGCGCGCCCCAGATCACCCGGCAGAAGCCCGGGTACTCGTGCTCGCCCGTCGCAAGGACGACGCGCAGCATGTCGTCCTGCCAGAGCACCTCGCCACCGTCTTCACGGCAAAACACGCATTCCATCGTCGCTCCCATGTGGACGGGCGCCGGCGTTTCAGCGCCGGCGCCCGCTCTCATCCCAGGCCCCGCCGGGCGGTCGTCATGCCCGCATTAGACCAGCACGCGCTCGATCCCGCCATTGTTCGCATGTGCGACATAGTCGGCCATCCAGTTCTCGCCGAGCACCTGGCGCGCAATTTCGACCACGATGTAGTCGGCCTCGATGTTCGCGTCCTCGCTATAGCGCGACAGGCCCTGCAGGCACGACGGGCAGCTCGTCAGGATCTTCACGTCCGGGCCGTTCGCGGCCGCGGCAGCCGGCGCGGGTGCGCTGCCGGCCACGACCGGAATGCTGCGCAGCTTCGCGGCACCCTTGCGGATCTCCTCTTCCTTGCGGAAGCGAACCTGCGTGGAGATGTCCGGACGCGTGACCGCGAGCGTGCCCGATTCGCCGCAGCAACGCTCGTTCTTCTCGATCTTGTAGCCGTCCTTCTCCGTGCCCATCAGCTCGTTGACGAGCTTCACCGGATCCATCGTCTTGATCGGCGTGTGGCACGGGTCGTGATACATGTAACGCGTGCCCGTCACACCGTCGAGCTTCATCCCCTTCTCGAGCAGGAACTCGTGGATGTCGATGATCCGGCAGCCCGGGAAGATCTTGTCGAATTCGTAGCCCGCGAGCTGGTCGTAGCAAGTGCCGCACGACACGACCACCGTCTTGATGTCGAGGTAGTTGAGCGTGTTCGCGACCCGGTGGAACAGCACGCGGTTGTCGGTGACGATCTTCTCGGCCTTGTCGTACTGGCCCGAGCCACGCTGCGGATAACCGCAGCACAGGTAGCCCGGCGGCAGCACGGTCTGCACGCCTGCTTCCCACAGCATCGCCTGCGTCGCGAGGCCGACCTGCGAGAACAGGCGCTCGGAACCGCAGCCGGGGAAGTAGAACACCGCTTCCGAATCGACGGTCGTCGACTTCGGGTTGCGGATGATCGGCACGATCTTGTTGTCCTCGATGTCGAGCAGCGCGCGCGCCGTCTTCTTCGGCAGGTTGCCCGGCATCTTCTTGTTGACGAAGTGGATCACCTGCTCGATGACGGGCGGCTTGCCGGTCGTCGCGGGCGGGTGCTGCGTCTGCTTCGTCACGACCTTCTTCAGCATGTCGTTCGCGAAGCGCTGCGCCTTGTAGCCGACGCCCATCATCACGCTGCGCGCGGCGTTGATCGTCTGCGGATTGGTCGCGTTCAGGAAGAACATGCCCGCCGCATTGCCGGCATTGAACTTCTTCTTGCCCATCTTGCGCAACAGGTTGCGCATGTTCATCGTGACGTCGCCGAAGTCGATCTTCACCGGGCACGGCGTCGCGCACTTGTGGCACACCGTGCAGTGGTCGGCCACGTCGTTGAACTCGTCCCAGTGCTTGATCGACACACCGCGGCGCGTCTGCTCTTCGTACAGGAACGCCTCGACCAGCAACGACGTCGCGAGGATCTTGTTGCGCGGGCTGTACAGCAGGTTCGCGCGCGGCACGTGGGTCGCGCACACCGGCTTGCACTTGCCGCAGCGCAGGCAGTCCTTCACCGAATCGGCGATCGCGCCGATGTCGGACTGCTTCATGATCAGCGACTCGTAACCCATCAGCCCGAAGCTGGGCGTGTACGCGTTGCGCAGGTCCGCGCCGTCGAGCAGCTTGCCCTTGTTGAAGCGGCCGTTCGGGTCGACGCGCTGCTTGTACGCGCGGAATTCGGCGATCTCGTCGTCGGTCAGGAACTCGAGCTTCGTGATGCCGATCCCGTGCTCGCCGGAGATCACGCCGTCGAGCGAACGCGCGAGCGTCATGATGCGCGCGACCGCCGCGTGCGCATCCTGCAGCATCTCGTAGTTGTCGGAGTTGACCGGGAGGTTCGTGTGGACGTTGCCGTCGCCCGCGTGCATGTGCAGCGCGACGAACACGCGGCCGCGCAGCACCTGCTTGTGGATCGCCTGCGCTTCGTCGAGGATCTGCTTGAACGCACCGCCGTTGAAGATCGCGCGCAGTTCCGCGCGGATCTCCTGCTTCCACGAGATGCGGACCGTGCGGTCCTGAGTGATGTGGAACACTGTCGCGCCCGGCTGCTCGTCCGCGCGATCCGCGAACTTCTCGGCGAGCGCCTCGTAACCGAGCTGCACGAGGTAATGCTGCGCCTCGCGCAGCGGCTGGTCGAGCCGGTCGCGCACGAATTCCCAGCGCGCGCGCACGCGCTTGAGCAACTCCAGCGCCTGCTGCACGCGGTCTTCCAGCAGTTCGGCGCTCGGGATCTCGTTCGCGTCGTCGGTCTTGCCGAGCGGCAGGTTGCCGGCCCTGAAGAACGCTTCGAGCGCGTCCACCAGCTGCAGCTTGTTCTTCAGCGACAGCTCGATGTTGATCCGTTCGATGCCGTCGGTGTACTCGCCCATCCGGTTCAGCGGGATGACGACGTCTTCGTTGATCTTGAACGCGTTGGTGTGCTTCGCGATCGCGGCCGTGCGGCTGCGGTCGAGCCAGAAGCGCTTGCGCGCCTCCGCGCTGACCGCGACGAAGCCTTCGCCGCTCTTGCCGTTCGCCATCCGGATCACTTCGGACGTCGCGTGCGCGACCGCATCGGCGTCGTCGCCGACGATGTCGCCGATCAGCACCATCTTGGGGAATGCGTTGCGCTTGCTCTTGGTCGCGTAGCCGACCGCGCGCAGGTAGCGCTCGTCGAGGTGCTCGAGGCCCGCGAGAATCGCGCCGCCCTGCTTCGACGTTTCGAACAGGTAGTCCTTGATCTCGACGATGCTCGGGATCGCCTCGCGCGCCTGGCCGAAGAATTCGAGGCACACGGTGCGCGTGTGCGCGGGCATCTTGTGCAGCACCCAGCGCGCGGACGTGATGAGCCCGTCGCAACCTTCCTTCTGCACGCCCGGCAGGCCGGCGAGGAACTTGTCGGTCACATCCTTGCCGAGGCCTTCCTTGCGGAAGCGCCGGCCTTCGATCTCGAGCATCTCGGTGCGCAGCAGCTTCTCGCCCGGCGCGTACGCGCCGTCGAACCACTTCAGCTCGAAACGCGCGACCGCGATGTCGTGGATCTTGCCCTGGTTGTGCTCGTGGCGCGTGACTTCGAGCCAGTTGCCGTCCGGGTCGACCATCCGCCACCAGGCCAGGTTGTCGAGCGCGGTACCCCACAGCACGGCCTTCTTGCCGCCCGCGTTCATCGCGACGTTGCCGCCGATGCACGATGCGTCGAGCGAGGTCGGATCGACCGCGAACACGTAGCCGGCCGCCTCGGCCGCTTCGGTCACGCGACGCGTGACGACGCCCGCGCCGGAGAAGATCGTCGGCACCTTGTGCGCAACGCCCGGCAACTCGGTAAGTTCAACCGCGCCGAGCTGTTCGAGCTTCTCGGTGTTGATCACTGCAGAGAACGGCGTGAGCGGCACCGCACCGCCCGTGTAACCGGTACCGCCGCCGCGCGGAATCACGGTCAGGCCGAGTTCGAAGCAGGCCTTGATCAGCGCCGCGATCTCGGCTTCGGTATCGGGGGTCAGCACGACGAACGGGTATTCGACACGCCAGTCGGTCGCATCGGTCACGTGCGACACGCGCGACAACCCGTCGAAGCGGATGTTGTCCTTCTGCGTGCAGCGGCCGAGCGCCTTGGTGGCACGGCGGCGCAGGTCGGCCATTTTCTCGAATTCGTCGGCGAACTCGTCGACCGCGCGTTGCGCGGCCGTCTCGAGCATCTCGACACGCGATGCGCGCTCGCGGCCCGCGTCGTCGTGGTGCTCGGTCAGGTCGGCGCGGCGGCGCTTGCCGATCTCGGTCAGGCGGTGGTTCAGCGCCTCGATCAGGAGCGCGCGGCGCTTCGGATTGTCGAGCAGGTCGTCCTGCAGGTACGGGTTGCGGCGCACGACCCAGATGTCGCCGAGCACCTCGTACAGCATCCGTGCCGAGCGACCCGTGCGGCGTTCGGCGCGCAGCTCGTCGAGCACCGACCACGCCTCCTCGCCGAGCAGGCGGATCACGATCTCGCGGTCGGAGAAGGACGTGTAGTTATAGGGAATCTCGCGCAGCCGGGGCGCGGGGTCGGCGGCGACGGTGGCAGCCGCGCCATGCGGATCGAAAACTTGTGGTGCGTTCATGTTCGGACGACTCGGAGGGCCGATACACCGTGAACGGGCGTCGGCAAGCGCGTACGCGCAATCTTGGGGAAATCTGTTCTGGTGCCAGGCGTGCGACTATCTCGCATGGGGCCGGAGCGGGTCTGGACTCACCGTTCCGGGTCGGCAGGGCCTGGCGGCACTCGGAGCCATCAGCACGATCGCGCGCGGCGCGCATGCCGTTCCGCCGCGGGGCTGGCTGCGCGCGGCGTCGGCTTCAATTGGGCGATCCGAGGGTGCCTCTGCATCTTCCGATCCTTGATTCAAAACGGAATTCTAACCCATGATCGGGCCGTCCGTGGCACGCCGGACAGGTCGTGGGGCTATCCCCGCAACCCGCGCCACGCCTGGGCCTGCGCGGTTTTGCTGCGGCATTCGCCATCCGTCCGGTCGGTAACCGCGCAGTTAAACCGGTAAAAAATGGCGCCCTGCCCGTCAAATAGGCATTCGGGGCCACGCCGCGACGGCGCGCCCGGCATGCCGCTTGCGTGCGGACGGACCCTTGGCGCTATCATTGATCCTTTACCGTCTGCTTTCCGCACTGCACGCGAGCGTCCATGGCATCCCACGATTACCTGAAGAAAATCCTCACGGCGCGCGTCTACGACGTCGCGCTCGAGACGGAACTCGAACCCGCCCGCAACCTGTCGGCACGGCTGCGCAACCCCGTTTACCTGAAGCGCGAGGACAACCAGCCGGTGTTCTCGTTCAAGCTGCGCGGCGCGTACAACAAGATGGCGCACATTCCGGCCGACGCGCTCGCGCGTGGCGTGATTACGGCCTCGGCCGGCAACCACGCGCAGGGCGTCGCGTTCTCGGCGGCCCGGATGGGCATCAAGGCCGTGATCGTCGTGCCGGTCACGACGCCGCAGGTGAAGGTCGACGCCGTGCGCGCGCACGGCGGCCCGAGCGTCGAGGTGATCCAGGCGGGCGAATCGTACAGCGATGCGTATGCGCATGCGGTCAAGGTGCAGGCCGAGCGCGATCTCACGTTCGTCCACCCGTTCGACGATCCGTACGTGATCGCCGGCCAGGGCACGATCGCGATGGAGATCCTGCGCCAGCACCAGGGCCCGATCCACGCGATCTTCGTGCCGATCGGCGGCGGCGGGCTCGCGGCCGGCGTGGCCGCGTACGTCAAGGCGGTGCGCCCGGAGATCAAGGTGTTCGGCGTGCAGGCCGAGGATTCGTGCGCAATGGCGCAATCGCTGCAGAAGGGCGAGCGCGTCGAGCTTAGCGAGGTCGGCCTGTTCGCGGACGGCACCGCGGTGAAGCTCGTCGGCGAGGAAACCTTCCGGCTGTGCCGCGAATTCCTCGACGGTGTCGTGACGGTCGACACCGACGCACTGTGCGCGGCGATCAAGGACGTGTTCCAGGACACGCGCAGCGTGCTCGAGCCGTCGGGCGCGCTCGCGGTCGCGGGCGCCAAACGCTACGCGGAGCGCGAAGGCATCGAAAACCAGACGCTCGTCGCGGTCACGTCCGGTGCGAACATGAACTTCGACCGGATGCGTTTCGTCGCCGAACGAGCGGAAGTCGGCGAAGCGCGCGAAGCCGTGTTCGCGGTCACGATCCCCGAGGAGCGCGGCAGCTTCAAGCGCTTCTGCTCGCTCGTCGGCGACCGCAACGTGACCGAGTTCAACTACCGGATCGCCGATGCGCAGTCCGCGCACATCTTCGTCGGCGTGCAGATCAAGCGCCGCGGCGAATCGGCCGAGATCGCCGCGAACTTCGAGTCGCACGGCTTCCAGAGCGTCGACCTGACGCACGACGAGCTGTCGAAGGAACATATTCGCTACATGGTGGGCGGCCGCTCGCCGCTCGCGCTGGACGAACGCCTGTTCCGCTTCGAATTCCCGGAGCGGCCGGGCGCGCTGATGAAGTTCCTGTCGTCGATGGCGCCGGACTGGAACATCAGCCTGTTCCACTACCGCAACCAGGGCGCGGACTACAGCTCGATCCTCGTCGGGCTGCAAGTGCCGCAGGCCGATCGCACCGAGTTCGAACGCTTCCTCGCGGCGCTCGGCTATCCGTATGTCGAAGAGAGCGCCAATCCGGCTTACCGCCTCTTCCTGTCGTAAAGGCGTCACGCAATGAATCCCGAACACTCCCCGCTCGGCAAGGCCACCGTCTACGCCACGCAGTACGACGCGTCGCTGCTGTTCCCGATCCCGCGCGCCGGCGCGCGCGAGCAACTCGGCATCACGTCGGCGCTGCCGTTCTTCGGCACCGACATCTGGAACGCGTACGAGCTGTCGTGGCTCAATGCGCGCGGCAAGCCGCAGGTCGCGGTCGCGACGTTCTACGTGCCGGCCGAATCGCCGAGCATCGTCGAATCGAAGTCGTTCAAGCTGTATCTCGGCTCGTTCGCGCAATCGAAGTTCGACTCGGTCGACGCGGTGCGTGACGCGCTCAAGCGCGACGTCTCGGCCGCGTGCGGCGCGAGCGTGTCGGTGCAACTCGTGTCGCCGCACGATTTCGCGAAGCTCGGGATGGAAGAACTCGACGGGCTCTCGCTCGACCGGCTCGACCTCGACACCGACGTGTACGAACCCGATCCGTCGCTCCTGTCGGCGGCCGACGCCGAGGACGAAGCGCCGGTGGAGGAGACGCTCGTGTCCGACCTGCTGCGCTCGAACTGCCCGGTCACCGGCCAGCCCGACTGGGGCAGCGTGCAGATCCACTACGTCGGCCCGCAGATCGATCATGCGGGGCTGCTGCGCTACATCATCTCGTTCCGCAATCACACGGGCTTTCACGAGCAGTGCGTCGAGCGCATCTTCCTCGACATCATGCACGCGTGCAAACCAGTGAAGCTCGCGGTGTATGCGCGCTATACGCGCCGTGGCGGGCTCGACATCAACCCGTTCCGCACGAACTACAACCAGCCGATGCCGGATAACGCGCGGACGGCTCGGCAGTAAATGAAGCGGTGTTGGCGGGCACTTTTCGGGCCGCCAACACCAACCGCTTGCGGACGAAGCGTCGCTCTAATTCGGTGCGAACACGTCGGCTCGGCACTTTGGGCAATACAGGTAGAGTGTTCGACCATCGGGCATCGAAATGAAGCCGCGCCTTGCCTGGTCTATCCGCCACTTCGCCGCGCCACCGCCCGCGAGACGTACACTGCCTTCCGCATAGCAATTCGCGGCGTCCAGATCATGGCTGTACGCCCGTGCCGTTACACGGCTCGCACGCTTGAAAAACGCGCTGACATCCGCCTGCCGAAGAACGAATGCACGACACATATCCGGCGTTTCGTCCCCGCTGATGTCAGCCGACCACGCGCCGTTCCTCACGATTTCGACTGACTTCGGTCCGACAGCGGGAACCTCCCCGCCGGACAGCGGGCCCGCAACCGCACTGAGGTTGAGCAAGAACGCCAACATCAAAACCGCGATCCGAATCACCATTGCGCCCTCGCCGCCTCCGTCCGGTTCTTCCTCGATACTGTCGGGTGGCGAAAAACCTCTGTCATCGGAACATTCATCGTTATCGAAATTTCATGGATGAGCCATCGAAGCGAGTCGTTCTGAGCGTCCGGCGCCGCGATGTAGGTCTGTCGATCAGGGTTGGGTTCAATGAGCGGTAGCGCCTCCCCGACCAATTCCACGCCAATGCTGTCTGTATTGGAAGGGTAACGGTCCGGGACCGCCTTGCGCATCTCCCGCCGGTTTTCGCCGCGCGGGTCAAAACGGCGAAGCTGCTGCAGTTCGACTGGCGTGCAACGCAATTCGGCAACGCAGCGCGCCTTGATTCGCGCCTACATGCCAAGTCTGCTTCTTCAAAGATGCCGTCTGGTAAATCGTCCCGTCTTTTTCAATCAGAAAATGCGCCCCGGTAGCATATGCATTCTGATAGCTATTGAGCGCAGAGGCCGCCGTTGAACCGCCCGTTTGATGAACGATAACCCCACTAATCCTCTGCATGGCGCCGCGCTCGATCTGGGCTTTTCTGACTCGCACTACGCGCGGACTCACGACCATCCCATTGGAATCAATCAAAAGCATTCAATACCCGCCCCACGTCATATCGCCGCAATCTTTCCGCCCAATCGCTTGCGTTCAGGCCCTCCCCCGTCACGCACGCCATTCATCCGGCCTTTCACGGCAGCTCGGCCAATCGTCTGGTGCCCCATTTCCGGTCAACCACCGCGCGGTAGAGCATCGCCAGTGTGATCGGTTCCCGTTTGAGATCGTGCGGTTTCCGAAGTACCCATCTCCGAAACAGCGAATAGAGCGGCCCCTCGCCTTCCATCAGGAAATACCGGTGAAAATCGAAGTCGCCGGTATCGATGGAAAAGCGCTCAAAAAAATGGCCCATGAAATCGTCGGCCTCGTCGCCGGTCTGGCCAAGATCCTCCCAAAGCCTCATGGCAGCGGACAGCGGCATCGATTTACCGAGCCCGACCTCCGATCTGACAAATACCTCGATCTCGTCCCAACGCATGCTTTCCAGCAAAACACCTTGCCGTCCGGTTCGACAAGGCGATTGTATTTGGCGATCGCGCCGTGCACCCGTGCCGATCACCGACGCAGCCCGCCAGACAGGCATGTCACGTCGAGCCTCATCGAAAAAATTTCGTCACGCAATGCAAAATTCCGGTGCCTCTCGTACCCCGCGTCAACCTCGCTGCATTTGAACGCCGCCGCCCATCCGATCGCCCTCGTCCACGCATCGGCTCCGCCCAGACGCAACGAGGCCGGCGCACATCAATGCGCCGGCCTCGTCACACAACCATTCGCCCTCGCGCGTTACTTCGCCGGCGCCTTATACGCGATGCAATCGACCTCGACCTTGCAGTCGATGACCATGCTCGACTGCACGCATGCGCGTGCCGGCGGGTTCTCGCCGAAGTACGACACGAACACCTTGTTGAACGACGCGAAATCGCGTGCGTCGTCGAGCCACACGCCGCAGCGCACGACGTGCTCGAGGCCGTAACCGGCTTCCTTCAGGATCGCGATCACGTTCTCGATCGTCTGCTTCGACTGCGTGACGATCCCGCCTTCGACGACCTCGCCGTTCACCATCGGCGTCTGGCCCGACACGTACAGCCAGCCATCGGCCTCGACCGCACGCGCAAACGGCATCACCTGGCCGCCGGTACCCTTCGCTTCGCCTACACCATATCGCTTCATCGCTTCACTCCTTGTTTGTCGGCCGGAGCCGGCGCATCGGCGCCTGCTCCCGCCCCATGCAACGCACGGTTGCGGATGCGCGCACCGACCCTGGCGCGCGCGGCAGATCGAATCAAGACCGCGCTCAGAACGCGGCGTCGGCACTCGCCGGCACGCGCTCGCCGCGCGCGACGAAACCGCCGGCGCGCTCGCCGGTCGGCTGGCCGTTCTCATAAGTCAGCACGCCGTTCACCCACACGGCGTCGATCCCGTGCGCGGGTTGCTGCGGCTTCTCGAACGTCGCGGCGTCGATCACGCACGCCGGATCGAACAGCACGAGATCCGCGTGGTAGCCGACATGCACTTCGCCGCGCCGCGCGATCCCGTAGCGGCGCGCGGACAGCGACGTCATCTTGCGGATCGCTTCCTCGAGCGGCAGCAGGTTCGTGTCGCGCACGTAATGGCCGAGCACGCGCGGAAACGCACCCCACAGCCGTGGATGCGGCAGCGGATCGTTCGGCAGGCCGTCCGAGCCGACCATCGTCGCCGGGTGGGACAGGATCCGGCGCACGTCGTCCTCGGACATGTTGTGGTACACGGCGCCGGCCGGGCGGATCCGCTGGGCGGCCTCCTGCTCGGTCACGCCCCAGTCGGCCGCGATCGCCTTCAGCAGCTTGCCGGCAACTTCCGGATGCGGCTCCGACCACGTGATCGTGATGTCGATGTCGCCCGTCACCTGCTTCAGGTCGAGCGTCGACGAACTGCGGCTGTACGGATAGCAGTCGCAACCGACTGGCTGGTAGCGACGCGCGCCTTCGAGCGACGCGAGCACCTCGGTGCTGCGCCCCCAGTTCGACGGGCCCGCGCACTTCAGGTGCGAGATCACGACCGGCACCTGCGCGTGACGGCCAACGCGGTATGCCTCGTCCATCGCGTCGAGGATCGCGTCGAACTCGGTGCGCATATGAGTCGTGTACAGCGCGCCCGCGTTCGCGAGCGGCTCGGCAAGCGCCATCACTTCCTCGGCCGGTGCCGCAAACGCGGAGCCGTACGCAAGGCCCGACGACAATCCGAGTGCGCCGTTCGCGAGCGCCTCTTCAAGCTGCGCGCGCATCCCGGCGATTTCGCCGTCGGTCGCCGCGCGGTCGAGGCGGTCCATCTGGTTGTTGCGCAGTGCGGTGTGCCCGACGAGCGCCGCGACGTTGACGGCCGGACGCGCGGCGTTCACGGCGGCGACGTAGTCGGCGAAGGTCGGGTAGCGAAATGCGTCGCGCTCGCCCAGCAGGTTCATCGGGTCCGGCGGGTTGCCCGCGAGCGTCACGGGCGACGCGCTGATCCCGCAGTTGCCGACGATCACGGTCGTCACGCCCTGCGAGATCTTCGGCAGCATCTCGGGTGCACGGATCACGTGCGTGTCGTCATGCGTGTGCACGTCGACGAAGCCCGGCGCGAGCGCGCGGCCGTTCGCATCGACGACGGTCTCGGCGAGCCAGTTCGACAGGTTGCCGATCGCCGCGATCACGCCGTTGCGGATCGCGACGTCGCGCGTGACGGGCGGCGCGCCGGTGCCGTCGTACAGCTGCGCGCCGACGATCAGCGTATCGGCGGCTTCGGGATGCGAATGCATGGTCAGTCTCCTACCGGTTGACGGTCTCCGCCGCCACGATGCGCATCGAGCGCATGCTTGATGCGGCGCAACGATTCCCGGCCCGCATCGCCGAGCCGCAGCGCGACTCCGGTGACGAGCACGTCGATCGCCATCATCATCGCGTAGCGCGATGTCGAAGGCTTGTAAATGAAATCGGTTTCGAATGCGACGACCGGAATCAGGTGGTCGGCGAGCTTCGCGAGCGGCGACGCCGGCGCGGTGATCGCGATCAGCTTCGCGCCGTAGCGCTTCGCAAGCCGGCAGCTCTCGAGCAGCTCGGGCACGCGGCCGCTGACCGACAGCGCGACGACCACGGCGTCGCGCGACAGCGTCGCGGACACCATCCGCTGCAGCAGGCTGTCCTGGTAGCTCGCGACCGGCCGGCCGAAACGCACGAGCCTGAAACGCAGTTCGTCGGCGAGCGCGGTCGAGCCGCCGCCCTGCCCGTACACATAGATCATCTTCGCGCCGGCGAGCAGGCCAGCAGCCGCGTCGAACGACGTGTTGCGCAGCAATTGATGGTTGTGCGCGAGCGCCACGCGGATTTCGTCGTAGACGACCGACGCGGGGCTCGCGTCTTCCGCGGGACCGTCGTCGGACGGCACCAGAAAGCGCTGGCCGACGGCCGCCGCCTGCGCGACGAGCACCTTGAGTTCGCGCACGTCGCGGCAGCCGACGGCCTTCGCGAAACGCGTGACCGTCGCGACGCTGACTTCCGCGTCGCGTGCCAGCGCGCCGATGCTCGCATGCGCGGCGCGCGCGAGATCGGCGAGGATGAACGCGGCGACCTTGCGCTCGGCCTCGCGCAACTCGGGCGCGCATTCGGCGATCCGCGCGACGATGTCGAGGACCGGCGGGGCGACCGGAGCCGGTTGCTCGGCGCCGGACGGAACGGACGGGATAGCGGGCGTATTCATCTGCCGAAAGGGATGCGGAGCTTGATGTTACTAAATAACATTACCGCGCAGATGCTACTTTCTGTACCATCTGCGTGTCAACTTCAATGCAATGCACAGTGATGATGGAGCGCGATTACATGAAAGTTACAAACTATCAGGAGCCGACGATCGATCCGTTGGGCAAGGGTCTCGGCAACGTCCCGAGCGCGAGCGTGCGGCTCGACGACGCGGGCCGTCTCGAGTGGAACCTGCTCGCGGAAGACGTCAGCCTGCCGGCCGCGGTGCTGTACGCGGATCGCATCGAACACAACCTGAACTGGATGCAGGCATTTGTCCAGCAGTACGGTGTCCAGTTCGCGCCGCATGGCAAAACGACGATGGCGCCGCAACTGTTCCGCCGCCAGCTTGACGCCGGCGCATGGGGCATCACGCTCGCGACCGCGCATCAGACGCAGGCCGCGTATCACGGCGGCGTGCGGCGCGTGCTGCTCGCGAACCAGTTGGTCGGCCGCCAGAACATGACGATCATTGCGGGGCTCTTGTCCGATCCCGATTTCGAGTTTTTCTGCCTCGTCGATTCTGCCGACAGCGTCGACCAGCTCGGCCGCTTCTTCGGCGACGCGAAGAAATCGCTGAACGTGCTGATCGAACTCGGCGTGCCGGGCGGCCGCGCGGGCGTGCGCGATGCCGCGCAGCGCCAGGCGGTGCTCGATGCGATCGCGCGCTATCCGGACACGCTGAAGCTGGCCGGCATCGAACTCTACGAAGGCGTGCTGAAGGAGGAAGGCGAGATCCGCGCGTTCCTGCAGGGCGCGGTCGCGCTCACGCGCGAGCTGGCCGAAGCAGGCCGCTTCGCGCGCACGCCGGCGATCCTGTCGGGCGCGGGCTCGGCCTGGTACGACGTGGTCGCGGAGGAATTCGCGAAGGCATCCGACGCGGGTTTCGCGGAAGTCGTGCTGCGTCCGGGCTGCTACCTGACGCACGACGTCGGCATCTACAAGAAGGCACAGACCGACGTGTTCGCGCGCAACCCGATCGCACGCAAGATGGGCGAAGGGCTGCTGCCGGCGCTGCAACTGTGGGCGTACGTGCAGTCGGTGCCGGAGCAGGATCGCGCGATCATCGCGCTCGGCAAGCGCGACGCCGCTTTCGACGCGGGCCTGCCCGAGCCGGCGCGGCATTTCCGTCCGGGCCGCGACAGCGCGCCGCGTGAAGTCGCCGCGAGCGAAGGCTGGGCGGTCACCGGGATGATGGACCAGCACGCGTACCTGCAGATCCCGCCGGGCGCGGACGTGAAGGTCGGCGACATGGTCGCGTTCGACATCTCGCACCCGTGCCTGACATTCGACAAGTGGCGCCAGCTGCTCGTCCTCGATCCGCAGTTCCGCGTGACGGAAGTCGTCGAAACCTTCTTCTGACGCGCCGCACGCGCCACGCCACCGCCCCGCCGCCGCACGGGGCGGCCGTCACGCGCGCTTCAATCTGCCGGAGTACACTGCGCTTTCGTCCTCGGGGCCGCTTCGCCGCCGTTGCACCGTCTGCCGCACACGACGCGAACGGGCCCTCAACGCTGTTCAATGGAGAAAGCCATGGCCGCGAAGAAGATCCTGTTCCTGACCGGCGATTTCGCCGAAGACTACGAAACGATGGTGCCGTTCCAGGCGCTGCAGGCCGTCGGCCATCACGTCGATGCAGTCTGCCCGGGCAAGCGCGCGGGCGACAAGGTCAAGACCGCGATCCACGATTTCGAAGGCGACCAGACCTACACCGAAAAACCCGGCCACCAGTTCACGCTGAACGCAACGTTCGACGACGTCGATGCGTCCGGCTACGACGCGCTCGCGATCGCGGGCGGCCGTGCGCCCGAATACCTGCGGCTCGATTCGAAGGTGATCGCGCTGGTGCGCGCGTTCGCGCAGGCCGGCAAGCCGATCGCCGCGATCTGCCATGCGGCGCAACTGCTCGCGGCCGCCGACGTGATCCGCGGCAAGCGCATCTCGGCCTACCCGGCCTGCGCGCCCGAAGTGAAGCTCGCAGGCGGCGAATACGCGGACATCCCGGTCGATGCAGCCGTGACCGATGCGCCGTTCGTCACCGCACCCGCGTGGCCCGCGCATCCGGCATGGATCGCGCAGTTCCTCGCGCTGCTGGGCACGCGCATCGAGCTGTAAACGAAGTGAAATGAAAGGCCGGCCGGCGGCGGGTTCGCGCGACCCGTGCTCCGGTCGCTCACAGCCGGGGCGTGCTGCTCCGTGCCGCGCCTTCTCCAGCCCGCCCCTGCTTCCTGCCCGTTCCCGCCGCGCCGTTCAGTGCGACGCCGGCGTGGACGCGACGTCCGCGATACGCGACTCCAGCATCGCCAGCGCGCCCGACAGCGCACTGAGCACGTCGTCCGGCAATTGCGCCATCGTCTGATCGAGGAATGCCTTGCGGCGCGGCAAACACGCGTCGAATGCGGCGCGGCCGTCGGCTGTGAGCGTCACGTTGGTCACGCGGTTGTCGCGTGCGTCGGACGCGCGCTCGATCCAGCCGAGCGCGTCGAGCGACTTCAGCTGGCGCGTGAGCGCGCCCGGATCGATGCGCAGCACCTCGACGAGCTTCTTCTGCGACGAATGCCCGCCCAGCGTGTGCAGCGCGACCATGATCCGCCAGCGCGGCATCGGCTGCCCGACGTGCGTTTCGAACGCGGTCATGAACGCGCGATACGTGCGTCCGAATTGCTGCAAGATCGCGACGCGGTCCTGTTCTTCCATGCGCTGAGTTCTATTCATTCAATCGATCAATCGGCCGCGACATGCGGCTCGATCTTGTGCCGCAGCGCGACCGGCGGCACGCGGCGGCACTGCCACACCGACACGACGGCAACGACGGCCGCCATCGCGACGCCCAGGTGAATCGCACCGACCAGCGATTCGCGGGCCGCTTCCAGCAGCAGCGCGCCATTATGCCCGGCGCGCGTGAGCGCGGCGACGAGACCGCCCTGCGCCGCGCGATCGATCAGGATCTGCGGATCGGCGAGCTGCGCATGCCACTGCATTGCGTGGTCGCCCGACAGCGCATCGCGCACGCCGCTCGAATACAGCTGGTTGACGAGCGTGCCCGTCAGCGCGGTGCCGATCATCCCGCCGACCATCCGCAGCGACTGCAGCAGCGCGGTCGCGATGCCGAGGTGCTCGCGGCCGGCCGTCTGCTGCGCGAACACGGTGAGGTTCGGCAGCACGAAGCCCAGGCCGATGCCGCCCGAGACCATCAGCGCCATCAGCACCCAGGTCGGCGTTGCATGCGTCGACACGACGATGCCCGCGCACGCGATCGCGAACAGCACGAAACCGACGTGCAGCATCGCGTTCGGATTGCGGATGCGCGTGACGACCCGTCCGTTCATGATGCTGCCGATCGTGATGAACACGACGAGCGGCGTGATTACGAGCCCCGCCTCCTTCGGCGACATCCCGAAGCCGCCCTGGAACAGGAGCGGCGCATAGAACAGCAGCGAGAACATCGAGAAGCCCGCGAGAATCGCGAGCACGAACAGCGCGGACAGCGCGCGGTTGCCGAACATGTCGAACGGCAGGATCGGCTGCGCGCAGCGCTTTTCCCAATGCCACAAGCCGACGCCGGCGCCGACCGAGACGACCAGCAGCAGCGACGCCCAGCTCATCACGCCGTACTTCGGCAGCCATTCGACGAACAGCTGCAGCGCGCCGAGCGACAGCGCGATCAGCAGCGCGCCGGGCCAGTCGAGCCGCATCTTGCGGTCGTGCTCGACGTGCCGCAGGTGCGGCAGGTAGCGCCACACGAAGAACAGCGACAGCAGGCCGACCGGCAGGTTCACGTAGAACACCGAGCGCCAGCCGAACGACTGGGTCAGGATCCCGCCCAGCGACGGCCCGACCGCGTTGGCGATGCCGAACGCGGAGCTCATCAGCACCTGCCAGCGCAGCCGCACGACGGAATCGGGGAACAAGTCGGGAATGCACGCGAACGCGGTGCCGACCAGCATCCCGCCGCCGATGCCCTGCAGGCCGCGTGCGAGCACCAGATACAGCATGTCGTTGGCCATCCCGCAGAGCACCGACGCGCCGGTGAACACGACGATCGACGCGATCACGAACGGCTTGCGGCCGTAATAGTCGCCGAGCCGGCCGAAGATCGGCACGGTAATCACGGAACTGAGCAGGTACGACGTCGCAACCCATGCGTACAGGTCGAAGCCCCTCAACTCGGCGACGATGGTCGGCAGCGCGGTGCCGACGACCGTCTGGTCGAGCGCGACGAGCATGGTAACGAACGAGATCCCGATCATCGCGAGCAGCGATTCGCGGAACGGCAGGACTTGCCCGCTCGAATGGTGGGCGGCAGTATGGACGGCCATTTTTTGTTGATGCAACTTTTGACGAGTCAAATAATCTCAAAATTCTAGCATGCCGGAGTAATCTAGGTTGGCGACGGCTCAACCGGCCCCCGGCCCCGAAGGAGAAAGATGGAACCGATTTCAATCACGCCCGCGACGACGCTGTCGCCTGACGACCGGGACGCGCTGCGGCGCGCGAAGCAGGTACTGGAAAGCCCGTCGCTGACGATGAAGCTGACGGGCGTGCTGGGCGCGCCGGTCGAGAAGATGATCGCGCGGCTGCCCGACTTCGCGACCGGCAAGATCAACGACGCGACGCAGCTCGCGCTGCGCAAGTGCCTGAACATCGCACTGCGCACGCTCGGCAAGCCGCCGGGGCCGGATGCCGAACCGGACAAGCCGAGCAACCTGCTGCACAAGCTGGCGGTCGCCACGACGGGTGCGGCAGGCGGCGCGTTCGGCTTCCTCGCGCTGCCGGTCGAGCTGCCGGTGACGACCACGCTGATCTTCCGCTCGGTTTGCGACATCGCGCGCAGCGAGGGCGAGGACCTGGGCTCGGTGGATACGCAATTGCAATGCCTGGCCGTGCTCGGCATGGGCGGCAACCCGGACAGGCACGACGACGAAGCCGATCTCGGCTATTTTGTGCTGCGCGGCGCGCTCGCGCAGGCGATTTCGAAGGCATCGTCGGACATCACGACGAAAGGGATCGCCGCGCACAGCTCGGCGGCGGTGTTCAAGCTTGTGCAGACGGTGGCGTCACGTTTTTCGGTGCAAGTGACCGAGCAGATGGCCGCGAAGTCGATCCCTGCGATCGGCGCGGTGCTCGGCGCGACCGTCAACACGCTGTTCATCGACCACTTCCAGCAAATGGCGCACGGCCACTTCACCGTGCGCCGGCTCGAGCGCAAGTACGGCTCGGCGGCCGTGAAGGCCGCGTATCAGGCGATCGACGCCTCGCCGACGCGCTGAACCGCCCGTTCGACCGCAACACGGCGCAGGAACGCGGCCGCCCGGTCGAGCGCATCGCGCGACTCCGGCACCATCGGCGTATAGAGCTGCCATACGTGCGGCATGTCCGGCCAGATCTCGATGTCCACCGGCACGCCGGCCGCCTTCGCCTTGTCGGCGACGCGGCGCGAATCGTCGAGCAGCACTTCGGTGCTGCCGACCTGGATATACAGCGGCGGCAGCCCGGTGAAATCCGCATAGAACGGCGACGCGTACGGATGCGTCGCCGCCTCGTCCCCGAGGTACAGCTTGGCCGCCTTCGGCAGCGCCGCGCCCGCGAACATCGGGTCGCGGCCGTCGTTGGTGCGCATCGTGCCGCCCGTGCCGGCCAGGTCCGTCCACGGCGAGAACAGGATCGCGCCGGCGGGCAGCGGTTCGCCGCGATCGCGCAGCGCGACGAGCGTCGCAAGCGCGAGGCCGCCGCCCGCCGAGTCGCCGCCGAACACGATCGATTCGGGCGGCATTCCAAGCGCGAGCAGTTGCCGGTACGCGGCGAGCGCGTCGTCGAGCGCGGCCGGGAAGCGGTGCTCGGGCGCGAGCCGGTAATCGAGCGAGAACGCGCGCACGCCCGCGCGCTTCGTCAGGCCGAATACCAGCGGCCGATGGGTTTTCGTCGAACAGAAGTAGTAGCCGCCGCCGTGGAAGTACAGCAGCGTGCGGCCCGGCCCGCGCGCGGGCGCCGCGTCGATGCGTTCGAGCCACTCGCCGCGCAGCGGTGCGTCGCCGGGACCGTAGCATTCGCGCAGCCGGTAGCCCGACGGCACCCGGCGCGGCACGATCATCCTGAGATCCGTGAAGCGCCGCGCACGGGCGGGATCGAGCACCGGACGCGTGGTCTCGGGACGAAACTGCCAGCGCAGCAGCCAGCACGCGAACTTGCTTTGCCAACTCATCGAACGCACTCCGTCATCACAGTGTGACGATGGTACGTGCGATCGCGCCGGCGCCGCTCGACGGGAGGCTCTACATCAAACGCGCCGCCCGGTTCGCGCGCCGCTTCGCCGGCGTCAGTTCGCCGGCATCACCTGGCCGCGAATCTCGCCGGACGGATGCTCCTTCGTATGGATATTGAAGTACCACTTGCCGCCCATCAGGTCGGTGACCTGCGCGTCGGTGAGCGCCTTCGAGCCATTGATCGGGCTCGCGAGCTCGTCCTTCGGAATCGGCACCTGCACGCCGGCGTTCTGACCGACCGGCGCGGGTCCATGGAAGTGCGCGGCGGTCGCCGGCCCCGTGAGGTGTTCGTAAGTCACGGTCCACCGCAGCATGTGGCTGGCCGTGTCGTAAGTCGCGTCGACCGCGCCGGAGCCTTTCGTCGCGGTCGGCGGCACTTCGCTCGACGGTTGCAGGTTGGCAGACAGGCGCACCGTTTCGGCGGCGGCGCTGCCAGCGGCCAGCACACCCGCAAGTAACGCCACCTGGAGCAAACGCAGCTTCGGCATGAATCCTCCTTGTACGACGTGGTACGCCACCCGGCCGGTGACGCTCCATGATGGTAGTCGATCGCCGCGGATCCGGCAGCTTGCCGCAACCTGGAAGAGACCTTTGCAGCCCGGGCCCTGAATCCGCTCGCGGCCTTTCGCTACACTTCGCCTCACAGTTGCTTGTTTCCTTCGTCCGAAGGAGTCTGCGAGTATTTACGCGGCCATCCGGCCGCGTTTTTTTTGCCTGCCGCGCACGGCATGCGCGCAGCGCCGACATCGTCACGGGCACATCCAGCACCGAATTACCAAGTATGACGAATCAATTTTCGCGACCCGGCTCCCGCACCGCCGGCCCGCATGCGATAAGGCTGCGCGCGCCGCGCGGTGTCACGATACGTAACAGGCTGTTGTGCAAACCCGCGTCGACACGGGCTTGCCCGCGCAGGAAAATGATCGCGTGTTGTCACGACTGGAAAGTGAACCGTGCCGACCCGTCTCCCGATCCCCCGCCCGCTCCGCCCCTTCCGTGTCCGCCCGATGCTGGCGGGCCTCTGCTCCGTCGCCGCGCTGTACGGCGCGCCCGTCGATGCGCAGGAATTCTCGCTGTTCGCCGGCTCGCTGTGGGGCGGCGGCGACCGCTCGTATTCATGGGCGTTCGACTATCAGGAAGGCCTGAGCGCACATACGGCGCTCGGCTTCGCCTGGTACAACGAGGGACACATTCCGAATCACCACCGCGATGGCCAGGCAGTCCAGTTCTGGGGCCGCGTGCCGCTCGACAACCGTCGCTTCGTGCTGTCGGCCGGCGCGGGCCCGTATCGCTACTTCGACACGGTGCCGGCCGCCGAAGGCCGCGGCTACTCGAACACGCACGGCTGGGGCGTGCTGATGAGCGTGCGCGCCGCATATTACACGTCGCACCGCTGGATCGCGCAGCTCCAGCTCAACCGCGCGCAGGTGTTCAGCGGCCCCGACACGACGTCGGTGATGTTCGGCGTCGGCTACCAGCTCGACGCGCCCGATACGCCCGGCCCACGCGACACCGCGCTGCCGCGCATGCGCAAGGTCACGAACAACGAAATCACCGCGATGCTCGGCGAGACGATCCTGAACAGCCGTTCGTCGCCATCGGCGCTCGGCGGCAGCCTCGAATACCGGCGCGGCCTCACGCGCTCGATCGACTGGACCGCGACGTGGATGTACGAAGGCGCGAAAGAGGCGATCCGCCGCAACGGGGTCGCATCGGAGCTCTGGCTCACGCGCGCGTTCCTGAACGACAGGGTCACGCTGTCGGTCGGCGCCGGCGCGTATTTCACGGTCGACCAGCACAACCGCGAAGGCCAGCCGGGCCCCGGCGACGGACGGTTCGCCGGCATCGCGTCGATCTCGGCCAGCTACCGGATCTCCGATCGCTGGCTCACGCGCGTCACGTTGAATCGCGTGGTCACGCGCTACAACCGAGACACCGACGTGATCCAGGCCGGCATCGGCTACCGCTTCTAGCCGGCGCGCGCCGTCCGCGTCACGCGCGATAGCCGGGATCGATCCGGTCGACGACGCGCTGCAGCGCGTCGAATGCGTCCTGCCCCGCGCCATGCTTCGGATCGAAATTCAGCGAATCGCGCACGCATGCGTCGAGCACCGCCGGCGCGATCGGCAACGCATCGCCGATCGCACGGGTCGCGACCTGTACCTCGCACGCACGATTGAGCAGCCACATCAGCGAGAACGTCTGCGCGAGCGTCGCGCCGATCGTCACCGGCCCGTGGTTGCGCAGCAGCAGCACGGGCCGCCCACCCGCGCTCCCGACGATGCGCCGCCCTTCTTCGAGATGCACGGTGATGCCCTCGAAATCGTGATACGCGACCTTCCCGTACAGCTGCGCCGAATAGAAATTCGTGAACGACAGCCCTTCGCGCGAGCAGCACACAGCCATCGTCGGCGTCGTATGCACGTGCATCACGCAGTGCGCGTCCGGCAGCGCCGCATGAATCGCGCTGTGGAACGTAAAGCCGGCCGGGTTGATCGGCCAGTCGGAATGACCGATCACGTTGCCGTCGATGTCGATCTTCACGAGGTTCGATGCACATACCTCGCGGTAATGGAGCCCGAACGGGTTGATCAGGAAATGGGCGTCCTCGCCCGGCACGCGCAGCGAGATATGGTTGTAGATGAGTTCGGTCCAGCCGAGATGGTCGAAGATCCGGTAGGCGGCGGCGAGCTGCACGCGCGCCTGCCATTCGGCTTCGGAGAAACGGGCTGGACGCGTGAACGGCTGGTTCGGTACACGTTGCATGGGGCACTCCGGTTGCGGGCGGGCGCGACCGCGCGGGCGGCTGCGCACATCGTCCCTCGTCTCCTGGCGTCGCACGCGGGTCGTGCGGCGCATGCGGCGTGTCGTTCCGCGCCGCTCCGGCCCGCCTTGCACGAGCCGTTCGACGGCGCCTTCACGACACGCATATAGTTGCGTGCACAACCATATCACCTTTCCCCGTGCACCGGTATCGCGGGTTTGGCCCGAGCCGTTCCGGCCCTTACAACTGGTCGTCGACCGGCAGCAGGATGAAGAGGCCGGTCATCAGGTTGCGCATCAGCCCCGCATGCGGATCGACGTGATAGGTCGTCAACGTGCCGTTGTCCATCCCGGTCCACTCGAGTTCGGGCGTGCCCCAGCCCGTCGGCGCCACGAGGCTCAGGCGATAGCTCTCATCGGGCTGCGTCGCGCGCGCGAAGATCGCCGCGGCCTGCTGCGCGATCGCCGGGCTGTGGATCACGAGCGCCAGTTCCGTATTCAGGTGCGCGGAACGCGGATCGAGGTTCATCGAACCGATCACGAGGATCTGCCGGTCGATCACGTACGCCTTCGCATGCAGGCTCGCCCGCGAACGCGAACCGAACAGGCGCGCGCGCGGCGAGCCCGGCTGCGCCTTGAATTCGTACAGCTCGACGCCGCGCTGCAGCAGCGGCACGCGATACGGCGCGTAGCCGGCCTGCACGGCGACCGCGTCGGTCGCGGCGAGCGAGTTGGTGAGGATCGCGACGCGCACGCCGCGCGCGGTCATGTCGCCGAGAATCTTCACGCCCGCGTCGTGCGGCACGAAGTACGGCGAAAACACGAGGAACTCCTTTTTCGCGGTGTGCGTCAGCTCGACCAGGCGCCGCATCGGCGGACTCACGTAGGTGTCGGTCGGCCGCGCGACCTTGGACGGTGCGTCGACCTTGAATTCGGCCGGCGCCCACACGAGCTCGAGCTCGTCGCGCGCGATCTGCTGCGCGAGCGGCGTCGCGTTCAGCGGCTTCGCGTTGTACGGGTCCGCGTACTTGCGCCAGTGGTCGCGCAACTCGTCGCGCATCGCGTCGAGATCCTTCGGGTCGAACGACTGATGATTCAGCTCGCGCAGCGGATAGCTGCTCGCGCTCGCCCAGTAGTCGTCGAAACTCGTCGAGATGTCGTTCGTCACGGGCCCGGCTGCCAGCACGTCGAGATCGCGGAACTGCAGCGTCGGGCTCGCGCTGAAGTATTCGTCGCCGAGGTTGCGCCCGCCGACGATCGCGATCTGGTTGTCCGCGATCATCGCCTTGTTGTGCATCCGGCGCGTGAAGTTGTCGATACGCGTGAGGAAGTTGGCCGTGCGCTCGACCATCCCGTGCTGCGACGCGCCGAACGGGTTGAACACGCGGATCTCGATGTTCGGATGCGTATTGAGCGCGGCCATGACGCGGTCGATGTCGCGGAAGTTCAGGTCGTCGACCAGCATCCGCACGCGCACACCGCGATCGGCCGCGTACAGCGCGGCGCCAAGCAGCAGCTTGCCGGTCGTGTCCTCGGTCGCGATGTAGTACTGCATGTCGAGCGTCCGGGTCGCCGCGCGCGCGAGCGCGATGCGCATCTGCAGCGCGGTAGCGCCATCGGGCAACAGCCGGAAGCCCGACTCGCCCGGGTGCGCGGCTTCCGGCGCGACCAGCGCGTCGCGCAGCGGCGTCGCGGCATCGGGCGGCAACGCGTGGGAGACAGGGCGATCGAGGGACGTGGCGGGCGGATGGGTCGCACAGGCGGCGACCAGCGACAGCAGCACGCAGACGGCCAGCGCGCGGGCCGGGCGGAACGCGGCGTGCCACGTGAGCGCGGCCGGCGCGCGCCGGATCAAAGACGTGAGCACGAGAGCTTCCTCGACAGGCGGATCAATGGGTCCGCAATCGCCGCGGCGTGCGGCTGACGGGCGGTTCCGGCCGATTCTAGTGGGCGCCCGGCGAACCGGTCAATCGCGCGGCCGGCGCGCGCGGCGCCCCCAGGCCGCTGCCCGCACTACGCACGGCGGCCCGCAGAAAAGGTGAACGCAGCGCACGCGCCCGTCAGGCGGGCCTGCAGCGCCGGCGGTCCAACCAATCTCACGGCACATCGCCACTTCTCTCGAAGTGGCTGCGCACGTAGTCGATATGGGTCTGCATCGCGGTGCGCGCCTCCTCGGGCCGGTGCGCGCAGATCGCGTCGCACACCACGCGGTGCTGCAGCAACAGCAGCTCGGACGCCTGCTCGTCGTGCGTCGTCATCCCCGCGACGTTGATCGAGATGTGCTCGCGCAGCATCCCGATCACGCTCGTGTGCAGGTGCAGGAACATCGTGTTGTGCGACGCGAGCGCGATCGCCTCGTGCAGCTTCGCGTCGGTCGATGCCTCGACGGCCGCATCGTCATTCGCATGCGCGGTTTCGAGTTCGCGCAGCAGTGTGCGGATCCGGCGCCGGTCGTTCGCGTCGGCGCGCAGAGCGGCGAAATACGCGGTCGCGCCTTCGAGCACACGGCGGAATTCGAGAATGTCGTCGCGCAGCGCCGGATGATCGGCAACCAGCTGGCCCCACGGCGACGCGATGCCCGCGCGCAGCTGATCCGTCACGTAGACGCCCGCGCCGCGCCGGCTCTGCAGCAACCCGCGCGCGACGAGCCGCTGGGTCGCCTCGCGCACCGTATTGCGCGCCACGCCGTACTGCTCGGCGAGCACACGCTCGGCCGGCAGCCGCGCGCCAGCCGGCCACGTGCCGTCGAGCAGCGCCGTCTCGATCTTGCGCATCACCACTTCGGTCCTGCCCCGTGCCGTCATCGCCGCCATCGCCGCCTCTCCATCCGGAATGTCCGTCGCGCCGATTGGCCCAACCAATTTGAGTTGCGGCGCCGTCGCGGGAATTATGCAGCGAAATCGTCGCCCCGCATTCGGATGCCGGGCGGTCGCCCCTGGAGCGAGACATGAACGAAAGGCACTACCCCGCCACCGTCCCCGCGCACGTCTACCTGTTCGCGACCTGCCTGGTCGACCTGTTCGTCCCCGAAGCCGGGCTCGACGCGGTTCGCCTGCTGGAACGCGAAGGCCTGACCGTCCACTATCCGCGCGGCCAGAGCTGCTGCGGGCAGCCGGCCTACAGCAGCGGCAATCCCGACGAAGCGCGCCGCGTCGCGGCCGCGCAGCTCGACCTGTTCGGCGAGGCATGGCCCGTGATCGTGCCGTCCGGCTCGTGCGCGGGCATGATCCGGCACCATTGGCCGGCCCTCTTCGCCGACGATCCCGTGCACGGCCCGAAGGCCCGCGCGATCGCGGAGCGCACCTACGAACTCGCGGAATTCCTCGTACAGGTGCTCGACGTACGGCTGGACGCCCTCCCCCCGAACATCGGCCCGGAAGAACGCGTGGTGCTGCACACGTCGTGCGCGGCCCGCCGCGAGATGGGTACGCGCGTGCATGGCGTCGCGCTCGTCGATGCGCTGCCCGGCGTCACGCGCATCGAACATGAACGCGAATCCGAATGCTGCGGCTTCGGCGGCACGTTCTCGCTGAAGCATCCCGACATCTCCGGCGCGATGGTGCAAGACAAGGTCGCGTCGGCCTGCGCGACGGGCTGCGACCGGCTCGTGTCGGCGGACTGCGGCTGCCTGCTGAACATCGGCCACGCTGCGACCAAGGCCGGCGCGGCGCTGCCCGTCGAGCATCTCGCGAGCTTTCTGTGGCGCCGCACGGCCGGCGCTACGTCGCTGCGCGGAGATCGGCAATGAGCGCGCGCGACGCAATCCTCGCGCGCCTGCGCAGCGCGGCTCCCGGCGTCGCCGCGAGCGCCGCGCCCACGCTCGATGCGCGCATCGACATGCATTACGCGGCACGGCGTGCGCCGGCCGCCCCCGACCCTCACGCGCTCGCGCAGACGATGCAGGCTGCACTCGCCGCGTCGCACGCGGACGTCTGGTGCGCCAGCGCCGATGCGTGGCCCGTGCAGCTTGCCGCGCGTCTCGCAGAAGCCGGCGTGCGCCGCTTGCTGCTCGATCCGGCCCGCGCCGAATCCGCTGCACTCGCGCGCGCGCTGCCCGACGCGGTTGCGCCGGTGCCGTTCGACCGTCCGATCGACACGTGGAAGGCCGAGCTGTTCGACACGATCGATGCGGGCTTCACCGTCGCGCGCTCGGGCATCGCGGCAACCGGCACGGTCGTGCTCGCCCCCGATCCCGGCACACCGCGCACTGTATCGCTGGTGCCGCCGCTGCACGTCGCGCTCGTGCATGCGAACACGCTGCATGCGGACCTTCATGCGGCCGTGCATGCGGAACGCTGGCACGCCGGCATGCCGACCAACGTCGTGCTGGTGTCGGGCCCGTCGAAAACCTCCGACATCCAGCAGACCCTTGCGTACGGCGCGCACGGCCCGCGCAACCTCTGGGTCGTGATCGTCACCGAACCGGCCGCCGAACCGACCGCAACCGCCTGCCAGGACCTGCCGCGATGAGCGACCAACCGCTGCAATTCGTCGCCCCCGGCGACTTCAAGGCCCGCGCGCGCGCCGCGCTCGACGATCCGGCACTGCGCAGCAGCTTTCGCGGCGCGATGGACTTCCTGCAAGGCAAGCGCGCAACCCAGTTCCCCGACGACACCGAGCTGCAGCAATTACGCGATCTCGGCGAAGCCGTGCGGCAGCATGCGCTCGCGCAACTGCCGTCGCTGCTCGAGCGGCTGGAAGCGAAGCTAACCGAAGCCGGCGTCCACGTGCACTGGGCCGAGACGGCCGCCGACGCGAACGCGATCGTGCTCGGCATCGCGCAGGCGAAGAAGGCACGCCGCGTGATCAAGGGCAAGTCGATGGCGAGCGAGGAAATCGAGCTGAACCATTACCTCGCGGATCACGGCGTCGACTGCATCGAGTCCGACATGGGCGAGTTCATCGTGCAGCTCGCGGGCGAGAAGCCGTCGCATATCGTGATGCCGGCGATCCACAAGACGCGCGGCGACATCGCCGGGCTGTTCGAGCAGCATATCCCCGGCACGCGCTACACGGAGGACGTCGACGAGCTGATCCAGACCGGCCGGCGCGCGCTGCGCCGCGCGTTCGCCGAGGCCGACATCGGGCTGTCCGGCGTGAACTTCGCGGCGGCCGACACTGGCACGCTATGGCTCGTCGAGAACGAGGGCAACGGTCGGCTGTCGACGACGGTGCCCGACACGCATGTCGCGATCATGGGGATCGAGAAGGTCGTCGAGAAACTCGAGCACGTCGTGCCGCTGTCGAGCCTGCTCACGCGTTCGGCGACCGGCCAGGCGATCACGACCTACTTCAACCTGATTTCCGGCCCGCGCCGCGACGGCGAACGCGACGGCCCGCGCGAGCTGCATCTCGTGCTGCTCGACAACGGCCGCACGCAGGCGTATGCGGACGAACAACTGCGCGCGACGCTGCAGTGCATCCGCTGCGGCGCATGCATGAACCACTGCCCCGTCTATACGCGCATCGGCGGCCACGCATACGGCACCACCTACCCGGGCCCGATCGGCAAGATCATCTCGCCGCACCTGCTCGGTCTCGACGCGACAGCCGATCTGCCGACCGCGTCGACACTGTGCGGCGCATGCGGCGAGGTGTGCCCGGTCCGGATTCCGATCCCGCAATTGCTCGTGCGGCTGCGCACCGAGGCGAACCGCAAGCCCGACGAACCCGTCGCGCATCCGCTGCGCGGCCAGGGCGCGAACTACAACCGCGCGGAAGACCTCGTGTGGCGCTTCTGGTCGGGTGCGTTCGCGCATCCGCGTGCGTATCGCGCATTCCGCTGGACCGCGACGCGGCTGCGTGCGCTGACGCCCGCCAAGCAGATGGGCTGGACCCAGCACCGCACGCCGCTCGCGCCCGCGCCGCGCAGCCTGTCCGACCTGCTGCGCGCACGCGGCCAGCCCGAATGACCCATCCGTTTTCAAACCCGTACCAATAGAAATCCATGGAGGAGACACCCATGCAGGTTTGGCATCAGATCTACACCCCGCTCGGCAGCCTCGGGCTGTCGGCGTTCGTCGCCGCAATTCCGATCATCTTCTTTTTCGTCGCGCTCGCCGCGCTGCGGATGAAGGGGCACGTCGCCGCCGCGATCACGCTGCTGCTATCGCTCGGCGTCGCGATCCTCGCGTACGGGATGCCCGTGCCGCAGGCGCTCGCGGCAGCCGGCTTCGGCTTCGCGTACGGCCTGTGGCCGATCGCGTGGATCATCGTCGCGGCCGTGTTCCTGTACAAGATCGTCGTGAAGACCGGCCAGTTCGACGTCATCCGCGCATCGGTGCTGTCGATCACCGACGACCAGCGGCTGCAGATGCTGCTGATCGGCTTCTCGTTCGGCGCGTTCCTCGAAGGTGCCGCCGGCTTCGGCGCGCCCGTCGCGATCACGGCCGCGCTGCTGGTCGGCCTCGGCTTCAAGCCGCTGCACGCGGCAGGACTGTGTCTGATTGCAAACACGGCGCCGGTCGCGTTCGGCGCAATGGGCATTCCGATCATCGTCGCCGGACAGGTGACGGGCATCGACCCGATGCACATCGGCGCGATGGCCGGGCGCCAGTTGCCGTTGCTGTCGCTCGCGGTGCCGTTCTGGCTCGTGTTCATGATGGACGGGCTGCGCGGCGTGCGGCAGACGTGGCCGGCCGCGCTCGTCGCAGGCGGCAGCTTCGCGATCACGCAGTACTTCACGTCGAACCACATCGGGCCCGAGCTGCCTGACATCACGTCGTCGCTCGTCAGCCTGGTCGCGCTCGCCGCCTTCCTGAAGGTGTGGCAGCCGGGCAGCGCGAAGCAGACGGCCGGCGGCATCGTCGCTTCGGGCGGCGGCGCGGCGCTTGGCGGGTTCGGCGCGGGCGGCAACGGCGCGGGTGCGCGCACGAGCCGTCAGGCGTCGCCGTACACGCTTGCGCAGACCGTGCGCGCATGGTCGCCGTTCCTGATCCTGACCGCCGTCGTCACCGTGTGGAGCATCGCGCCGTTCAAGGCACTGTTCGCCGCGCACGGCGCGCTCGCATCGACCGTGCTGAAGTTCCATGTGGCCGGGCTCGACCAGCTGGTCGTGAAAACCGCGCCGATCGCCGCGACGCCGAAGGCGCTCGAGGCCGTGCTGAAGATCGATCTCGTGTCGGCGGTCGGCAGTGCGATCCTCGTGACCGCGCTGATCTCGATGGTGCTGTTGCGAATGAAGCCGCGCGATGCGCTCGTCACGTTCGGCGAAACGCTCTCGGAACTCACGCGCCCGATCCTGTCGATCGGCCTCGTGCTCGCGTTCGCGTTCGTCGCGAATTACTCGGGGATGTCGTCGACGCTCGCGCTGATGCTGGCCGCGACCGGCGCCGCGTTCCCGTTCTTCTCGCCGTTCCTCGGCTGGCTCGGCGTGTTCCTGACGGGCTCGGACACGTCGTCGAATGCGCTGTTCTGCTCGCTGCAGCAAACGACCGCGCACCAGCTCGGCGTGCCGGAAACGCTCGCGGTCGCCGCGAACACGACGGGCGGCGTCACGGCGAAGATGATCTCGCCGCAGTCGATCGCGGTAGCCTGCGCGGCGACCGGCCTCGTCGGCAAGGAGTCCGAGCTGTTCCGCTTCACGGTGCGTCACAGCCTGCTGTTCGTCGTAATCGTCGGCCTGATCACGCTCGTGCAGGCCTACGTGCTGCCGGGGATGGTGCCGTAAGCCGCGCCGTCGCTCCACGCATCCCCGAAAAACAAAAACCCCGCGCCCGGAAGAGCGTGGGGTTTTTCTTCATCGTGCCGGACGCTGGAGCGGACCGCACCGGCGCCGCACGAGGCGATCAGCTACCGTTCGCGATGCGATCCTGGATGTGCTGGGCACGGCTCGCCGACGACGGATGCGAGCTCATCATCGAGCTCTGGCCGCCATCGAGCTGCGCGAGCTTCTGGAACGCGGTGACGAGGCCCTTCTGGTTCATGCCCTTCTGCTTCATCAGGTCGAACGAGTAATCGTCGGCCGCGCTTTCCTGCGTCTGCGAGAACTGCGCATTGATGAACTTCTCGGTGATGTCGCCGAGCTGCGAGCTCGTCAGTGCCGCCACGCCGGGCGACGCCGCGCCGGCCGCGCTGCGCGCCGCGCTGACCGCATAGGCCGTCTGCATCGCCTTCTTCGAGTGACCCAGTGCGACGTGGCCCATTTCATGACCGATCACGCCGCGCAGTTCGTCGTCGTTCATCATGTCCATCAGGCCGCTGTACACGCGCACGCAGCCGTTGCCCATCGCCCACGCGTTGACGTCCTTGGTCATGTAGACCTTGTAGTTGACCTTCTGGCCGTTCAGCGTCATGTCGCCGAAGCCCTTCATCACCTTCGTCAGACGCTTCGAGTACGCGCTGTTCGGTGCCGCGATCTTCGATTCCGCGTCGCTCGCCTTGCACGAGTCGTTCGACAGGGCGGCGATGTCCGCGTCCGACAGCGTCGCTGCCTTGAACAGGCTGGTCCCCGCCGACGTCAGGCTGTTCGCGTCGAGACTCTGTACCCCGCCGCACGCGCTCAACAGGAACGCCACGCCACATGCTGCCGCCGCTTTCTTGATATGCATCCCGGATCCCTCGGTAGTTGTAGTTGGGAGCGGCGATTTTGCATAATCCGGCAGAAAATTACCAGTCGTTTACATCCAATGACAATTTGATTACTCACCCATTCGACACGTCATGCCCGATCGTCCGGCGAATTGTTGACGAAAATGCAGTCAATCGCCACGGCCCGGCGACCGGCTGAACGGCGCGCGCGACCGGCGCGTCAGCCGTCGCGCGACGAGCATCGGCAGCCGCGCGACGAAACCGGCGAAGAGCCGCAGATGCATCCATGCGAGCAGCGCGTTGTCGCGGCCATAGTGGAAATGCGACACGCCGCCCTCGTGCTCGCCGAAGTAGCGCACCGGCGCTTCTATGCGGATCGGCTGCACGCCTGCCCAGCACAGTCGCACCGCCGCTTCGGGATCGAAGTCGAAGCCGCGCATCCACGGCTGCCGGTGCATGATCGCGGCGAGCGGCGCGACCGGGTACACGCGAAAGCCGTACAACGAATCGCCGATCCCGGCCCACAGCGTCTCGAGGTCGGCCCACGCGTTCGACAGCCTGCGGCCCTGCACGCGCAGTTGCGGCGCGCTCGCATCGAACTTCGGCAGGCCGAGCACCATCGCCTCGGGCGCCGCCTGCGACGCGGCCATGAAATCGGCAATCAGCTGGGCCGGATGCTGGCCGTCCGAATCCATCGTCAGCACGTGCGTGAAGCCGCTCGCGGCGGCCGCGTCGAGTCCCGCGAGCACCGCGGCCCCCTTGCCGCGGTTCTCCGGCAGCACGATCACGCGCAGCCCCGGATCGCGCTCGGCCATCGCCTGCAGCCGCTCGGCACTGCCGTCGGTGCTGCCGTCGACGACGACCCACACCGGATTCCACTGCGCACGGGCATTGCGCACGGTCGTGTCGACCTTGGCGCCCGGGTTGTAGCTCGGAATCAGAACGAGATGGGTGGACGAAGCGTGCAGCTTGGACATGGGAACGGCCGATTGCGAAGACGATGATCCTGACAAAAGTTTATGACCTGCGGGCGACCGCGGACAGGCTTCGTCGACGCCGCCCGCGCGCGTCGACGGTTCGCGCAGCGACAGGCCCGCGCGCTTCACGACCACTGCTCCAGCGGATGCCCGGCGCTCGCCTCGATCTCGACCAGCAGATCGTCGCGACACACGTCCGCGTGGACGAACAGCGGCCGCACGTCGGGGCCGGCCGCATCGCGCAGCACGCGTTCGATCGCGGCGAGCGCCGCGGCATCGGTGGCGTCGCGCACGTAGACGCGATAGCTCAGATCCGCGAGCGTGAACGGGCCGTGCCCCTGCCGCGCGGCCTGCTCGAGCACGGCGGCCAGGTTCGCGATCGTCTCGCGCGTTTGCGCGACGACGTCGCCGCGATGCACGGTGCGATGCCCGACGATGCTGGCGGTGCCCGACACGAACAGCAGCGGCGGCACCTCGCCGTCGGTCCATGCTGCCGCGCGCGCGAACGTCGGCGCACGCGGGCCGTACTCCGCCGGATAGTGATACGCGCTGATCTGGCGCGGGTTCTCGACCGGATCGGCCGGCGTGCGGCTCGCGATGAAATGGATCGCAAGCGGCGCAGCCGGCGGCGTGTCGCCCTCGACCGGCACGACCGAGCCGAGCGCGCAGGCGGCCGGCACGCCGCCCGTCAGCGCACGGCGACACGCGTCGAATGCGCGCTGACGGCCAATATTGAACTGACGATAGCGCTCGATTCCGAACTGCTGCGCGTTGATCGCCGGCACGGTATTCCAGATCCGCAGCGGATGCGCGATGCCGAGCGTATCGAGCACGTCGAACAGCGCGCGGTACGCATCGTGGGTCGCCCGTTCGAGCGGCGTGCCGCCGTCGCGATCCGCATCCGTCGCATCGGTCGCTTCCTGCACGACGATACTGCCGAACACGAGCCCCGCCGTTTCGCTGTAGCGGTACCGCAGCGCGCCGCGCTGTTCGCTGCGCAGGTCGTGCGCGTCGCACTGCCAGATTTCGCAGACGGCACCGGTGCTGGCGTGGCCGCCGGCGTCGAGCAGCGCCATCTGCACCGGCGCGAGCGGCAGGTCGGGCGCGGCATCGGTCAGCAGGCGCGCCATCCCGTCGGTCGTCGTGCCGGCCGCGCCGATACACACCGCACCCAGCGCGCCCGGAAACATCCGATCGAATGCATCGCCGCGCCGTTGCGCATCGTGCAGGCGCGCCGCCAGCCGTGCGTGATCGATCTGGACGAGTCGCAACGCACGGTTGCCGCCGTCCGCGGCGCGCCCGGCTGCCATGTGTCCGCGCACGACCGCAGTCGTGGCAGACGACAGGGAACACGCTCGCCGTTCGGCGTCGACTGGATGCACTGACACTTCGATTTCCTCACTATGCGGCGCAGGCTTGCGGCACCACGGTTACGACGCGCCGCGTTGCGCGCCGTTGCGTCGCGTCAATCCGACGCTGCGCGCGTCGTCATGCGAGCCCGCCGTTGACGGACAACACCTGCCCGGTCACATAAGCGGCCGCATCGGATACCAGATACGCGACCATCGCCGCGACTTCGTCGGGCCGGCCCGCGCGTTGCGCCGGCACGAGCTGCTTGATCCGGTCGGCGGGAAACGCATGCTCGGCCATCGGCGATTCGATGATGCCGGGTGCGACCGCGTTCACGGTGATGCCGCGCGACGCAAGCTCCAGCGACAGCGACTTCGTCGCGCCGATCAGCCCCGCCTTCGCGGCCGCGTAATTCGCCTGTCCGCGGTTGCCGGTCACGCCGGCGATCGACGCAATATTGACGATCCGTCCGCGCCGCGTGCGGATCATCGGCAGCAACAGCGGCTGCGTGACGTTGAAAAAACCGTTGAGCGTCACGTCGATCACGCTGCGCCACTGCTCGCGCGACATGCCGGCCATCGGCGCGTCGTCGTGAATGCCCGCGTTGTTGACGAGGATCTGCACCGGCGCATCGTCGATGAACGGCGCGAGCGCGGCGAGCGTCGCATCGGCGTCGGTCACGTCGAACGCGATTGCGTGCGCGGTACCGCCGGCCGCGACGATCTGCCGCGCGATCGCCTCCGCCTGCGCGGGATTGCGGTTCGCATGCACCCATACTTCATGGCCGGCCTGCGCGAGCGCCGTGCAGATCGCCTGCCCGAGTGCGCCGCTGCCGCCCGTTACGAGCGCCCGCATCGAATTGCTCCGTTCATCGCATTCCACCTCGATCGACGCGGCGGCGTGTCGCTAGGCGACCGCCGCCGCATGCCGTCATCCTCCGCGTACCGCGTCGTGACCGCGCGCGCCGCCGTCACTTCGTGCGATGGGCGGCGACGTACCCGGCAAGCGCGCCGAGCGTCGCGAAGATCTTCTTGTTGTCCGGATTGTCCGAGCGCAGCTCGAAGCCGTATTTCTTCGAGATCAGCAGCGCGATTTCCAGGATGTCGATGGAGTCGAGCCCGAAGCCCTCGCCGTACAGAGGGGTCCCGGCCGTCACCGTATCAAGCGGGACGTCTTCGAGATTCAGTTCGCCGATGATCAGCGTGGCGAGCTCTTGTTCCAGTGCGTTCATCATGCTTGCGGGCAGGCGGCCCATGGCAGCGGAAGGCGCCCGGAAACGGCAACTGTCGTGCACGCCCGGCGCGTGCAAATCTCCGTCCCTCCGGCGTCTGCCGGCTTCCCCGCCTGCGTAATTTGGGGATCGTTTGTAAAAGTTACGCGGATTCTAGACGATGGGTACCGGTGCGTATACCGCGAATGGTTACAGACTGAAGGGCCCCGCCGAGCCCCCTGTCGGGACCGGATCGCACGAGACGCTTGAGCCGCTTCGGATGTAAACGAATCGTCATCGGGAAACGTTCGACGCGCTGCCATACATTCGGTTACAAAACCCGGCCGCGCCTGCGCCGAACCGCGGTGCCGGGGCCCTAAAATGTGCGTGCACGACAGCCGCGCGACGCACCTGCCCGGCCGCCATTCATATGATATTTAACAGCCCGACGATTGCGTCCGGGCCTCGATCCGTCCGATGTTCCCAGCCGCCATGCCGCGCCCGTTCGACCGTTCCGCCCAGCTTCACTCGCCGCTTTGTTCGTCGCGTTGCCGCCATGCCGCGACCGCCGGCAACGCACGCCTGCCCGGCACGCATGGAGCGCGACAATGAGCACGCTGTCGAACGTCGCACGCGGCGTCGGCGCGGTCGGTGCGGTGACGGCCTGGCAGATCGGCGCGCACCATGCGGCCGCAACGCCCGGCGCACACGGCTTCGGCCTCGCGATGGCGCTCGTGCCGCCGCTGCTGCTCGCGCTCGGTGCCGCGTTGCGCTCGCCGCGACGCGCATGGCTGGTGCCGGCGTGGCTGCTGGTCGCCGCCGCACTATGGGCCGCACGCATGCCGCTCGAGTGGCATTTCGAATGGGGTCTGTATCTGGAGCACACAAGCTTCAACCTCGCGATGGCGCTGCTGTTCGGCCGCACGCTCGCGGCCGGCCAGGTGCCGCTCTGCACACGCTTCGCGACGATGATCCACGGCACGATCACGCCTGCCGTCGCACGCTATACGCGGCGCATCACGCTCGCGTGGACGCTGTTCTTCGTCGCGATCGCCGCGGTGTCGACGCTGATGTTCGCGACTGCGCCGATCGTCGCGTGGTCGACCTTCGCGAACTACCTGTCGCTGCCGCTCGTCGCCGTGATGTTCGCCGCCGAGCATGCGTGCCGGCGCTTCGCGCTACCCGACGACACGCGCCCGCGGATGATCGACGCGGTGCGTGCGTACCGCGCGTCGACGCAGCCGTCACGATGAATTCACGACCGGTGCGGCACCGCCTCGCGACCGCGCCGGTCACCGCCTTCCGTTTCCGTTGATTTATGCCGACTCACCCGCTGGTATTCCATTCCTCGCCGGACCAGACGATCGCCTGGCGCGACGGCACGCCTGTCACCGTGCGCGCGTTCGTCGCCGACGTCGTGCGCGTGGCCGCCGCGCTGCCCGCCGGCGGCCACGTATTCAACGTGTGCCGCGACCGCTACCGCTTCGCCGTCAGCCTGTGCGCGGCGCTCGTCGCCGGCAGGATCAGCCTGCTGCCGTCGACGCACACGCCGGAAACGGTGCGCCAGCTCGCGTCGTTCGCGCCGGATGCGTTCTGCCTGCACGACGCGCCGGACTGCACGATCGACCTGCCGCGCTTCGCGTATCCGGACGCCGCCCCTGCCGCACTCGCCGCCGACGACGACACCCACTTCGTGGTGCCGCAGATCGACGCGGCGCGGATCATGGCGTACGTGTTCACGTCCGGCTCGACCGGCGCGCCGGTGCCGCACCGCAAGACCTGGGGCTTCCTCGTCGGCTGCGTGCGCGCCGCGGCCGACCGCCTCGGCCTGCTTGACGGCGACGCTGCCACGCTGATCGGCACCGTGCCCGCGCAGCACATGTACGGCTTCGAATCGACGGTGCTGCTCGCGCTGATCGGCGGCCTCGCGTTCAGCAACCGCCAGCCGTTCTACCCGGTCGACATTCGCGAGGAGTTGCAGGCCATCCCGCAGCCGCGTGTACTCGTCACGTCGCCGATCCACCTGCGCGCGCTGCTGTCGGCCGGCCATGCGCTGCCGCCGGCCGCGCTCGTGCTGTCGGCCACCGCGCCGCTGTCGGAAAAGCTCGCGTGTGAAGCCGAAGCCGCGCTCGACGCGCCGCTCGTCGAGATCTACGGCAGCACCGAGACCGGCCAGATCGCCACGCGCCGCACGTCGCAGGGCGCGGCGTGGTCGTTGTTCCCGGAGATCAGGCTCGACGCACGCGACACGCATGACGCTGCGGATCACGGCCATGCGAGCGACGACGGCGGGCCAACCGTATGGGTGTCGGGCGGGCACGTCGAGACGCCCGTGCCGATGGGCGACGCGCTCGAACTGCTCGGCGACGGCCGGTTCCTGCTGCACGGCCGCAAGGCGGACCTCGTCAACATCGCCGGCAAGCGCACGTCGCTCGCGTACCTGAATCATCAGTTGAACGCGATTGCCGGTGTCGTCGACGGTGTGTTCTTCATGCCGGACGACACCGTGCCAGCCGACGTCGATGCCGATCGCGAATCCGTCACGCGTCTGGTTGCGCTCGTGGTCGCGCCGACGCTTGCCGCAGCCGAACTGCAGCGCGCGCTGCGCGAACGGATCGATTCCGCATTCATGCCGCGCCCGCTCGTGTTCGTCGATGCATTGCCGCGCAACGAGACCGGCAAGCTGCCGCGCGACGTGCTCGCCGCACTCGTCGCCCGGCACGCGCGCACTGCCGCGACCAACGCGCGGCCGCTCGCGTTCACGATTCCCGCCGATCATCCGGCGCTGCCCGGTCATTTCCCCGGTCATCCGATCGTGCCGGGCGTCGTGCTGCTCGATCACGCGATCGCGGCGCTCGGCGCTTCGCTGAACCGCCCGCTGCACACGTGGCGGCTCGCTTCCGCAAAATTCCTGAGCCCGGTCGCGCCCGGCGAACCGGTCGACCTCGCGTTCGATGCGACGGCCGGCGGTGCGATCCGCTTCACGCTGCGGGTCGGCCCGCGCGACGTCGCGACCGGCATGCTGTCCGCGCCGCCGGACACGCAGGACGGCGCGCAGCCATGAAACGCACCGCGTGGGCCGAGCGCCAGGAGCGCAGCAACGCCGCGCTGCTGCGCGCGATGACGTGGATCTCGCTGCATTTCGGTCGACGGCCGTCGCGCGTCGTGCTGCACGTCGTCGCCGCGTATTTCGTGCTGTTCTCGCCGGCCGCCTGCGCGGCGTCGCGCGACTACCTGCGCCGCGCGCTCGGCCGTCCCGCACACTGGCGCGACGTGTACCGTCACGTGTTCACGTTCGCGGCGACGATCCACGACCGCATCTACCTGATGAACGGCCGCTTCGACCTGTTCGACATCCGGCTGCACGGCGCAACGCTCGTCGACGCCGCGCTCGCCGGCGGGCGCGGCGCATTCGTGATGGGCGCGCACCTCGGCAGCTTCGAAGTCGTGCGCGCGATCGGCCGCACGCGTCCGGACCTGAGCGTCGTCGTCACGATGTATGAAGAAAACGCACGCAAGATCAACGCGACGCTCGCCGCCGTCAACCCGGCCGCGAAGCCCGAAGTGATTCCGCTCGGACAGGTCGATTCGATGCTGAAGGTGCGCGAGCGGCTCGACGCGAACTGCATGGTCGGCATGCTGGCCGACCGCACGCTGCTCGACGATGCTGCCGCGTCGCTGCGGCGGCTGCCGCTGCTCGGCGCGCCGGCCGCATTTCCGCTCGGGCCGCTGTACATGGCCGCGATGCTGCGGCGTCCGGTGCTCTTCATGACGGGCCTCTACCGCGACGGCAACCGCTACGATGTGCACTTCGAGACGCTCGCTGATTTCTCCGCCGTGCACCGCGACGCGCGCGCGGCGGCCGTCGACGCGGCGCTCGCGCGCTACGTCGCGATGCTCGACCGGTACTGCCGCGCGGCGCCGTACAACTGGTTCAACTATTTCGATTTCTGGCGGAGCGGCGAGACCGCCGCGCACCACGACGAGGCGCGCGCGCATACCGACCTGACCGCCACAAGGGACTTAGACGCATGACCGCCGTTCACCGCTCCTTGCTTCCGCTCGCGCTGCGCCGCGCAATGCGCGCGTTCGCCGTGATGGCCGCCGTCGCGCTGGCCATGCCTGCGCATGCCGCCGACACCGGTTCGGCGTGGACGCTCGACCGGCTGATGTCCACGCTCGCGCAGCACAAGTCCGGCCGCGCCACGTTCACCGAGACGAAGACCCTGTCGATCGCCGCGCAACCGATCGAATCGTCGGGAGAGCTCGTGTTCGTCGCGCCCGACCATCTCGAGAAGCACACGCTGAGCCCGAAGCCCGAACATCTCGTCGTCGACGGCGACATGCTCACCGTCGAGCGCAACAACCACAAGTACACGCTCGCGCTTTCACGCTACCCGGAACTCGGCGCGTTCATCGACAGCATTCGCGCGACGCTCTCCGGCAACCGCTTCGCGCTCGAGCAGGTCTACAAGGTCGCGCTCGCCGGACGCGGCGACGACTGGACGCTGACGCTCACGCCGCTCGACTCGCGGATGCTGAAGGCGGTCAGCACGATCATGCTCGAAGGCACGCGCGACACGCTGCGCAGCGTCGCGATCCGGCAGGCCGACGGCGACCATTCGCTGATGCGCCTGCAACCCGTCGCCGCGAACTGATGGACGAGATGGACGAACGCGCCCGGCCGCCCGCCCCCGTCGCTCGCCGCGTGCCCGCATGGCAGCGGCGCGCCGTGCTCGTGTGGCTGTTCGCACTCGTCGCATGCGGGATCGCCATTGCCCGCGCGAACTTCACGGCCGACCTGTCCGCATTTCTGCCGCGCGCGCCGAGCGCCGGGCAGCGCGTGCTCGTCGACCAGTTGCGCGACGGCATCGTGTCGCGGCTGATCCTCGTCGCGATCGACGGCGGCGACGCGACCACGCGCGCCGCGCTGTCGCGCCGCGTTGCGGGCACGCTGCGCGCGGACCGGCAATTCTCAGCGGTCAACAACGGCGAGGCCGTGAACGACACGCGCGACCAGCAGTACGTGTTCGACCATCGCTACCTGCTAAGCCCGACGGTCACGCCGCAGCGCTTCAGCGCCGACGGGCTGCACCAGGCGCTCGGCAACAGTCTCGATTTGCTGAGCTCGTCGGCGGGCCTCGTCGCGAAGGCGATGCTGCCGCGCGACCCGACCGGCGAAGTCAGTGCGCTCGTCGACCAGTTCGACAGCGGCGCGCAGCCGGCCATGCGCGACGGCGTGTGGGCGTCGCGCGACGGCACGCGCGCCGTGCTCGTCGTGCAGACGGCCGCCGCCGGCTCCGACACCGATGCGCAGGCACGCGCGATCGACGCGGTGCGCCGCGCGTTCTCCGCCGCGACGCGGGCGCTGCCGAACCCGGCCGCCTACACGCTCGCGCTGACGGGGCCCGGCGTGTTCTCGGTCGAGACGCGCGACACGATCCGGCACGACGTCGAGCGGCTGTCGACGGCGAGCGTCGTGCTGATCGTCGCGCTGCTGCTGACGTTGTATCGCTCGCCGCGCACGCTCGCACTCGGGCTGCTGCCGGTGCTGACGGGCGTTGCGGTCGGCATCGCCGCGGTCAGCATCGCGTTCGGCACGGTCCACGGGCTGACGCTCGGCTTCGGCACGACGCTGATCGGCGAAGCCGTCGACTATTCGATCTACCTGTTCGTGCAATCGGCGCCGGGTGCGGCGCGCGGCGCCGAACGGCCCGCCGACGCGACGCGCGCATGGATCGCCGCATACTGGCCGACGATCCGGCTCGGCGTGCTGACATCCGTGTGCGGCTTCGCGTCGATGCTGTTCTCGGGCTTCCCCGGCCTCGTGCAGCTCGGGCTGTATTCGATCGCCGGGCTGACGTCCGCCGCGCTCGTCACGCGCTTCGTGCTGCCGCACCTGCGGGGCGAGCACGCCGCGATTCGCGACGTGTCGCGCGTGGGCGCCGTGCTCGCATGCGCGGCCGATGCAGCGCCGCGGCTGCGCTGGCCGCTCGCCGTGCTCGTGCTCGCCGCGTGCGCGACGCTCGTGCTGCATCGAGGCGGCCTGTGGAGCCGAGAGCTCGCCGCGCTGAGCCCCGTTCCCGCCCGCGCGCAGGCGCTCGATGCGCGCTTGCGTGCCGACGTCGGCGCACCGGACGTGCGCTACCTCGTCGTGATTTCCGCGCCGACCGAACAGGCTGCGCTCGAACGCGCGGAACGGGTCGCCGCACAATTGCAGCCGCTCGTCGATCGCGGTGCGCTCGCGGGCTTCGAAAGTCCCGCGCGCTATCTGCCGAGCGACGCCGCGCAGCGCGCGCGCCAGGCAAGCCTGCCGGCGCCCGACGTGCTTGCCGCGAGAATGCGTGACGCGGTCGAGAACCAGCCGATCGAGGTCAAGCCCGGGCTGTTCGCCCCGTTCATCGCCGATGTCGACGCCGCGCGTCACGCGCCGCTGCTCACGCGAGCGGATCTGCGCGGCACGTCGATGGCGCTTGCCGTCGACGCGTTACTGACCGAGCACGCCGGCCGCTGGAGCGCGATGCTGCCGCTGCGCGCACCGGACATCGCGCACACCGCCACGCAGCCGTCGCCCGGGCTGGATGCCGCGCCGATCCGCACGGCCGTCGCGCGCGCCGGCGTGCCCGATGCGCTGTTCGTCGACATGAAGGCCGAGGCCGATCGCCTGTACGTAAATTACGTGCACGAGGACATCCGGCTGTCGCTCGCGGGCTTCGCGGCGATCGCCGTGCTGCTGCTGATCGCGCTGCGCTCGCCGCGACGCGTCGTGCACGCGCTCGCACCGCTCGTCGCGGCCGTGCTGGTGGTGGCCTCGGGCTTCGCGCTCGCCGGCGTGCAGTTGACGATCCTGCACCTCGTCGGGATGCTGCTCATCGTCGCGGTCGGCTCGAACTACGCGCTGTTCTTCTGCAAGCGCGACGACGCGCAGCCGGTCACGCCGTACACGCTCGTATCGCTGCTGATCGCAAACCTAGCGACCGTCGCCGGCTTCGGGCTGCTCGCGCTGTCGCGCGTGCCGCTGCTCGAAACCTTCGGGCTGACCGTCGGCCCCGGCGCGATGCTGGCGCTCGCGTTCGCGGCGATTCTCGCGCCGCACGCCGGTCGCTCGCATCCGCATCCGACCGGAGGTCGTGCATGAACGTGCGCTCATCCGTGTCGTCCGTTGACGACGCGCGCCGCTGGAAGCCGACGCCGCTGATTACGGGCACCGCCGCGCTGCACGTCGGCGCGCTCGCGGCCGTGGTCGCACTGCCGGCCGCGTGGACGTGGGCCGCCGGCGGCGTAGTCGCATCGCATCTCGCGCTGACCGCCGCCGGCCTGTGGCCGCGCAGCACGCTGCTCGGCCCGAACTGGACGCGCCTGCCCGCCGGCGCCGGCCGCCGGATCGCGCTGACGATCGACGACGGCCCGGACCCGGACGTCACGCCGCGCGTGCTCGACCTGCTCGACCGCTACGATGCGCGCGCAACCTTCTTCTGCATCGGCGATCTCGCGCGCCGCCACCCGCAGTGGATCGAAGCGATCGTCGCGCGCGGCCATGCGATCGAAAATCACAGCCAGCGGCACCGGCATACGTTCTCGCTGTCAGGGCCCGCCGCACTGCGGCGCGAGATCGCGGCCGCGCAACAGACGCTGACCGAAATCGCCGGCACGCGCCCGCGGTTCTTCCGCGCGCCGGCCGGCCTGCGCAATCCGTTTCTCGAACCAGTGCTGTGCGAGCTTGGCCTGCAGCTCGCGAGCTGGACGCGGCGCGGCTTCGACACGCGGGCACTCGACGCGGGCACCGTCACGCGCCGCCTGCTGAAAGACCTCGCACCGCGTGACATCCTGCTCGTGCACGACGGCCATGCGGCCCGCGATGCGCGTGGCGAGCCGATCGTGCTCGACGTGCTGCCGGCGGTGCTGCGCGCGGCCGCCGACGCGCAGTTGCACTGGATCACGCTGCGTGCCGCGCTCGAGCCCGGACCGCCCGGCCGGACGGGCATTGCGACACCCCCGTTTGATAAAATCTGATCATGCCCGGCGCGCCCGCCAGCCTCGCTGCGGCGCCCGTTCCGGCCACCGGATGCGACCTTCGTGAAACCTCTCCTGCTCTCGCACTTCACCGCCACCAGCTGCATCGGCCGCGGCCTCGACGCGACGCTCGACGCGCTGCGCAACGCGCGCGGCGGCCTCGTGCCGTGCCACTTCGAACGCGCCGACCTCGACACGTGGATCGGCGCCGTGGACGGCGTCGATGCGCAGCCGGTGCGCTCGGATCTCGCCGATTTCGACTGCCGCAACAACCGCCTCGCGCAACTCGGCCTCGTCCAGGACGGCTTCGACGCGCACGTCGCGGCGGCCATATCGCGCTACGGCGCGGCGCGCGTCGGCGTGTTCATCGGCACGAGCACGTCCGGGATCCTCGAAACCGAACGCGCGTACACGCACCGCGATCCGGCAAGCGGCGCGCTGCCGGCCGGGTTCCGCTATGCGCACACCCACAATCCGTATTCGGTCGCCGCGTTCGTGCGCGCGTATTTCACGCTGCACGGGCCCGCGACGGCGATCTCGTCCGCGTGCTCGTCCGGCGCGAAGGTGTTCGGCTCCGCGCGCCGGATGATCGACGCGGGGCTGATCGACGCGGCCGTCGTCGGCGGGGTCGATTCGTTGTGCCTGACGACGCTGTACGGCTTCAATTCGCTCGAACTGCTGTCGCGCCGGCCGTGCCGGCCGTTCGACGTCGCGCGAGACGGCATCTCGATCGGCGAGGCGGCCGCGTTCGCGCTGCTCGAACGTGTACCCGATTCGCCCGCCGCGCTCGACGACGACGCGATCCTGCTGCTCGGCATCGGCGAATCGAGCGACGCGCATCACATGTCGTCGCCCCATCCGGAAGGACTCGGCGCGCGCATCGCGATCGAACAGGCGCTCGCATCGGCCGGCCTCGACGCGAGCAGGATCGACTACGTGAACCTGCATGGCACCGCGACGCCCAGCAACGATGCCGCCGAAAGCCGGGCGGTCGGCGCGCTGCTCGCGCGTACGCCGTGCAGCTCGACCAAGGGCGCGACCGGCCATACGCTCGGCGCCGCCGGCGCGCTCGAAGCCGTCGTCGCCGCGCTCGCGTTGCGCGAACAGTTCGTGCCGGCCGGCGTCAACACGACGCAACCCGACCCGGCGCTGGGCGCCGACTACGTGCTCGCCAGCCGCGACGCGCGCATCCGCGCCGTCCTGTCCAATTCGTTCGGCTTCGGCGGCACGAATTGCAGCCTGATCCTCGGCCGCGCCGAACCTGCCAGCCGTCGGGAGCCGACATGATGCTGACCGCCTTCATCGAAAGCGTCGGCCTGATCGGGCCGGGACTGAACGACTGGCCGCACGCGGCCGACGTGCTCGCGGGCCGCGCAGCCTATGCGAGCGAGCGCACCGTGCTGCCGCCGCCGGCCGGCCTGCCGCCGGCGGAACGCCGCCGCACCGGCCCCGTCGTGCGCGTCGCGCTCGCGGTGGGTCACGAGGCGGCGGCCGCGAGCGGGCGCGACGCAGCCGCGCTCGCGACCGTGTTCAGCGCATCCGGCGGCGACGGTCAGAATTGCCACGCGATCTGCGAAACGCTCTCCGGCGACGATCGCCAACTGTCGCCCACGCGGTTCCACAACTCGGTGCACAACGCGCCGGCCGGCTACTGGAGCATCGCGGCGCACGCGATGGCGACGTCGAACGTGCTGTGCGCGCACGACGGCAGCTTTTGCGCGGGCCTGCTCGAGAGCCTGTGTCAGGTCGTGGTCGACCGCGTTCCGGTCCTGCTGATCGCGTACGACACCGACTATCCGGAGCCGCTGCACGCGGTACGGCCGATCGTCGACGCATTCGGCGTCGCACTCGTGCTCGCACCCGACGCGACCGAGCGCACGCTCGCGCGCATCGACGCGCGGTTGACCGACGCACCGGCTACCACGCTCGCAAACGCCGGGTTCGAAGCGCTGCGCACCGGCAATCCGGCCGCACGCGCGCTGCCGCTGCTCGATGCGCTCGCTACGCAGCGCCCGGCGCGCATCGTGCTCGACTATCTGCCCGATACGCGCGTGCAGGTCGATGTCGCGATGCAGGACGGCGCCGCGGAGCACGCCCAATGACCACGCCCGCATCGACACGGATGCTCACGCCCGATCGCGCGTGGATCGCCGCGCATATCCCGCACGACGGCGCGATGTGCCTGCTCGATCGCGTCGACGCATGGGATGCCGCACGAATCCGCTGCAGCGCGACGAGCCATCGCGATCCGCACAATCCGCTGCGTTCGCAAGGCCGGCTCGCGTCGGTCTGTGGAATCGAATATGCCGCGCAGGCAATGGCCGTGCACGGCGCGCTGCTCGGCACGCAGCAGCCGGAGCAGCCGGAACAAACGAAACAAACGCGCCCGCGCGTCGGCTATCTCGCCAGCGTGCGCAACGTCGACGCATTCGTCGGCCGGCTCGACACGCTCGAGTTGCCGCTGACCATCGAGGCCGAGCGCATCGGCGGCGACGGCCGCTCCGTGCTGTACGGCTTCACGCTGCGCTGCGGCGAGCGCATGCTGCTCAGCGGCCGTGCCGCCGTGATGCTCGATGCATCGGCGGCCGGCGCATTTCGTCCGTCGCCCGCCGGCGACGCCGATCCCCGATGAATTTGCCCAGGGAAATCAGGTCGTGAAAGCACGTCAGTTCATTAGCACCGCGCTCGTTCTCGCGCTGATCAGCCCGATCGCGCACGCGGACATGTCCGAAGTGAAGCAGGACATCAAACGGGATTCGAAGGAAGCCGCCCACAAGACCGGCGAGGTCGCACGCGGCTTCGGTCATGCGACCGCTAGCGCTGCGAAGACGGTCGGCCACGGCATCGCGCATGCGTCGCGCGAAGGCTGGGATGCCACCAAGCGCACGACAAAGCGGATCTTCCACAAGAGCGATTCGGGCGACGGCGCGCAGAAGAAGAGCGATTGAACGCGGGCGGTACGCGCACCTCCGATCGGATGCGCGAGGTGCGGCACGACGCGCGAATCGCGCCGCCGCACCGCCGCCGTCATCTCGCGCCGCTGCGGGTGCGACGCGCCGGCCCGCGCGCGAGGCACTTGCCGTACGCGACGAACCAGCAATCGCGATGATCGAAGTTGCGCAGCAGCCGCGCGCGGCGCCGCTCCAGCCAGTGAAGCGCGATCGCCATCGTCAGCGCGACGGCCAGTGCCGAGCCGCCGATCGCGAGTCCCATCCAGGTGTCGCCCATGCGTCCTCCGGAATGCGAGGCCGGGGCCGCGCGCGTGCGCGCCGCCCCGGCGCTGGATACAGCGGGAGCGCGGCCCGGACACGCGCGCGAACGCCGCCTGGGCCGCCGCGTGTCAGTGCATGTGCTGGCCGCCGTTGATCGCGATGTTGGAGCCCGTCACGAAGCCCGCTTCCTCGGAGCAGAGATACGCGACCAGCGCCGCGACTTCCTCCGGCTGACCGAGCCGTCCCGCCGGGATCTGCGGAAGGATCTTCGTATCGAGGATGTCCTGCGGGATCGCCGTCACCATCTTCGTCGCGAGGTAGCCCGGCGACACCGTGTTCACCGTCACGCCCTTGCGCGCGATCTCGAGTGCGAGCGATTTCGTGAAGCCGTGCATGCCCGCCTTCGCGGCCGCATAGTTGGTCTGGCCGACCGAGCCCTTCGAGCCATTGACCGACGAGATGTTGACGATGCGGCCCCAACCGCGCTCGACCATGCTGTCGCAGACCGGCTTGGTCATGTTGAACACGGAATCGAGGTTGGTCCGGATCACCGCATCCCAGTTGACCTTGTCGAGCTTGCGCAGCGTCATGTCGCGCGTGATGCCCGCATTGTTCACCAGAATGTCGACCGGGCCGACGTCCCGGGCGATCTTCTCGATGCACAGCCGGCACGAGTCGTAATCGGCTACGTCGACGGGATACGCGTGGAATTCGCGGCCGGCCGCGTGCATCTCGGTCAGCCAGCGATCGGCGCCGGCATTGTTCGGCGAATACGTGACGACGACCCGGTGACCCGCATCGTGCAACCGGATGCTGACCGCTTCACCGAGACCGCCCATTCCACCTGTCACAACTGCAATTCGCTTAGTCATCCTATAAGTTACAGACAAAGAAAGTAGTCAATGACGCGGAGCGACGACATGGCACATGCTGTCGCCCCACCGCTGGGGTGCGCGCCCACCCTTGGCGGGCAGGCGTGCACCGGAACATCACGCTTGTTGTTGGTTGCTTGTTCCGCGCGAAAACCGTTTCGCGCGCGTGCGGCGCAGGCCGGCGCCGCACGCGCGCGACATCGTCGTCAGACCTCTGCGCGAGGCCCTGCTCAGCCGCGCTCGACCGCGAGTGCGACGCCCATCCCGCCGCCGATGCACAGCGACGCCAGCCCGCGCTTCGCGTCGCGCTTGACCAT
>NZ_QTPY01000018.1:0-155306 GCF_003857765.1 Burkholderia sp. Bp9016
AATGCCAGTTGCTCGCGCTCAATCATGACGCCCTGGCGCTTGCGACGGCGCCGCACAGCCAGCCCTGCCTCACGGTACAGGCGATAGATGCGCTTGTGATTGGCGTGCGTGCCTTCGCGCTCCACCAGGGCGTGCAGTCGACGGTAGCCGAATCGACGACGTTCGTGCGCCAACTCCACCAGACGCGCCGCGAGCACCTCATTCTCGTGGTCCGGCTTCGCGTCGTAATGCAGCACGCTGCGAGAAAGCCCGACAAGCCGGCAGGCGCGGCGCTCGGAGATGTTGACCTTCTCCCGAATCGCCGACACTGCTTCGCGTTTGGCTTGCGGGCTCAGGGCTTTCCCTTGACGACGACCTTCAACGCTTCCATATCGAGCATTGCTTCGGCCAGCAGTTTCTTCAGCCGGGCATTCTCCACCTCGAGGTCCTTGAGCCGGCGGGCTTCCGAGACTTCCATGCCGCCGAACTTTGCGCGCCACGTGTAGAACGTCGCGTCACTGAACCCGTGCTGCCTGCACAGTTCCTTGACCGGCATGCCGGCTTCAGCTTCCTTCAGAAACCCTATGATTTGCTGTTCCGTAAAGCGCTTCTTCATGTTCGTCTTCTTCTCCGAAAACGAACTTTACTAGACTCCGGCTGGCCCGGTTTGCAGGGGGCAGGTCAGGACCACCCCAAACCCGGCCCCCCTAAAAAAAAGAACCTCAATCCTTCCCGCGCTCGACGAGCGCGCCCCCTCGAGGCTCGCTCCCCCCGCCAGTCTGCTTTTCGAGCCAGGCCCGTCGATCTTCCCGTGGTGTAACCCCAAACCGCTCGCGGTAGGCATTGGAAAAGTGCGCAGCAGAAGAAAACCCGCAAGCAAGACTGACCTGCACCACCGACTTGCTGGTCCGCTGCAGCTGAGTCCTGGCCTTGAGCAATCTGAGATTGAGGTAATACTTGGAGGGCATCGCCCCGAGATACTGCCGAAAGAGCCGCTCCAACTGTCGGCGCGAAACGCCGACCAGCCCGGCGATCTCGTCGGTAGTCAGAGGATCCTCGATATTGGCCTCCATGAGCAGCAACGCATCGTTGAGCCGAGGATGCCGCTCGCCCGGCGCAGTCACGAAAGGAATCCGCTGCCGCTCCTCGCCGCTGCGCAGCGTGCCGGCGCCAAGCGCATCGGCAATCCGCTCCGCGAGATCGACGCCATGCTCCCGGCCGATCATGGCCAGCATGAAATCGACGGTGGCCTGCCCACCCGCACAGGTCGCCCGATCGCGATCGATCTCGAAGATCTGCTGCGTGACGATCGAGCGCTCGAACTGCTCGGCGAACTGCTGATACGTCTCCCAGTTCACGCTCACGCGATACCCGGAAAGCTGCCCGGCCATCGCGAGCCACCACACGCCATGGTGAATGCCGGTCACGACCGGCGTACGCTGCCCGACCCGCGCAAGACTCGCGAGAAACAACCGGTAATCGGCAAACTGCTGAAACCGCTCCGACACGACGATCAGCCAGTCGCACGCGATCGCATCGTTGAACGCCGCATCGGCATGCCACTGCGCACCGCCGGCGAGCGGCACCGGCCGCCCGTCCCACGAACACACCTGCCAGCGATACAGCAACCGCCCGTCGATCTCGTTCGCGAGATTCAACGCATCGACGATCGGACCCACACCCGACATCGACACGGGCGGCAATGCAACGATCGCCACCTGCGTCGTGCGGGTGGCGCCTGCGGGACGAGACACCGGTACCACGTATGAAACCCGCCCCGCGCGTTACTTGAGACTGCCCGACAGGAACTGCTGCAGACGCTCGCTCTGCGGACGCACCAGCACCTCCTTCGGATCGCCCTCTTCCTCGGTCCGCCCCTGATGCAGGAACATCACGTGGTTCGACACGTTGCGCGCAAAACCCATCTCGTGCGTCACGACGATCATCGTGCGACCTTCCTCGGCAAGCTTCTGCATCACCTTCAGCACTTCGCCGACGAGCTCCGGATCGAGCGCCGACGTCGGCTCGTCGAACAGCATCACATCCGGATGCATCGCAAGCGCACGCGCAATCGCGACACGCTGCTGCTGGCCACCCGACAGATGCGACGGATACTGCTTCTCGACGCGCGGCGCGAGGCCGACCTTCTCGAGATATTCGCGCGCGCGCTCCTCGGCCTCCTTCTTCGGGATGCCGAGCACATGCACCGGCGCTTCCATCACGTTCTCGAGCACGTTCATGTGCGCCCACAGATTGAAGTGCTGGAATACCATCGCAAGCTTCGTGCGGATGCGCTGCAACTGCTTGTGATCGGCAACCTCCAGCGCACCGGCACGGTCGGCCTTCGTGCGCACGGTCTCGCCGTCGACGACGATCTGCCCCGCATTCGGCCGCTCGAGAAAATTGATGCAGCGCAGGAACGTGCTCTTGCCCGACCCGCTCGCGCCGATGATGCTGATGACGTCGCCGGCCTTCGCGTTCAGCGACACGCCCTTGAGCACCTCGTTATCGCCATAGCGCTTGTGAATGTCGACCGCGGCAAGCTTGGTGGAAGCGGACGCGCTCGTTTGAGTGATCTCGGCCAACTGGCTCTCCTCGAAGTGAAATCAATGACGGCCGGCCGCGAGATACGCGAGCCAGTGGCGCTCCGCCCGGCGAAATGCCGCGACGAGTGCGAACGATACCGCAAGATAGATCAGCGCGGCGATCCCGAACGACTGGAACGCCATGTAGGTCGCGGAATTGGCGTCGCGCGCGACCTTCAGAATGTCGGGCACGGTCGCCGTGAACGCGACGGTGGTCGCGTGCAGCATCAGGATCACCTCGTTGCTGTACAGCGGCAGCGCACGGCGCAGCGCCGACGGCAGGATCACGCGGCGATACATCGTGAACGGCGACATCCCGTAGGCACGCGCCGCCTCGACCTCGCCGTGCGGAATCGCACGAATCGCGCCGGCGAAGATCTCGGTCGTGTACGCACAGGTGTTCAGCGCGAACGCGAGAATCGCACAGTTGAAACCGCTGCGGAAAAACGCGTCGAGCAGCGAGTGCGAGCGCACGAACTCGAGGCTGTACATGCCGGTATACATCAGCAGCAACTGCACGTAGAGCGGCGTGCCGCGGAACACGTACGTGTAGAGGCGCACCGGCATCGACACCCACTTCTTCTTCGAGACGCGCGCGACCGCGAGCGGCACCGCACACACGAAGCCGAGCGAAATCGACGCGACGAGCAGCCACAGCGTCACCGCAAGGCCGGAGAGGCGCTGGCCGTCCCAGTAAAGGAACGCCTGGCCGAATTCCTGGAGGATCTCGATCATAGTTCTGCGTGCCGCACGCCCATGGAGTAACGCTTCTCGAGCTGGATCAGCACGAGGTTGGAAACGGTGGTGATCGCAAGGTAGATCAGCGCCGCGATGAGGATGAAGAAGAACATGTTGAACGTGCTCTTGCCGGCATCCTGGGCGGCCTTCACGACGTCCGCGAGACCGATGATCGACACCAGCGCGGTCGCCTTCACGAGTACCTGCCAGTTGTTGCCGATGCCCGGCAGCGCGAAGCGCATCATCTGCGGGAACATGATCCGCACGAATACGCGCAACCCGCTCATCCCGTAAGCGGCGCCCGCCTCGAGCTGGCCGCGCGGCACGGACAGAAACGCGCCGCGGAACGTCTCGGTGAAGTACGCACCGTAGATGAAGCCGAGCGTCAGCACGCCGGCAACGAACGGATCGATGTCGATCTGGTCCCAGCCGACGAAGTCGGTGAACTGGTTCAGCCAGATCTGAATGCTGTAGAACAACAGCAGCATCAGGACGAGGTCGGGTACCGAGCGGATCAGCGTCGTATAGCCGGTCGCGATCGCTCGCAGCACCCGGTTGTGCGACAGCTTCGCCACCGCGCCGATCAGCCCCAGCGCCACCGCAGCGGCGAGCGACAGCACCGACAGCTCGATGGTCTGCACGGTGCCGGCCCATAGGACAGGACCAAAGCCGTAAAGGAACACGCGCGTCTCCAGTGTTGATTGGACACCGGCGCGGATAACCTGTCCCACGCCGGGCTGACGCGGATAGTCGCAAGCGAAATTGATTGCCTCAAATCACCGTGCGCACGATTGCTGCGTCGCAACAATTCGTCCCGTCATTTGCAGGCATCGCCTACATCGCTGTTTCGAAAGGAAAAAAGCCGCTTCCTGACAGTCCGATAACGGGCGGGGAAGCGGGCTTTTTGCAATTTTCCGGTCGCTTTTTCGATATAGCGACGAAGGCGGTATTTACCGCCCCTTCAGGATGTCGGAGCGCGAAGTCGTATAGACAAGTCCATCCGGACCGAAATGGACATTGAAGAACGCGTCGGTGTTGACGCCGTCCTCGAGCCAGCGCCAGCTCCACACCGTCTCCGGTTTCAGCGGGTACTGCGCGATGTCGCCCGGCTTGCCGAGCAGGCGCCGCACCTCATCCTCGTTCATCCCGGGGCGCACCTTCGCGAAATTCTCGGCGGTCAGCACCTGCGTCGCGCCCGTGTAGCGCCCGTTCGCGTCGAGATCGACAAACCACGTCTGGTTGCCCATCGGGCCGCGCGGATACTCGAGACGCTTCGAGCCATCCGTGAATACGCGCTCGGTCTCGGGCTTGCCCATCGTGCCGCGCACGTCCTCTTCGGTCGATACGCCGACCTTCAGCCCCTTGAGCAGCAGCGGCGCCGGCTTGATCGCGGTGAAAAAATCCCTGATACGTTGCACGTCGAGATGGCCTTGCTTGTCGTCGCACCCGGTCAGCGCCAGCGCGGCGGCCAGCATCGTCACGGAAAACAGCCGGAAACGGAAAATCATCGGAGGAAATGCGCGTCGAGAAAACACGCGGCAAGGATACTCGCGCCACGCCAAAAGCGCGAGACGGGCGCGCGGCCCGTCTCGGTTTCAATGCGTCGTTTCGGTCCGGACCTCGGCCTCGCGGGCCGCCGGCTGCGGGGTGCGCGGCGGTGCCGAGAGCACCCCGATGCTGCGGCGCGTACGCACGAGTTCGGCAAGCTGCCACGAACCGAGCGCGAGGCAGCCGAACAGCACCTCGCGGCCGCGCTTGACCAGCGCGAGCGACAGCGCCGCCTCGCGGTCGACGCCGAACATCTGCGCGAGCAGCACGACGGTCGCCTCCTGCACGCCGAGGCCGCCCGGCACCATGAACGCCGCATGCCGCACGGCCTGCGTCATCGCTTCGATCGCGACGGCGCCGCCGATCGACACCGGATGACCGAGCAGCGCGAGCGCCCAGTAAATTTCGAGCGAGCCGAGCACGTAGCCGGCCAGTTGCCAGAAGAACGCGCTGAACAGCAGGCCCGTGCGCGACATCAGCGCATCGATGTCGCCATCGAGCCGCCGGCCGTCGACGCCCTGCAGCAACCGGTGCGAATCGCCGAGCAGGCGCCCCGCGAACCGCTCGATCGCATGGAACACGCCGCCGCGACGCATCAGCACGACGCCGAGCACCGGCAGCGGCAACGTGAGCAGCAGCGCGAGACCGATCGTGCCGCCGCCCATGTCGTGCGTGGTCGCCAGCAGCAGCACGAGGCCGAGCGAGGCGAACGCATACTGGACGACGATCGTCACCAGCACCTCGACGATCACCGACGCGGTCACGCGGCTCGCGTCGGGCACCTGCCAGCGCGCCATCCGGATTCCGACCAGCTCGCCGCCGATCCCGACCACGGGCAGCAGCCGGTTCACGGCCTCGCGCACGGTCGCGATCCACCACAGGAACGACAGCGACGCGCGACGATCGAGCAACTGATGCCACGCGTACGCATCGAGCAGCAGCGGCAGCGCGTGAAACGGCACGAGCCAGAGCAGCGCGTAACCCGCGCGCTCGAGCATCTGCGACACGTCGCCGATGCCCTCGTGCAGGCCCAGCGCGAGCAGGATCCCGATGCCGATCGGCCAGCCGAGCCATTTGATCCACTTGGTCATGACGGCTGCGCCCCCGGTTCGTGCGACGTACGCGCCCCGCGGTGCGCGGCCCCCTGGCCGAACACATCCGCAAACCCGCCGGTCGCGACGCCGGCCGTCTTCAGCGCGGCCGCGACGCGCGGCGACAGCAGCGCGTCGAGCTCGTCGACCGGACGGTAAGCGGCCATCGTCGGCGTGATCGGGCCGTCGCCGGCCTCGGCCGGATGGCAGTAGATCTCGCCGACACCGGGCGGCAGCGACGCGAGCGCGTCGAGCAGCACGGCCTCGTCCATCGCGCCCGTATGTTCGATCCCGACCACGTAGTCGTTGTGCGCGAGCCCGGCACGGTCGAGCCGCGCGCGCACGAGCGCGATCCACGGCTTGAGCAGCGCAGGCGCGCTCGTTTCGTACGGCAGGCGCACCGCACGCAGCCCGTAGTCGCGGCCGATCTCGACGATCATCGACAGCACGGTCGGATGCAGGTGGAAATGCTTGTGCGCATTCACGTGGTCGAGCGGCAAGCCGCTCGCCGCGAATGCGTCGAACTGCGCGCGGATTTCGCGGCGCAGCTGCGCACGCACGTGCGGCAGGAAGAAGAAGCGACAGCCGTCCTTCGCCATCGCATCGCCGAACCGCCCGTCGGGGCCGACGAGCGCGGGTATTTCATGCGCGGGCAGCGTGGCCGGGCCGTCCGCGAGCACCAGATGCAGGCCGACCGCGAGCGACGGCAGCCGCCGCGCGCGATCGATCGCATCCTGCGCGGCCGGCGCGCCGACCATCAGGCTCGCGGCGTTCAGCACGCCGTCGCGATGCGCGCGCTCGACCGCCGCGTTCACGCGCGGGTGCAGCCCGAAATCGTCCGCGGTGAAGATCAGCGACCGCGCTGCCCGCTGCGTCGTCACGAATCAGGCCTCGTGCGCGCGCAGGAAGCGGAAGAACTCGACACCTTCGCGCAGACGGCGCTTCATCATGTCCCAGCTCGTCAGCATCTCGCGAACGATTTCCCAGATCTTCGACGGACGGAAGTAGAACTGGCGATAGAACTGCTCGAGGTGGTGATAGATCTCGTCGCGCGACAGGTGCGCATAGCCGATCGCCGCGAGCTGCACGCCTTCCTTGCTCACCAGGTTGATGGTCTTGTTCTCTTCCATCCAGCCGTTTTCGACGGCCTGCTTGTACAGCGTCGTGCCCGGATACGGCGCGGCGAGCGACACCTGGATCGTGTGCGGATTGATTTCCTTCGCGTACTCGATCGTCTTCTTGATGGTTTCCTGCGTCTCGCCCGGCAGGCCGAGGATGAAGGTGCCGTGGATCTTGATGCCGAGCTTCTTGCAGTCCGCGCTGAAGCGGCGCGCGAAATCGGTGCGCACGCCCTTCTTGATGTTCACGAGGATCTGGTCGTCGCCGGATTCGAAGCCGACCAGCAGCAGGCGCAGGCCATTTTCCTTCATGACCTTCAGCGTCTTGTACGGCACATTCGCCTTCGCGTTGCACGACCACGTCATGCCGAGCTTGCCCAGGCCGATGGCGATGGCTTCGGCGCGCGGCAGGTCGTCGGTGAAGGTGTCGTCGTCGAACATCAGCTCCTTCACTTCCGGCATGTTGTCGCGGATCCACTTCGCTTCCGCGAGCACGTTCTCGACCGAGCGCGTGCGGTAGCGATGGCCGCTGACCGTCTGCGGCCACAGGCAGAAGGTGCAGCGCGACTTGCAGCCGCGGCCCGTGTAGATCGATACGTACGGATAGTTCAGGTAGCCGATGAAGTAATTGTCGATCTTCAGGTCGCGCTTGTAGACGGGCGCGACGAACGGCAGTTCATCCATGTTCTCGAGGATCGGCCGCGCTTCGTTGTGCTCGATCGAGCCGTCCTTCGCGCGCCAGCTCAAACCCTTGATCTGCGGGAACGGCTTGCCTTCGGCGATTTCCTTGCAGGTGTAGTCGAATTCCTCGCGGCACACGAAGTCGATTGCCTCGCTTGCCGTGAGCGAGTTGTGCGGATCGACCATCACCTTCGCGCCCACCATGCCGACCAGCATCGACGGCTTCATCTTCTTGAGATCCTGCGCGAACATCGCATCGGTCGGGAACGACGGCGTGCTCGTGTGGATGATCACGAGGTCGTAGTCGTTCGCGATCTTCAACGTCTCTTCGACCGACAGGCCGTCAGCCGGCGCGTCGACGACGCGGCTGCCCGGCACGAGCGCGGCCGGCTGCGCAAGCCACGTCGGGTACCAGAAGGAACGGATCTCGCGCTTCGCCTGGTAGCGCGAACCGGCTCCGCCGTCGAAGCCGTCATAAGAAGGGGCCTGCAAGAACAGCGTTTTCATGAATGCTCCGGTAGCCTGCATAGTTCGATTCGTTTCAACGATTCAGTCAATCACCCGCGGGCCGCCCTGCCGGCGCCCGCCTCTCTGTCATGTCGCGTCGCGCGGCGTGGCCGCGCGGCGCGTCTCGGCCTTCGGGCCGGATTCGGTGGGCAGCGGGTTCGCCGCTGCTCCCGGATGTCCTGCGCCGCTGACGTACGTCAGCGGCCGTCGCCGCCTTCCACGGCCGCCGTCGCGCGCTCGCCGCCGACGACCGTCATCCTCGCGCCGCGCCACACCACGTGCGTGCCGAACACGGCCGCGAGCCATTCGAGCGCGAGCAGCGTGTCGCGCACCGCGATGAGCGGCAGGTCGCGCCAGAACGCGCGCCAGCCGTCCTCGCCGCGCGCGTGCAGCACGAGCCGCCCGAACGCGCCCACGACGGCCGCCCCACCGGCCAGGGTGCCGGCGAAGGTGCCATCGAGTCGCAGCGCGAGCGCCGCGCCGATCGCAAGCCAAGGCGCGGTAAACGTGATGAACAGGAACGCGAAGCCGCCCGGGTTCAGCGAACGGATCGTGCGCAGCCAGCGCGTCTCGCGATGCCAGAGCGGCCCGAACGACGGCTCGATCACGTCGGTCGCGACGTCGACCTCCGACAGCACGGTGCGCCGCCCGAGGCGGCGCGGCAGCTCGGCAAGCCAGAAATCGTCGGCCAGCTCGTCCTTCAGTGCGAGAAAACCGCCGACGCGCTCGAGCGTGTCGCGCGTGAGCGCGAGCGTCGCACCGAAACCGAAGCGGCTGGAGCGGCCGAGGTGCGTGATTCGCACCGACGGCGCGAACCACGCGTCGACGAACTGCGCGCCGATGCGCGTCCAGAACCCGCCGACGCTGCGCGCATGATACAGGCACGTGACGACGCCGACCGACGCATCGGCGAGCGGCGCCGTCACGCGCTCGAGGTAGTCCGGCTGCACCGCGATGTCGCTGTCCGCGATCACGATGCGGTCGTATTTCGCGCGCTCGGCGAGATTGATCAGGTTGCTGACCTTCAGGTTCTTGCCGTGCACGCGCGCGTCGATCACGAGCGTGATGTCGCATTCCGGATAGTCCGTCCGTAACCGCTCGACCACCGCGATGGCCGGATCGGCTGCCGACGCGACGCCGAACAGCACCTCATGGCGCGGATGGCGCTGCTCGCAGAACGTCGCGAGGTTCTCGTACAGGTGCGGCTCCGCGCCGCACAGCGGCTTCAGCACGCTGACGGGCTCGAAACCGTCGCGCGCGGCGGTGCGCGGCGTACGCGGCCCCGGCGCGAATGCCGCGAGGAGCGCGTAGCCGGCCGCAGCAAGCGCAAACACGACGAGGAGCCAGTCGAGCAGTGTGACGGTCGGCGTCATGCGCGACGCCCCCCGCCAACCCGGGCGCCATGGCAGTCGATCGAACCTGATTGAACGTGATTGTGTATTCCGGCAGCAACGAACGCGGGCACGACCCGACTCCTTGTTCCAGCAGCGTCAATGTATTGGGGGTGGCACGCCCATTCCCCGAAAGCGGCCATGCCCGGCTTCGCGTGGCGCATCGTCGCGCCATCCGCGAACGGGATACGGGAAGACTCGAATGGCAGCGTCGGCACAACATGGACAGGGGCCGGATTTTAGCAGCCCGAGCCACCCCGCGCTTGGGCACCGCGCGAAACGGACTGGTGCAATTCCAGCAAAGCTGCGCGGCCGGCCGCCCCCTTCGGCACCCCCGCGTTCACATTAGCGTAAGCGCTTTGCAGGCGTATTGCAGCCTTGGAAATCAAACGATTCGTGCAAATTTGTACGTCGATGCGAAGACATGCCCAATCGCCGTAGAGATTGGTAATTATTTGGAGATTGGATCGATTTTTGCAACGATCACATCCATCTGCCTTGCACCCCTGAAAGGCGCATGGGTATCCGCGCATCGCCAGCGCGTTCCGGAACCCTTTGGCAAAATCGTCGGCATCTGTTGCGCACGCGCATCACCGCGCCCCTCCCTTTCGAAGGCCACCCGATGACTCCGTTTTCCGTACTCGATCTTGCCCCCATTCCCGACGGCGCCGATGCCGCGCAGGCTTTCCGCAACACCGTCGATCTCGCGCAGCACGCGGAGCGCCTCGGCTATCGGCGCTACTGGCTGGCCGAGCATCACAACATGCCCGGCATCGCCAGCGCGGCGACCGCCGTCGTGATCGGTCACGTCGCCGGCGCGACGAAGACGATCCGCGTCGGCTCGGGCGGGATCATGCTGCCGAACCACGCGCCGCTCGTGATCGCCGAGCAGTTCGGTACGCTCGCGTCGCTGTATCCGGGGCGCATCGACCTCGGCCTCGGCCGCGCACCCGGCACCGACCAGACGACGTCGCGCGCGCTGCGCCGCGACCTGATCGGCAGCGCCGACTCGTTTCCGGACGACGTCGCCGAGCTGCTGCGCTACTTTGCCGAGCCGGTGCCCGGCCAGCGCGTGCGCGCGGTGCCCGGCGCGGGGCTCGAGGTGCCCGTGTGGCTGCTGGGCTCGAGCCTCTTCAGCGCACAGCTTGCCGCGATGCTGGGGCTGCCGTTCGCGTTCGCGTCGCACTTCGCACCCGACTACCTGATGCGCGCACTCGAACTCTATCGCGCGCAATACCGGCCGTCGGCCGCGTGGCCGAAGCCGCATGCGATGGTCGGGGTCAACGTGTTCGCGGCCGACACCGACGACGAGGCGCGGCGCCTGTTCACGTCGCTGCAGCAGCAGTTCATCAACTTGCGTCGCGGCACACCCGGCAAGCTGCCGCCGCCCGTCGACGTGCTCGAGGCGAGCGAGTTCGAACTCGCGAACGTCGCGCATGCGCTGTCGTTCGCGGCCGTCGGCTCGCGCGACACGGTGCGCGACAAGCTGCGCGACCGGATCGCGCAGACGGGCGCGGACGAGTTGATCATCACCGCGCAGATCTTCGATCACGCCGCCCGCGTGCGTTCGTTCGAGCTGGCCGCGCAGATCCGCGACGAACTCGCGAACGAAACCCGCTGAGCGGCCAGGCGCGCCCGCCGCCGGTTCACTGCGGGTGCACTGCCTCCAGCCCGTCGAGCAGCGCCTTGTGGAACGCGTCCGGATCCTGGATCTGCGGCGCATGTCCGAGCGCCGGGAATTCGACGAGCTGCGCGCCGGGAATCGCCGCCTGCGTGCGCTTCGCGAGTTCCGGGTAGTGGCCGAGCTTCGCGTGCACGTCGGGCGGCGCAACGTCCTTGCCGATCGCGGTCGTGTCCTTGTCGCCGATCAGCAGCAGCGTCGGCACGCGAATCGCGCCGAGTTCGTAGACCACCGGCTGCGTGAAGATCATGTCGTAGATCAGCGCGGAATTCCACGCGACCGCGTCGCGGCCCGGGCCGCGATACATGCCGGCGAGCATCTGCACCCAGCGTTCGTACGCCGGCGACCACTTGCCCGCGTAATAGGTCGACTGCTCGTAGCGGCGGATGCCGTCCGCCGTCGTCTTCTGTTCGCGCGCATACCAGTAATCGACCGACAGCGGCGGCACGCCGAGGGCCTTCCAGTCCTCCAGGCCGATCGGATTCACCAGCACGAGCTGGTCGGTCGCCTTCGGATACATCAGCGCATAGCGAATCGCGAGCATCCCGCCCGTCGAATGGCCGACGATCGTCGCCGATTTCACGCCGATCGACTCGAGCAGCGCATGCGTGTTGCGCGCGAGCTGCTGGAAACTGTACTGGTAGCGGTCAGGCTTCGACGACTTGCAGAAGCCGATCTGGTCCGGCGCGACCACGCGATAGCCGGCGCGGCTCAGCACGCCGATCGTGTCCTGCCAGGTCCCCGCACAGAAGTTCTTCCCGTGCAGCAGCACGACGGTACGGCCGTTCGGATGGGCCGGCTGCACGTCCATGTACATCATCTCGAGGGTTTCGCGCTGCGATACGAACGCGTAGCGGTGCACCGGCTCCGGATACGTGAAGCCTTCCAGGCGCGAGCCGTATACGGGCCCGTCGTTGCCGACGCTCGCCGGGACGGTGGCCGCGACGGCGGTCGCGCATGCGGCGGCGACGCCCGCGCCGAGCGCGGCAGCGCGCCCCAGGGACAACATCTTGCAAATCGAAAGCATGGCGATCACTGTAAGGGGAAATGCACGCGGGCAGCCGGACGGCTCCGCGCCCAGCGATTCTACGCGGTCGGCTGACGACGGCGCGCAACACTCGATGGCCGGGCGACTTCCGCGTGCGCGATGAACTCGGGTATCGTGTGACGTGCCCCCTGAAACGCGTGTAGGCGAATACCCCATGAAAAACGTCCTCAGCATTCAGTCGCACGTCATCTACGGACACGCCGGCAACAGCGCGGCCGTGTTCCCGATGCAGCGCCTCGGCGTCAACGTCTGGCCGCTCAACACTGTCCAGCTGTCGAATCACATGCAGTACGGCCACTGGGCCGGCAGCGCGATCGACGCCGCGAAGATGGAACAGCTCGTCGACGGCGTCGCCGCGATCGGCGCGCTCAAGCGCTGCGACGCGGTGCTGTCCGGCTTCGTCGGCTCACCGGCGCAGGCGCGCGCAACGGTCGAAATCGTGCGCGCGGTGAAGGCGATGAATCCGAATGCGTGGTACTTCTGCGATCCGGCGATGGGCCAGACGGGCGGCATCCGGCCCGAGCCCGGCGTCGAGGAGTTCATCGTCCAGGAAATGCCGGCGCTCGCCGACGGCATGTCGCCCAATCACACCGAGCTGCAGAAGCTCGCCGGGCGGCGCATCGAGACCGTCGCGGAAGCCGTCGACGCGTGCCGCGCACTGATCCGCCGCGGCCCGAAGATCATCCTCGTCAAGCACCTGCACGATCGCAACAGCGCGGCCGACCGCTTCAACATGCTCGCCGTCACCGAAACCGAAGCGTGGATCGGCCAGCGTCCGCTGTATGCGTTTCCGCGGCATCCGGTCGGCGTCGGCGACCTCACCAGCGCGATCTTCGTCGCGCGCCGGCTGCGCGGCGACTCGGTGCGCGCCGCGTTCGAGCACACGCTGGCAGCCGTGCATGCGGTCGTGAAAGCGACCTACGACGCGCGCCGCTACGAGCTCGAACTCGTCGCCGCGCAGGATGAAATCGCGCGCCCGAGCGAATGGTTCGGCGCGTGGGTGACCGACGCCTGACGCGTCCGTTTCGTCCGTTTCACCGGCGTGCGACACGCGCCGCCCCGCCCCCTCACCACCTCCTCTCCCCAAGCAGGCTCGTCGGCGCAACACCGGCCGAAGCTCCTCCGGAACACGCATGCAAACGTTTCCGGGCTTCACATGAATGACACCGAATCCTCGCTATGCTCGCGGCGGCACGACCGGCGCAGCCGCATCCTGCGCCCCGGACGCGCTCACATTCTTCGCATGTCCCGCCAATCGGCTCCCTCCATTACCGCACGATAACGACCATGACCCGATCGAACCGTCGTGACTTCCTGCGCGTCGCCGCCGGCACCGCCGGCGCCGCCGCGCTGAACCTGTTCCCGCCCGTGATCCGCGATGCGCTCGCCATTCCCGCGAACCGCCGTACCGGCACGATCCGCGACATCGAACACATCGTGATCCTGATGCAGGAGAATCGCTCGTTCGACCATTACTTCGGCACGATGCGCGGTGTCCGCGGCTTCGGCGACCCGCGCCCGCTGCGTCTCGCGACCGGCAAGTCGGTGTTCCATCAGCCGGTCGGCCCGGCCGAACTCCTGCCGTTCCACCCGGGCGCGGACAAGCTCGGCCTGCAGTTCCTGCAGGACCTGCCGCACGGCTGGCAGGACATGCACGCCGCCTGGAACAAGGGCCGCTACGACCAGTGGGTGCCGAACAAGGGCACCACGACGATGGCGTACCTGAAGCGCGACGACATCCCGTTCCACTACCAGCTCGCCGACGCGTTCACGATCTGCGACGCGTACCACTGCGCGATCCCGAGCTCGACCGACCCGAACCGCTACTACATGTGGACCGGCTACGTCGGCAACGACGGCACGGGCGGCGGCCCGGTGCTCGGCAACGAGGAAAAGGGCTACGGCTGGACAACCTATCCGGAGGTGCTCGAACAGGCCGGCGTGTCGTGGAAGATCTACCAGGACGTCGGTACCGGGCTCGACGCGAACGGCTCGTGGGGCTGGACGCAAAACCCGTACATCGGCAACTACGGCGACAACTCGCTGCTGTACTTCAACCAGTACCGCAATGCGCTGCCCGGCACGCCGCTGTACGACAAGGCGCGCACCGGCACCAACATCAGCGCCGGCGGCACGCTGTTCGACGTGCTGCAGCAGGACGTGAAGAACGGCACGCTGCCGCAGGTGTCGTGGATCTGCGCGCCGGAGGCGTACTCGGAGCACCCGAACTGGCCGGCAAACTACGGCGCGTGGTACATCGAGCAGGTGCTGCAGGTGCTCGTGTCGAACCCGGACGTGTGGAGCAAGACCGCGCTCTTCATCACCTACGACGAGAACGACGGCTTCTTCGACCACGTGCCGCCGCCGTTCGCGCCGCAATCGCGCGACAACGGGCTGTCAACGGTCGCGACCACCAACGAGGTGTTCGCCGGCGACGCAACGCACATGGCCGGCCCGTACGGGCTCGGGCCGCGCGTACCGATGCTCGTCGTGTCGCCGTGGACCAAGGGCGGCTGGGTCTGCTCGCAGACGTTCGATCACACGTCGCTGCTGCAATTCATCGAGGCACGGTTCGGCGCGCAGTATCCGGTCACGGCCGCGAACGTGGCGCCGTGGCGCCGTGCGGTGTGCGGCGACCTGACGGCGGCATTCGACTTCGCGACGTCCGACGCCGCATGGCCGACGCTGCCCGACACGACCGGCTATGCGCCGCCCGACCGGGCACGCCACCCCGACTACATCCCGGTGCCGCCGGTGCTGCAGAAGCTGCCGAAACAGGAGGCCGGGCTGCGGCCGGCACGCGCGCTGCCGTACGAGTTGTTCGTGCACGGCCGCGTCGAAGCCGCGAACGGCCAGTTCCGGCTGACCTTCGCGAACACGGGCCGCGCGGGCGCGTCATTCCAGGTGCAGTCGCGCAACCGCCTCGACGGCCCGTGGACGTACACCGTCGAAGCCGGCAAGCGGATCGCCGACACGTGGAGCGCGGCCGCATCGCTCGGCCTGTACGACCTCGACGTGTACGGCCCGAACGGCTTCTACTGCCATTTCCGCGGCCCGTTCGCGACCGGCGTCGGCAGCGCGAGCGTGAACCCGGAGGTGATCTACGGCTACGACGTCGCGAACGGGAACGTCACGCTGCGCCTCATGAACCGCGGCCACAAGGCGGTTCGGCTCAAGGTGACGAACGCGTACGGCCACGGCGGCACGCGCACGTTCGACCTGGCGCCGGGCGCGCAGATCGACGACTACTGGGATCTGCGCGGCAGCCACGGCTGGTACGACCTGACGGTCAGCGACGGCCGGCTGCTCGGCTTCGTGCGCCGCTTCGCGGGCCACGTCGAGACCGGCCGCCCGAGCATGAGCGACCCGCTGATCCGCACGAACGCGTCGCACGACCACATCGAGGCAGCGTCGGACGCCCTGTCCGACTGACGACGGCGCGGACGCGGCGCGGCCCGTGGCGAGCCGCGCCGCCCGCACGCACGCCCCTGCCGTCCGTTCGTGACGGGAAACTCCCGATACCGGCCGCCCCCGCACGCGCGGAAGCTATGCGCAAATCCGCAGCGAATGCGCGGTAAATTGCCAAGACCTGCGCATATCGGCGACCTATATATCGAGGCGATCGGGGCTCCTCATGGAGCCTGACGGGAGATTCTTCCGGGAATTCATCATGCCGACCTCCCCGCCCGATTCAGAGAAGCGGTCGAACCGCCCGCCCGTCGCACGCGCCCGGCCCGCCGGATGCGTGCGGTACCCACCCGCTGGTGTAGAACAAGAGGAAAGAACATGAAATTCCGTCATTCCCTGCTGTCGGTGTCGGTCGTATCCGCGCTTACCCTCCTCTCGCAGCAAGTCGCCCAGGCCGCCGACACGACCGACGTGAAGGTCGGTTTCGCCGCGCCGCTCACCGGCGTGAACGCCGGCTACGGCAAGGATCTCCAGAACGGCGTGCAGCTTGCGCTCGACGATGCCGTCGCGCAGAAAGTGGCGATCGCCGGCAAGCCCGCGAAATTCAACCTCGTCGTGCAGGACGACCAGGCCGACCCGCGCATCGGCGTGCAGGCCGCGCAGGCGCTCGTCGACCAGAACGTATCGGTGGTGATCGGCCACTTCAACTCCGGCACGACGATTCCGGCGTCAGTGGTCTACGACAAGGCCGGCATCCCGGTGATCGACCCGGCCGCGACCAACCCGACGCTCACGTCGCGCGGGCTCGCGAACATGTTCATGGTGATCGCGACCGACGGGCAGAACGCGGGCAACGCGGGCAAGTACGCGGTCGACGTGACGAAGGCGAAGCGCATCGCGATCATCGACGACCGTACCGCATTCGGCCAGGGCGAAGCTGACGAGTTCGAAAAGGCCGTGAAGGCGGCGGGCGGCAACATCATCGACCGCGAGTTCACCAGCAACCAGGCGGTGGACTTCCGCGCGCAGATCACGAACCTGAAGGGGAAGAGTCCGGACCTGATCTTCTTCGGCGGCCTCGATTCGCTCGCCGCGAACTTCATCAAGCAGATGCGCCAGCTCGGGCTGAACGCGCAATTCGTCGGCGGCGGCGGCGTGAAGGACAACGAGTTCATCAAGATCGCTGGACCGGCGGCAGAAGGTGCGATGGCGTGGGAATATGGGCGTCCGCTCGACGAACTGCCGCAGGGCAAGGATTTCGAGCAGCGTTTCAGGAAGCGCTTCGGCGTCGACGTGCTGTCGTACGCGCAGTTCGGCTATGACGCGACCTGGGCCGCGATCAAGGCGATGCAGGCGGCAAATTCGACCGATCCGAAGGTCTACCGCCCGGCGCTGAAGAAGGTCGACTTCGAGGGCATCACAGGCCGCATCTCGTTCGCGAACGACGGCTCTCTGAAGAGCGGGATGTCGACGCTGTATCAGGTGAAGAACGGCACGTGGAAGACCATCGTGACGAAGGGGGGCTGATCGGGCCGACCCGGCGCATCGGGTAACCGGGGGCCGGCGGCGAGGAACGCCGGCCGGCCCTCTTCGCATGGGAGTCCCGAACAGACGACACACGTGCGGAACGATCGGTGCACGCGCACCGATCTCATATGACGACTGATGTTTTGGGTACTTGACCGCAGCCTGCCGACCGCGGCCACACGCGCATCGCGGGCCGCGCCGCCGTTGTCGGTCGCCGGTCAGCCGGCCTGCGTGTCGCGTTCCGCCTCGGCCGCTTCGTGCGCGCGGCGCAGCCGTTCGCGGCTGTTGGTCAGGTGCGTGCGCATCGCGGCGCGCGCGGCCTCCGGGTCGTGACGCGCGATCGCCTCGTAGATATCCTCGTGCTCGTGATTGAGCCGGCCGACATAGCGCTCGAGGTCATCGCCGGCGAAGCGCGCCGAATTCACACGCGTGCGCGGAATGATCGATGCGCCGAGCTGCGTCATGATGTCGACGAAATAGCGGTTGCCGGTGGACTGCGCGATCTGCAGATGGAACTGGAAGTCGAGCTGGGCCGTGTCGCGGCCGCCCCCCGCCCCCGATGCGATCGCGTCGAGCGCGCGCCGCAGCGCGGCGAGGTCGGTGTCGTTCGCGCGCTGCGCGGCGAGGCTCGCGCATTCGCTTTCGAGGCTGATGCGCAGCTCCAGCACGGCGAGCACGTCACGCAGCGTCGTGATGGTCGCGGGATCGATGCCGAGCGTCTGGCGACGCGACGGCTCGAGCACGAAGCTGCCGATGCCGTGGCGCGTCTCGATGAGGCAGCTCGCCTGCATCCGCGAGATTGCTTCGCGCACGACCGTGCGGCTGACGCCTTGCGCCGCCATGACTTCGGTCTCGGTCGGCAGCTTGTCACCGGGGCGCAGCGTGCCGTTTTCGATCTGCGCGGTCAGCGCGTCGACGACATCTTGTGCGAGGCTGCGTGCGCGACGGCGCGGCGCTGCGGGAAGCGTGGGCACGGACATGAGGCCGGTTCCTTTGAATATCGTAGTAATGTGAGCCGAGGGTTTACGCGGGGTTTGAGCGAACGCCGATGATTCATTATACTGCGTCACAAGTCATCCGACGACTGATGATCTCGACACGGATCTCCTGTGACCCAGGCCGGCGCAAGCACCAGCCGGATCCCGTGTTCACGATCGGCCAGCGTTCGCGCCCGTGCGCGTCTGCCGGCTCCCGGTGTCGCGGTCGATCGAAGCGCGCATTCGCGCCTGGCTCCGATCCGTCGCGCCGCCGGCATCGAGCGGGTCGCCCTCACCCTTTCGGGTTGCCGTCGACATGCGGGGCTTGCGCGCCGCGCACGTCGGTTGTCGAATGATCGCACCTCCCGCCGCGCGCGGCAAAGATTTTGCCGCACGGCATCGCCCACTCTTTTGCCATCGCCGCCATGAACGCCGTCAACGCCTCGACTTCCCATGACACGCCGCGCATCGTCGACCTGCAAGCCATCCCCGTCGCCGGTCACGACAGCATGCTGCTCAACCTGAGCGGCGCGCACGGCCCGTTCTTCACCCGCAACCTCGTGATCCTGAAGGACAGCGCGGGCCGGACCGGCGTCGGCGAGGTACCGGGCGGCGAAAGCATCCGCCGCACGCTCGATGATGCGCGCGCGCTCGTCGTCGGCCAGCCGGTCGGCAACTACCACGCGGTGCTCAACGAGGTACGGCGCACCTTTGCCGACCGCGACGCGAGCGGCCGCGGCCTGCAGACCTTCGACCTGCGCACCACGATCCACGCGGTCACCGCGCTCGAGGCCGCGCTGCTCGACCTGCTCGGCCAGCACCTCGGCGTGCCCGTCGCGGCGCTGCTCGGCGAGGGGCAACAGCGCGAGCACGTCGAAATGCTCGGCTACCTGTTCTACGTCGGCGACCGCACCAGGACCGCGCTGCCCTACCGCGACGGCCGCGGCGCGACCGACGACTGGACGCGCGTGCGCGACGAAGCCGCGCTCACGCCCGAGGAAGTCGTGCGTCTCGCCGAAGCCGCGCATGCACGCTACGGATTCAACGACTTCAAGCTGAAGGGCGGCGTGTTCGAAGGCGCTCGCGAGGTCGAAGCCGTGACGGCGCTGGCGGAGCGCTTCCCGCAAGCCCGCGTGACACTCGACCCGAACGGCGCATGGTCGCTCGACGAAGCCGTGCGGCTGTGCCGCGACCTGCACCACGTGCTCGCGTACGCGGAAGACCCGTGCGGTGCGGAAAACGGCTACTCGGGCCGCGAAGTGATGGCCGAATTCCGCCGCGCGACCGGACTGCCGACGGCCACCAACATGATCGCGACCGACTGGCGGCAGATGGGCCACGCAGTGCAGCTGCAGGCCGTCGACATCCCGCTCGCCGACCCGCACTTCTGGACGATGCAGGGTTCGGTGCGCGTCGCGCAGATGTGCCGCGACTGGGGTCTCACGTGGGGCTCGCACTCGAACAATCACTTCGACGTGTCGCTCGCGATGTTCACGCACGTCGCCGCCGCGGCGCCCGGTCAGGTCACCGCGATCGACACGCACTGGATCTGGCAGGACGGCGAAGGGCTCACGCGCGAGCCGCTGAAGATCGAGAACGGGCTGGTCGAAGTGCCGAAGCGGCCGGGCCTCGGCGTCGACCTCGACATGGATGCGGTCGCGCGCGCGCACGAGCTGTACAAGCAGCACGGGCTCGGCGCCCGCGACGACGCGGCGGCGATGCAGTATCTGATTCCGGGCTGGACGTTCAACAACAAGCGCCCCTGCCTCGTGCGCTGAGTGCGGGACGAACCGGGCGGCGGGTCCGCCCGGTCACGCATCGATGCGCGAATTCCCGCGCATATCGGCGGGCGTCGAATGAAAATGCCCGGAAAAAACGGAACCGGCAGGCTGCGGCCGACTTCGGATCCGGTCGGCAACGTCTATCCGCTCGGCCCTACCCGCCTGCTCCAATCCCCCGCGCCACCCCCGATGCGGCGAACACGATGATCATGATCAGCACGGCCTGCCAATGGCCGATGCGCACATAGGTCGGCGCGCGGCCGAGATCGGGCATCTGCCGCCGCCGAGCAGCGACGCGCCAGCGAATCAGTCCGAGCATCGGCACGATCTCGAGCAGCAGGATCAGCACGAGCGCGGTCATCTTGATGTGGAAAAGCGGCTCGTGAAGATAGTACGCGGCACCTTTCTCGAAGCCGCCGAATGCGCGCGTGAGCCCCGTCGCGATCAGCACCAGCGCGGACAATCCCCACACGGCATCGGCCTTGAATACGCCCGGCAGGTCGGCCGCCTGCACCGACGCGATGACCCGGCGCAGCGCACGGTTGCGCGCTGCGATCGCGGCGAACGCGACCCCGAACGCCATCAGATGAACGGCTGCCAGCAACCAACGGACGATCATTGCGCCTCCTTGTCGCCCGCGCGCCGCGCAGGCCGTGTCAGACGATCTGCTTGAGCGCCGCGTCGAGCGCGAGCACGGCGACGCGGTCGCCCTCGGTCGCGAGCGGCGTGCGCATCACGATCTGCCGGTTATGGCCGACGGCCGCCGGCGAATCCCACAGCAACTCGACCTTCGGCCGCCGAAACAGGCTGCCGCGACGCGGCGGCACGACCGCCGGCTGCGCCCCCTGCTCACCGGCGGCGGACACGGCCCGACCTGGCCAGCGCACCGACAGTTCGCGCGCGTCGTATTGGCCGACCTTGCGGCTTTCCATCCAGACGATCGCGGTGCGCGTGAGGGTGTCCAGCGAAATCGCATAGCGGCCGACCGCGAAGCGGCGCGCTGCCACGTTGGTACGCCACAGCGGCCGCGGACGGCACATCCACACGATCGCCGCATAGAGCGCCGGCGCGGCGACGAGCCAGCCGTTGGTCGCCGTCACCGCGTGCAGTGCACGCCGCCAGCCAGCCGCCCACGCGAACGCGCCGATCGACCACACGGCAAACAGGAAACCGATCAGCGCGAAGACGCGCAACGCCTGGCGCAGCCACTGCGGCAGCGGATGGAACGGCCGTTCGGCGCGCGCGGCGGCGCCCGGCAGCGCGAGCAGCAGGAAGATCAGCACGAGGTAGACGAACGCCCAGGGCGACGACACCATTGCGGACAGCGACGCACGATAGCCCATCTGGGACATCGAGAACAGCCAGCGCGCGAACAGCACGAGACCGATCGCGCGCAACGCGAAGATCACGCCGGCGCCGGGGGCCGGCGCTGCGCGCGTGGTTTTCGTTCTCGCCAAGACTGCTCTCCTCTCGATGTTCGTGCGGGGGGCCGGATTTCACGGCACGGCCATTATAGGGACATTACCGTCTGGACAGACGGCGGGATGGCGTGCAGGACCGCTTCCGGGGCCGTTCGTGGCGCCGGGCGCGGCGAGAATACAACAGATCCGCGCCGCAGATGTGACAACGCCCCGCCGGAAACCCGGACGGGGCGTCGGTGACGGCCGCGCACCTCCGCGGCCGGCAGTCCGGCATCAGCTTGCGTTGACTTCGCGCAGCACCGTGCGGCGCTTCTGGCGCAGCAGTTCTTCGTAGCCTTTCACGTAGTTCTGCGCCATCACCTTCGACGAGAAACGTGCTTCGAACGCAGCGCGAACCTTCTCGCGCGGCAGCATATCGAGGCGCTTGAGCGCCGCGACGGCCGACAGCTCGTCTTCGACGACGAAGCCCGACACGCCGTTGTCGATCACTTCCGGCACCGAGCCGCGCTTGAACGCGATCACCGGCGTGCCGCATGCCATCGCTTCGATCATCACCAGACCGAAAGGCTCCGGCCAGTCGATCGGGAACAGCAGCGCATGCGCATTTCCCAGGAATTCGGTCTTTTCCGACTCGCTGATTTCGCCGATGTACTCGACGTGCGGCAGCGCGAACAGCGGCTTGATCTTCTCTTCGTAGTACGCGCGGTCAGCCTTGTCGAGCTTCGCGGCGATCTTGATCGGCAGGCCGGCCTGCTCCGCGATGCGGATGGCCGTGTCGACGCGCTTTTCCGGCGAGATGCGGCCGAGGAACGCGAGGTAGCTCGGCTTCACGTTCGGGATCGGCGTCAGCAGGTTTTCCGGCAGGCCGTGATAGACGGTCGACAGCCAGTTCGCCTGCGGCAGCGGGATGCGCTGGTTGTCGGAGATCGACACGACCGGCACGTCGCTGAAAGCGTTGAAGATCGGCTGCAGTTCCGGCAGGTCGAGACGGCCGTGCATCGTCGTCAGATGCGGGACCGGCTGGCGCGAGAACAGCGAGAACGGGTAGTAGTCGATGTGGCAGTGCAGGACGTCGAACTCTTCCGCGCGGCGGCGCACCTGCTCGAGGAGCAGCATGTGCGGTGCCATCACGTCGCGGATCGTCGGGTCGAGGCGCAGTGCCTGCGGCCAGCACGCTTCGAGCTTCGCGGAAGTTTGCGAATCGCCGCTCGCGAAGAGCGTGACGTCATGCCCCATCTCGACAAGTGCTTCGGTCAGATAAGACACCACTCGCTCGGTACCACCGTACAGCTTCGGGGGAACCGCTTCGTGCAACGGAGCGATTTGGGCGATTCGCATGCGTAACTCCTAAAAAATCGGCTAAAAACCAGGTATGGGTCGGCAACCTGCCGGCAGTCCGGGCTGGATGCATTTCGTCCGACCATCAGACGAATCAGCCTGCCGGGAGCGTCGAAACCCGCGCTGCTCAAGGAGCGTCGGCGACGCGACAGGCATAGAACGTTTGAAACGAAGACCCGTTGACAGGGGTTCGTAAAAAACCTGGAATCGAACCCGGAGCCGATTATCTAGGGTTAATCCCGAGACGGCGCACAACATTTCAAACACTTTACTTTGTTACAAAGGTGCAACACTTTGCAACCCGCGGACTTGGGTGTCCGTTCTAGAGTGGAAGGCCCTTTTGGCGCTCCGAGTCATCTCGTCGCTGTCGGCATGCGATTCCGGCGTACACGGCAGGACGGATGCCGGATTTTATCTCAAAATTGATCGCACGCCCCTGACCAAGGCAAGATTCGCGCATGCGCAATGCACGGCCTTGTTTACAATGCCGGATTATTCAGTCCGGGCGATCGCCGGCTGCGATCCAGCCGCCACGCTCAATCACCGAATCACCGCACGCATATTTTGGAATCTCTCACCCCTGCCCAGCGCAACGCCCATAATGCGAAGCTGTCGAGCTACGCGCATCGGCCGATCGCGTTCCTGTTCCGCTACATCCGCCTGCATCCCGTCGCGCACCTCATCGTGCTCTGCAGCGTGCTGGCCGCCGTCGGCTGCGCGCTCGGCTCGCAATACGCGATCAAGCACCTGATCGACGTGCTCGCGGCCGGGCGCCATCATCCGGGCCCGCTGTGGAGCGCCTTCGCGCTGCTCGTCGGGCTGATCGCGGCCGACAATCTGTTGTGGCGCGTCGGCGGCTGGGTCGCCGCGCACACCTTCGTCGCGGTCACCGGCGACCTGCGGCGGGACCTGTTCCAGTACCTGAGCGGCCATTCGCCGACCTACTACTCGGAAAAGCAGCCGGGCACGCTCGCGAGCCGCATCACCGCCACGTCGAACGCCGTCTATACGTCCGAGAACACGATGGCGTGGAACGTGCTGCCACCGTGCATCGCGGTGATGGGAGCGATCCTGATGATCATCGTCGTGAACCCGTTGATGGCCGCCGGCCTGCTCGGCTGCTCGGCCGTGCTCGCCGTCGTGCTGTTCAAGCTCGCCGGGCGCGGCTCCGCACGCCATCACGCATTCGCGTCGAAGGCGGCCGCGGTCGACGGCGAGCTCGTCGACGTGATCGGCAACATGGGCCTCGTCCGCGCGTTCGGGATGACGCTGCGCGAACAGAAGCGTTTCGGCGCGACGGTCAAGGCCGAGATGGACGCGCGCCAGCAAAGCCTGCTCTATCTCGAGAAACTGCGCCTGCTGCACGCGGTGATCACCGCGATGCTGTCGGCCGGCCTGCTCGGCTGGGCGCTGTGGCTGTGGGACCAGGGCCGCGCGACCTCCGGCGACATCGTGCTCGTCAGCTCGCTCGGCTTCACGATCCTGCACGGCACGCGCGATCTCGCGGTCGCGCTGGTCGACGTCACGCAGCACGTGGCACGCCTGTCCGAAGCCGTGAAGACGCTGCTCGAGCCGCACGGAATGCCGGACCGCTCCGACGCGCAGCCGCTGGCGGCCAAGGGCGGGCGCGTCGATTTCGAACGCGTGACGTTCGCGTACCCGCACCGCCGCGCGATCCTCGATCACTTCGACCTGCATATCGAACCGGGCCAGCGCGTCGGCCTGATCGGCAAGTCGGGCGCCGGCAAGTCGACCGTGCTGGCACTGCTGCAACGCTTCTACGACACGCAGGACGGCGCCGTGAAGGTCGACGGGCAGGACGTGAAGGGCATCACGCAGGACAGCCTGCGCCACGCGATCGCGCTCGTGCCGCAGGATATCTCGCTGCTGCACCGGACGATCTACGACAACATCGCGTACGGCCGCCCCGAGGCGACCCGCGAGGAAGTGCTTGCCGCCGCGCGCGACGCGCGCTGCTCGGAGTTCATCGAGGCGATGCCGGAAGGCTACGACACGATCGTCGGCGACCGCGGCGTGAAGCTGTCGGGCGGCCAGCGCCAGCGCATCGCGATCGCGCGCGCGATCCTGAAAGACGCGCCGATCCTGCTGCTCGACGAAGCGACGTCGGCGCTCGACAGCGCGTCGGAAGAAGCGATCCAGGCCGCGCTCGACCGCCTGATGGTCGGCCGCACGGTGATCGCGATCGCGCACCGGCTGTCGACGCTGCGCAATTTCGACCGGATCATCGTCATGAGTAACGGCAAGGTGATCGACGACGGCAACCCCGACGTGCTGCGCAATCGTCCGGGCCTGTACCGCGACCTGCTCGCGAAGCAGCACGGCCGTCATCACGCCCCCGACGGCACCACTCCGACCGGCGAACGCGCGGCCTGACGTCGCGGCGTACATCCGATAAAAAAGCCGCCGTGCTCGACGCACGGCGGCTTTTTTCCTCCCGTCACGCAGCGTGCCGGCTACACGTGCTGCAGGTCGCGCAAGAAGTTGTCGCGCCACACCGACACGTTGTTCTCGCGCAACTGCGCGATCATGTCCGCGTAACGTGCCCGCCGCTCGGTGAGCGGCATCGTCAGCGCCTGCGACAACGCATCGGCCATCCCGCCGATATCGATCGGATTGACGATCAGCGCGCCCGTCAGCTCGCGCGCGGCACCCGCGAAGCGCGACAGCACGAGCACGCCCGGATCGTCCGGATTCTGCGCGGACACATACTCCTTCGCGACGAGGTTCATCCCGTCGCGCAACGGCGTGACGAACCCCACCCGCGCCAGCCGGTACAGCGCGGCAAGCACCTGCCGGTCGTACTGGCGGTGAATGTAGAGGATCGGCGCCCAGTCGAGCTCCGCATAGCGTCCGTTGATGCGGCCCGACTCCGCTTCGAGCTGCAGGCGGATGTCCTGGTACGCGCGCAGGTCGGCGCGCGTCGATGGCGCGATCTGCAGGAACGACACGCGGTTGCGAATCGACGTCTGGTGTTCCAGCAACTTTTCGAACGCGCGGAACCGCTCGACGAGCCCCTTCGAATAGTCGAGCCGGTCGACGCTCATGATCAGCTGGCGCCCGCGCAGCGACGTCGCCAGCGTGCGCACCGCCTTGCCATGCTCGCCCGCCTGCGCAAGCGACGCGATCTCGTCCGGATACACGCCGATCGGATAGGCTGCCGCCCGCAGCGTCTTGCCGAACGCGCTCACGCGCACCGTGCGCCCTTCGCGCGCCACTTCGCCCCCCGCCTCGAACTCGACGTAATCGCAGAATGCGCGCAGGTCGGGCTCGGTCTGAAAGCCGAGCAGGTCGAACGCGCACAGCGATTCGACGAGCTCGCGATGCGGCGGCACGTTGACGAGCACTTGCGCGGCCGGAAACGGGATATGCAGGAAAAAGCCGATGCGGTTCTTCACGCCGGCGGCCCGCAGCGCACGCGCGAACGGGATCAGGTGATAGTCGTGCACCCAGATCACGTCGTCGTCCTGCAGCAGCGGCACGAGCTGCTGCGCAAGCCAGACATTCACGCGGCTGTAGCCGTCGAATTCGTGGCGATCGTACTGGATCAGGTCCGCGCGATAGTGGAAGGCCGGCCACAGCGTCGCGTTCGAGAAGCCGCGGTAATACTGGTCGTAATCGCGGCGAGACAAACCGACGGTCGCGAACGTCACGGGCCCGCGCTCCTCGATGCGGATCTGGGGCGCCCCGGACGCGACCACCTCGCCGCTCCAGCCGAACCACATGCCGCCCGTCTCCTTCAGGGCGTCGTAGACGCCGATCGCGAGGCCGCCCGCCGCCGGTTCGCCTTCCGAAATCGGGGCGACGCGGTTTGAAACGATGATGAGTCGGCTCATGCGCCCGGCTGCTCCGCGTCGAGCCAGCGCGCGATCTGCGCGTGCAGCGCGTCGACCGAGTCGAGCCGCGTCCGGGCCGACGTCTCGCCCGCGCCGATCTTGATCGACAGGCCGCCGCGCGCGTTGACCACCGCGAAGCCTTTCTCGTCGGTCAGGTCGTCGCCCGCGAACAGCGGCACGCGACCCGCGAACGGCGGCTCGTCGAGAAAGGCGGCCAGCGCACGGCCCTTGTCGACGCCTTTCGGCTTGATCTCGAACACCATCTTGCCGGGCTGCAGCACGTACGCATCGGCATATTCGGCAACGAGGCGCTCGGCCGCTTCGCGTGCCACCGGCTCGCGCTCGGGCGCATTGCGGTAGTGCAGCGCGACGGCCGCCCCCTTGATTTCGAGCAGCATGCCCGGGTGACGGTCGACGACGGACGCCAGCTCGCGCTCGATGCGCAGCAGCCGTTCGTCGTTGAAGCCGATGCGCTGCGTGTCGCCGTTCGCGTCGCGCCGCTCGGCGCCGTGCAGGCCAGCGATCGGCAGGCCGGACATGTTCAGGAACGTGTCGAGGTTGTCGATACCGCGACCCGACACGATCGCGACCGCGCCGTGCGAGCGGCGCCGCAGTTCATCGAGCAGCGTCAGCAGTGACGGCGGCACATGGATGCTGTCGGGCGTCGGTGCCAGCTCGACGAGCGTGCCGTCGAAGTCGAAGAAGAACGCGGTATCGGTCAGGGACAGGGAAGCCGGAACGGATTGCATCGATTCGATAGTCTGAGGGACGACCAGCAAACGCCGGGCCGCCGCTGCGCGAATGAAATTGTGCGCATCTTACCGCGCCTGAGTACCGAGATGGGCGAAACCGCTGCACTGCCGGCCTTGCGCCGCTCGCCGCGTCAACTGCGACATATTGCCCCGCTTGCCCGCCCGTATGGGTTTCGAAAGGACGCAGGCGCGGGAATTGCGCTACAGTCGGCAACCGTCGGCCGGTGCGACGCATGGCGCTGCGCCGGCCGACGACCGTTCCATCCGATCGAGCCCCAGGATGTCGTCTGCCCGTTCCGCGCCGCCCCGGCGCTTCAACCGCTTCATCCGCACGGCCGCGGCGCTGGCCACCACCGTCGCGCTCGCCGCATGCACGCATGACGAGCCGAACTGGCACCTGACCAACGTCACCGGCCACCTGCCCGACCTGTCGTTCACGCTGACCGGCGGCGACGGTCGCCCGATCCACGCCGACGCATTTCGCGGCCGCGTCGCGCTCGTGTACTTCGGCTACACGCACTGTCCGGACGTCTGCCCCGAAACGATGGCGCGACTGATGGAAGTGCTCGCGAAACTCGGCCCGCAGGCCAACGACGTGCGCATCCTGTTTGTCTCGGTCGATCCGGCGCGCGACACGCCGCAGGCAATGCAGTCGTACGTCGCCGCATTCGACGCTGCACACGCACGCGGACTGACCGGCACCGACGGCCAGATCGAATCGCTCGCGAAGCGCTATCGCGTCGCATACCAGATGGAAAAGCGCGATCCGTCCGGCGGCTACGAAGTCACGCACAGCTCGGCCGTCTACATCTTCGACGCAAACGGCCGCGCGCGCCTGCTCGCGACCGGCCGCGATTCGCCCGACGCCATCGCCGCCGATGTGCGCCGGATCATCGACACTGCCTCCGCCACCTGAATTTCGACATGAAGACGACCCTCAAGACGTTCGCCCTCCTCGCCGCACTGTGTACCGGCGCGCACGCCTATGCCGCCGGCGGGATCACCGCGCAGAATGCATGGGTGCGCTGGCTGCCGAACCAGTTGCCTGCGGGCGGCTACGTGACGCTCGTCAACACGAGCGACAAGCCGGTCGATCTCGTCGACGTCGACAGCCCCGACTACGGGATGGCGATGCTGCACCAGACCGTGTCGAACGGCTCGACGCAGAAGATGGAAATGGTCGACAAGCTGACGATCCCCGCACGCGGCAAGGTCGACATCGCGCCGGGCGGCTATCACTTCATGCTCGAGGAACCGAAGCACACGATCAAGCCGGGCGACACCGTGCACCTGCGCCTGAAGTTCTCCGATGGCGAGACCGTCGACACGCCGTTCGCCGTGAAGTCGCCGGCCCAGGCGAAGTGATGCGCGCGCGATGAACGTCCTGTACTGGCTCGATCCGTGGGAACCGTCGCCGACCGTGGTCATCGCGGTGCTGACGGCCGCCGTGCTGTTCGCGCGCGGCGTGAAAAAAGCGAAAGTGACGCCGCTGCGGCAATTCTCATTCTGGTTCGGGCTGACGGCGCTCTACATCGCGCTGCATACGCGGCTCGACTATTTCTTCGAGCACGAATTCTTCATGCACCGCGCGCAGCACCTCGTGCTGCACCATCTCGGGCCGTTCTTCATCGCGCTCGCCTACCCTGGCGCGGCGATCCGCGCGGGCATTCCGTTTCGCTGGCGACAGCGCTTCGTGCGTCCCGCCCTCGCGTGGGCGCCCGTGCGCGCGACGCTCGACGTGGTGTTCCATCCGGTCGTAGCGGTCGTGCTGTTCGTCGGGCTGATCTATTTCTGGCTGCTGTCGCCGATCCACTTCGTCGCGATGCTCGACTGGCGTCTGTATCGCGTGATGAACTGGAGCATGGTGATCGACGGGCTGCTGTTCTGGTGGCTCGTCGTGGATCCGCGCCCCGCGCCGCCCGCGCGGCTGTCGCCGGGCCGCCGGATCCTGATCGTCGTCGCGGCCATCCCGCCGCAGATCGCGCTCGGCGCGCTGATCTTCTTCACGCCGCACGAGCTGTATCCGATCTACTCGATCTGCGGACGCGCGTTCACGTGGTTGAGCCCGCTGCGCGACCAGCAGATCGGCGGCCTGCTGCTCTGGATTCCCGGTTCGATGATGAGCGTGATCGGTGCGCTGATCGCGCTGCGACACTGGATGCGGCTGTCGGCACGCGGCCGTTTGATCGACGAGCAGGCTGCCGCGCGCCCGTCGGTGACGCGCACCGCCCACTGACGGCGCGGCGCGTCAGACTCGCGCGCTGGTCATCCACACGTGCGGAATGCCGTCCTCGTCGTGCACGTCCGAGTTCGGCGCAAAGCCGAATGCCCCGTAGAAACGCTGCAAATGGGCCTGCGCATGCAGGCTCACTTGCGTATCCGGCCATTGCGCACGGATGTGCTCGAGCGCGCGCGACAGCAGCGCGTTGCCGAGGCCCGCACCGCGAAACGGCGCGGTCGTCAGCACGCGGCCGATCCGTACGTCGGTGTTCTGCGCATCCGGCACCAGCACGCGCAGGTAGCAGGCAACGCGCCCTTGCGCATCGTACGCAGCCAGATGCCACGCAGCCTGGTCCGCATCGTCGATGTCGCGATACACGCAGTTCTGCTCGACGACGAACACGGCGCTGCGCGCGTCGAGGATCGAATAGACTTCGCGCGCCGTCAGCGCGTCGAAGGATTTCCAGCGCCAGTCGAGATCGATGGCGCGCGGGGATGCGGCAGGTGCGGAAGCGTTCATGGTCGGTCCAGATTCGGGCGCGCCGGCCGGCGCGCGAACAACTCTCGATTATGCCTCGAAGCGCACTCGGCACACGACCGCCGCTTTCATGCATGAAAAGGCCCCGCATTGCGCGGGGCCTGCCCGTCATGCCGGCATCTGGCCGAAGCGACCGCTGTTGAAATCGTCGATTGCGGTCCGGATTTCCTCTTGCGAGTTCATCACGAACGGCCCGTAACCGACGACCGGTTCATCGATCGGCTCGCCGCTCAGGATCAGCAGCTTGGCGTCGCCGTTCGCTTCGAGCTCGACGTCGCGGCCGTCACGGCTCAGTTGCACGAACTGCGCTTCGCGGGCGACCGTCTCGCCGTTCACCAGCAACGTGCCGCTCAGCACGACCACCGCGAGCGTACGCCCTTCAGCGATCGGGAACCGCACGCGACCGCCTGCTGCAAGCCGCACGTCCCACACGTCGATCGGCGTATGCGTGCGAGCCGGCCCGCGCCGCCCCTCGAATTCGCCCGCGATGATCCGCGCGCGACCCGCGCCGTCCGGCAGTTCGACCACAGGAATGTCGGCGTCCAGAATCGTCTGATAGCCGGGCGCATTCATCTTGTCGGCGGCGGGCAGGTTCACCCACAACTGCACCATCTCGAGCGGACCGCCCTGCTTCGTGAACGCTTCGGAGTGGAATTCCTCGTGCAGGATCCCGCTCCCGGCCGTCATCCATTGCACGTCGCCCGGGCCGATCGTGCCGCCCGCGCCGGTCGAGTCGCGGTGTGCGACTTCGCCGTCATAGACGATCGTCACCGTTTCGAAGCCGCGGTGCGGGTGCTGGCCCACCCCGCGCGGTGCCGAAGCCGGCTCGAAGCTCGCCGGACCCGCATAGTCGAGCAGCAGGAACGGGCTCAGGTGCGCACCGTGAGACTGATAGCTGAACATCGAACGCACCGGGAAACCGTCACCGACCCAATGGCCGCGCGGCGCACTGTAGACACCCTGGATCTTCTTCATTTGCCTTCTCCGAATTGCGGCGAAACACGTGTTTCGCATCCTAAGTAGGAATATAGAGATGGAACGATCGATCCGGTAGACTGACAAAATCGCACTCAGCGTTCTATTTCATGAACGATAACGACCGGGATCTGAACGATCTTTATTACTTCGTGCAAGTCGTCGAGCACGGCGGCTTCGCGCCGGCCGGACGTGCGCTGAACATGCCGAAATCGAAACTGAGCCGCCGTATCGCGCTGCTCGAGGCGCGGCTCGGGATGCGGCTGATCCAGCGTTCCACGCGCCGCTTCACGGTCACCGACGTCGGCCAGACCTACTACGCGCATTGTCGCGCGATGCTCGTCGAGGCGGATGCCGCCGACGAAGCCATCGCGCTGCTGCACGAGGAGCCGCGCGGCATCGTCCGCGTCAGTTGCCCGGTCGTGCTGCTCGACTCCCTGGTCGGCACGATGATCGCCGCGTTCATGGTCGCGTGCCCGCGCGTCGAAATTCATCTGGAGGCGACCAACCGGCGCGTCGACGTGGTCGGCGAAGGGATCGACGTCGTGATCCGCGTGCGCCCGCCACCGCTGGAGGACAGCGATCTCGCGCTGCGCGTGCTGGCCGAGCGCGGCCAGTGCCTTGTCGCAAGCCCCGCATTGCTGCGCGAACACGGCGTGCCCGCCGTGCCCGCCGATCTCACTCGCCTGCCCAGCCTCGATCACGGCGTGCCGCAAGCCTCGCACGTATGGCGGCTGCGCGGCCCCGACGGCGCACAGGCCGAAATCCACCACCAGCCGCGCCTCGTGACGGGCGGCATGCTCGCACTGCGCGCGGCCGCCATTGCAGGCGTGGGCGTCGTGCAGTTGCCGACGATGATGGTGCGCGACGAAGTCGCGCGCGGCGAACTGGCGACCGTGCTGCCCGACTGGGCGCCGCGCCGCGAGATCGTGCACGCGGTGTTCGCGTCGCGGCGCGGACTGCTGCCCGCGGTGCGCGCGCTACTTGATTTCCTGGCTGAGCGGTTCGCCGAACTCGAACCCGATTGACAGGCTTCGCGCCGGTCTGCGCCGCGGTTTCTGCCGCACGATGGCGCACCGGACACTGCAGACGAGCCGTGCGTACCGTAGACTGCGGAACGCGCATCGCGCTTTTCACAACCCTTATTGCATTCCCGCCATGTTCACGCTGTCCAACGACCCTCACGCCTCCAAGGCCGAACTCTATGCGACGCTCGTCGAGCAGGCTCGCGCGCTCGTCGAATCGGAACGCGATCTGACCGCAAACGCCGCGAACTTCTCCGCGCTCGTCTATCACTCGCTCGATCGCCTGAACTGGGCCGGCTTCTATTTCTTCGACGGGACGGAGCTCGTGGTCGGGCCGTTCCAGGGCAAGCCAGCGTGCGTGCGGATCGCGCTCGGCAAAGGCGTGTGCGGCACGGCAGCGCAGACCCGCGAAACGCAAGTCGTGCGCGACGTGCATGCATTCCCGGGCCATATCGCATGCGACGCCGCGTCGGAATCGGAAATCGTCGTGCCGCTGGTCGCGGCCGACGGCACGCTGATCGGCGTGTGGGACGTCGACAGCCCCGTCGCCGCGCGTTTCGACGATGAGGACCGCAACGGGATGGAAGCGCTGTGCCGCGTGTTCGTCGAACACGCATGGGGCAAGGCGCGCCGTCAATAAACGTTACGCTGCCGATCGCGACTGTCCGCGCGGAAGGCGCCGCGCGACCGCACATGCAGAAGGGCCCCGTTCGGGGCCTTTTTCGTTGCACCGCCGCTTCACGCGGCCTGCTACGCGTCTCGGGCTGCGTGCGTGCCGGAAAACGCCTCGGACGCTTGCGGCGTCACGTCATCCGTCAACACCTCGAAGCCCTGCTCCGTCACCACGACCATGTGCTCCCATTGCGCGGACAGCGAATGGTCCTTCGTGACGACCGTCCAGCCGTCGGCCAGCACGCGCGTATCGCGCTTGCCCGCATTCAGCATCGGCTCGATCGTGAAGATCATCCCCGGCCGCAGCGGCACGCCGGTGCCCGGGCGGCCGTAGTGCAGCACCTGCGGCTCGTCATGGTACACGTCGCCGATCCCGTGGCCGCAGTACTCGCGGACCACGCTGAACCCTTCGCGATGCGCGACCTGCTGGATCGCGTAGCCGACGTCGCCGAGCGTCGCGCCCGGACGAACCGCGCGAATCCCCGCATGCATCGCCTCATAGGTCGCCGCGACGAGGCGCCGCGCGAGTTCGCCCGGCTCGCCGACGAAGTACATACGGCTCGTATCGCCAAACCAGCCGTCCTTGATCACCGCGATATCGAGGTTCACGATGTCGCCGTCGCGCAGCGGCCGCGACGACGGGATGCCGTGACAGACCACATGGTTGACCGACGTGCAGAGCGTCTTCGGGTAGCCGTGGTAGCCGATGTTCGCGGGAATCGCACCGAGCTCATCGATGATGTATTCGCGGCAGAGTACGTCCAGGTCGTCGGTGGTGACGCCCGGCTTCACGTGCTCGGTGATCATCGTCAGCACCTGGGACGCGAGCTTTGCAGCCTCGCGCGATTTGGCGATTTCCGCAGCGCCGCGGATCGGAATTTCGCGCTTCGCCATTACGCCACCTGCTCGATGCCGTGTACCACCGACTCCGTCGGCCCAGTATCGCCACCGCGAGTTTCGGCCTCGATCAGCATCCGGCAGATGTCGCCGTAAGACAACGACGGATTGAGTTCCGACATCATCCCGACCCGCAGCCAGTGCTCCGCCTGCGCGTTGATCGAGCGGCTCAACGCCGTGCTGGTCGAGCGCAGCCGCTCGTGCATGTGCTCGGATATCTTGATGATTCCCATATATCCCTAATTAAACGAACTGTAGTCGTTTCATATATTACGCTCGACATAACCGCCGGGCAAGCGTCCAGCCACGATGAATCCCGTTGACATCGAATTCCAGCTTGCTGGAAAATAATCCATCATGCGAGAAACGACTGCCTCCACAGCCGACGATACCGGCATCAACGAACGCATCGGCCGCCGCGTGCGCGACCTGCGCACCCTGAGAGGCTACACGCTCGATGCACTCGCCGCGCGCTCCGGCGTCAGTCGTTCGATGATCTCGCTCATCGAGCGCGCGTCGGCCAGCCCGACGGCCGTCGTGCTCGACAAGCTCGCGGCAGGCCTCGGCGTGTCATTGGCCGGACTGTTCGGCGGCGATCGCGACGATACGCCCGCGCAACCGCTGGTGCGGTATGCACAGCAAACGGAATGGCGCGATCCGGCGTCCGGTTATATCCGGCGCAATGTGTCGCCGCCCGGCTGGCCGTCGCCGATTCAACTCGTCGAGGTCGATTTCCCGGCTGGCGCACGCGTCGCATACGACAGCGGCAGACGCGAAAGCGCATTGCATCAACAGGTATGGGTCGTCCACGGGCGCGTCGACGTCACGTTCGGCGACCAGCTTCACGAACTTCACGAAGGCGACTGTCTGGCCATGCGGCTCGATCAGCCGCTGATTTTCAGCAACCCGTCGTCGCAGGCCGCGCGTTATGTCGTTGCGATCTGCGATGTATCCGCCGCCACCGGCGCGCGAAATGTGTAATCCACCATTCGTTGACAGCCGACAGGCCCAGGAGCCCGTATGAATTCCCCGAAACCGCGCGACGACGTGCGCCTGATCGATTGCAGCGAGGCCGAGCATGCAGCCGCCATCCTCGAGATCCTCAACGAGGCGATCGTGAACTCGACCGCGCTGTACGACTACCGGCCGCGCCCGCCGGAAGCCATGGCCACGTGGTTCGCAACGAAGCGGGCAGGCGGTTTTCCGGTCGTGGGCGCTGTGGATGAAGCGGGCACGCTGGTCGGCTTCGCGAGCTGGGGCACGTTCCGCGCGTTCCCCGCGTTCAAGTACACGGTCGAACACAGCGTCTACGTGCATCGCGACCATCGCGGGCGCGGGCTCGGCGAGTTTCTGCTGCGCGAGTTGATCCGGCGTGCGCGCGAAGCCGGCGTGCACGTGCTGGTCGGATGCATCGACGCGACCAACGGCGGCAGTGTCGCGCTGCATACGCGGCTCGGTTTCGCGCACTCGGGCACGATCGCCGAAGCGGGTTTCAAGTTCGGCCGCTGGCTCGATGCGGCGTTTTATCAGCTCAGGCTCGAAACGCCGGCGCAACCGGTGGATGGTTGATCGGCAAGGTCACGACGACGCGGGCGGTACGGCTGCTCCGCACCGCTGTCAGCACTCCGCCCGCAGCGACAACGTGCCATCAATCGAGCCCATCGCAGCGCATTGTTGCATCGCCGCCAGGCGCCAGTATCTACTTGTGATTTACAACGACGACGGCAATAGCACATCGAAGTGCGAGCGGGTGCCGTTGCCGCATCCGAAGGAATAGATGCACTTGTAGAAGCGCAGAAAAAAGAAAAGCCCCGCCGAAGCGGGGCTTTTCTTTTCTTGCTGGAGGCGCGAGCCGGAGTCGAACCGGCCTAAACGGCTTTGCAGGCCGTCAACTATCCTTAGTATTCAATGAACTATATCCATTAACCACCCACATCAACCGCCCTGCCAACCCTACGAGCGACACGACAATCGCACTTCACACAATCGAGCAAGCCATTTGTCCAAGGACGTGGCACTCAAACTTTGATCGGACCGAACATTCCAGTATAGATCAATGCCTCCCAAACTTTTTTGAGCGCCTGACCGGCTTCTTGATTAATAAATAACGACGACCTGCTGCCATACGGACGCCCCAAAAAGTAAGGGCGCATCGATTCCCATGTTTCCGCAACTTGCGCTCGCCAAACACACGGAAGCTCTTTTTCCAGAAGCAGCGGCATCGCGACGCTCAGCGGAATTGTACGGTCTGGATTCAATGGCTCCGCCCATTCACACTCGACAAGTATCGGAGTACAGCTCGGGTTATAGAGCTTGACATCAAGTCGTTCGGCTGAGATGCGCGCTGCCGGATGATACGGAAGTGCATTCACCGAATCCAGCACCGTTTGGCCATCGTCATATGGACACGTAATGAACCCATTTGCGAAATACCGAGTGTGGTCGAGTCCGCGGTATCCGCACTCTTCGTTAGGGTGCATGACCGGATAGGTATCGTCTTTGTAGTTTCGAACCAGTGGATGCCAACTTGGATAACCATCAACAGCCGGCCCAAGCCTATCGGAAATTTCCAGCAGCGCCTCTCGGCTCCGCGCCCGTTCACTCTCGCCCAAGTGTTGAGCACGTGGAACCAAATAGTCCAACACACTTGCCAGCCCCACCCGTGCCGCTTCGTCTGCCCGGAAAGCCATAGTCGGCCCCTCATAGTCATCAACATGCGCATACTACCAATTCATCACGCATAAAACAATAGTTTTATGCGTAACACACACATACCACGCACATGTCGGCAAACTCTCACAAAAGGCATAGGGGTGTTGCACAGCGACATCCCCAAATTCTTCGGTGCGCTTCGCTCGACAAGGCTTGCAATTCTGGCAACTGGCCATATACTTGCGAGACCGTCTCTCTACCACTTACGTTAGGGACGGTTACACAGCAGGCCCTCACTACTCCGTAGTGAGGGCCTTTACATTTACGGGGACAGACTTGGATCGGGTTGCAGTATTTGTTGATGCTGGACACGTGTTTGCCGGCGGCTCGGCCTCCATCAGCGGTAGCGCAAAGAAGCGCCACGAAATAACCCTGAACGTGCCAGCAATCTTTGCGCTCTTGGAGGAAAAGGCTTGCGCCCTCAGCGACTTACCGTTACTCAGAATTTACTGGTATGACGGGCTCGTGAACGGCCGACAGTCGACAGACCAACAAAGCTTGGCTTCGACCGACAATATCAAACTGCGCCTGGGAATCGTGAACGCCGTCGGCGAGCAGAAAGGGGTTGACGCCAGAATCGTTACCGACCTAGCCGATCTGGCCAGAAATTCGGCGATATGCGATGCCGTACTGGTAGGGGGCGACGAGGACCTGCGTATTGGCGTTGAGCTCGCTCAAGAACGCGGTGTGCGCGTTCACCTGTTGACGGTCGAAGGCACGAATGTCTCGAATTTGCTTCGTCAAGAGTCCGACACAAACACGCAAATCACACGGAAGGAAGTCTCAACATTCCTCACAATTAATCCGGCCGCGCCACCTCAACCGGCAAAAGCGCCTGCACAGGCGGCCCCTCCTCAAACTGCGGCTAAATTTGCACAAGCCATGAAAGGGACCTGCGCCGTGCAGCCTACGACCGGGAATAGCCAACCCGCCAAACCACCAGAAAAGGTTTCCGAGAAGACTGTCGACTATCCCGCCGTTGTCGCGCAATATCTCGCGTCACTTACCGAACCGGAGAAAGCAGCTTTCGAGTCTGCAATGGCTTCTTCGAGCTCAAGCGTTCCCCGAGAGCACGACGGTAAGGTGCTGGCACAAGCGCGCGATTCGATTGGTCGGTCACTTACGTCCGAAGAGCTTCGATATCTTCGCGATGAGGTGCGAAAACAAACCGCGACGAAGTAGCCACGTCAGTTCACCGCATAGTTCAGGGGATGGAATGATAAGCGCAAGGCTTATCCAGCAAGAATTCCGCCCCTGCTGTAGCAAATTTGTAGCACGTAAAAAAGCCCGCTCGCAGAGGGCTTTTGTGCCTCTAAGCACCCGATCCCACCGTTTGGATGCACAGCAACTTGCATCGCCTAATGCTGCAACAACACCTTATCTGACCAGGCTCAACGTACAGCAGAAGAAGCAGGACGGAGGTCAGCCGCCCACGCCAGCCCCGGCCAATCAGTCGGCCAGCAGTACGGCCGCAGCGCTCCGGCAGACGGCGTAAGCTCCCAAGTACGCGAGCTGCCATACAGCCCGCTACGCGGCAACGCATGGCCAGTTTTATTTTGCCTGCGCACTCGCGCAACCAACGATAGCCGGCAGCACCTCGCACACGCCCCCTTGGAGCGCCATCGCGCTCGTCGAGCTTGCCTTGGTCGCCAATGCTTCAGCAACAGGCCTCGATCGACAAGATACTCAAGCGGCCGCACAATAGCTGACGCAACCGCAAGTTTCAATTCGCACCAGATGGATAGATCCGCCTGAGGGCCAATGGCGGTCTACCGGATAGACGGGGACCTACATTGCGCTTCAGATTAGATTTTCGGAATCACACCGGGGCGCAGTTGTGGACTTTGTTGTGTCAGGAACCAGCGCCTCCGCCGCGCAACTGTGCCAACCAGCCGTCTGGCCATGCGGGGCGACTGCCGTCACGGACATGGCAATTCGAAAGCACCTAAAGAGGATAAAATTTATTCCAGAAAAAACAAATCGATCCGAATCGAAAAAGAGTCGCAATCCACAATCGCAACCCGCAACTCAGAAACAGCAAAAAAATCAAGAATTTATCATGCGCTCTGTTTTTAAGCTTATAAAATTTAACATCTCCAGTTTGAGTTTTTTTGTTGCTGTTGTAGCCGCTGTTGGCACGGCATGGCAGGCAGAAATCGCGCGCGAGAGCCTACGTGCAACAGAGCAGGCATTTAAGACTGACGAAAGAGCATGGTTGGAAATCAAGTCCGCAGATCCTCAGCAACAGACACCTTCGGCGGCCTTCCCAAAGTTTTTCAAATACCAGATATATATCCAAAATGTTGGAAAAACCGTGGCACGGGACGTTGTGGCAAAGATCTATAACCCCGAAGGCGGGGATGACATTCTCGATAATCCGAAATCCATTGAGATAATGCAGAATACTTCAGATAGATTCCCGACAAACTCCTGGACACCAGGATCTATAGCCCCGAACATGGCGACAACCTTGCCTCTGATTACCGCTGGAAATGCACCTACATTATTTAACACCGGGCACTGGCGATACAGCTACATCATTGGAAGGATAGATTATATCGATGCCTTCAATATGCGACATTGGTTAAGATTTTGCTATTTCGTTTCTAACGATAGTGGTGAATTGAGATATTGCAAATCGGGAAATTACGAGGATACCAATTCGAAACTCAACTAATCAAAAAATAAAATAATGGTTTTACCACCGCCATCTGGCCCAGATACGGCGACTCTTTCTCACTGCGTTGCCAATGCTCCGGATGCTAGCGCGGCACTGACCGTCCCGGGCGCCACGGCAAAACGGCTTTGCAGACCGTCGAGCGTAGCAATCAGCGATGGTGCTCGGACGGCTTCGAGTTCGGCTGCGACAACAGGGAGCCGCTGCGCGTAACGTTCGCGCTGGATTGCTGCGACCGTGAGACGATGAACTGGGCAGCCACGACGGCAGGTCACAGCGGCAACATCGTGCGCGACGTAATGCTGGCTGCAGTGGAAAATCGGGTTGGCAACGAACTGCATACGCCGTCCGAAGTCGAGTGGCTACGCGACAACGGTTCGGGCAATACGGCCAACGATATGCGCTGGTTCGCAGCGGCCATCGGCCTGATGCATCAGATAGAATGCTAAGCAATTCGGCGCACCTAGGAAGTCAACACCGTTCGGAACTGAACCACGATGCTACGAGGATTTTTTTCGATATTGCTTGGCCTTGTCACTCGTCTCCGGGTAATTTGCATGAATAAAAAAATGATATTACCAACTACCCCCGACCTTTCCGATTATCCCGTATTGATTCAGGTCAGCCAATTTCCAATATTCAGATGCAACGCGCACGGAGTCCAACTCAATTGCGTTCATTGCCAAAATTTACTAGTGGAAGGCTATGAACCCAGGCGTTTGATCGCCCTTGATATCCAATGCTTCTCATGCGGCGGAATAACTAGGACACCGTCTTGGCCCAATGAAGAATCGCTTCCCATTCCAATCGTGACAGTCGGGCGAACCGGACGCTACAAGCTGGGGAGCACAGTCGACATGACGACTCGCCCTACAATATTCATATCAGAGCAAGAAATCGAACGAGTACGAGCCCTCACTGGTGCAATGCGGCGAGAACTGGCGCAAGGAAACCTTTCGTTGGATGATGATTCGCTTGACGCTACCGTGGAACAGCTCGACCTACTCACCGGACAGTCCTTCAGGCCCGCGATGGTGTCCGTTGAACGAGCAGTGCAAGCGGGAAACCATTACTTCCTCCAGTGCCCACCTGCGTGGGCTATCGTGCACTTAAGAAAGCGGTTGGAGGGGGGCGTAATGGGAAGTGTCGAAGACAGGCAAGCAATGGGCTATCTGAGTTTTGTTCGTCACTTTTGTGCTCGATGGGCGCATCACCCCCTCTTCCCCATCATCGGAAGATCGTTATGCAACGAATTCCACCATGCTATGACCATGCTGAGCTTCGCTAGTCACCTTGCTGATCACGGAACCGCAATTGGGATAACTGCTCCAGTTCAGGAAGGACAGTCACCCGATCTCTACATCAACGCCTCAGCCAACGATCGCTTATCAATCGAGGTTAAAGCGCCGAGAGCACTCTTTTGGCCGTCTTCGCCTCCATCAAAAGATGAAATCGAAAAGTGCGTCAGAAAGGAACTTAAGGCAGCACGCGATCAACTTACTGGATCGATTGGTGGGATTGTTGTGATCGGGGGGAGTCATTCTGACCCAGCCGTCGGTGTGATTTTTGCTGAGTGCATTGAAGAAATCACGAAAGGTAATCGACACGTTTCATCACGCATTGCAGCAGTCGCTGGCGTTTTTAACACAAATACCCTCGTTGCCGGGCCAACGCCAAATAGCCCGGTATTCAACCAGCATGTAGCCGTCACGGTCCATTTAAATCAAAAATTCACCGGCCCGAACCCGGTGGATCCAACGCCGAGGCCGCGACGCGAGGCTTACGAGGGATATGTGCGTCCGAAAACGATGGCACGGGAGCCTCAATGAGGCTAGAAGTGACCGTCGGGAAATGTCCATCGACGGGTCACCGTGGAACGACGCAGCAACGGTGAGCAAATCGTCCGATAACGCGCTCACGATGCCGCTCGTCGCCCCTAGGCAAATCCAAGGGATGGTGGGATTTGTCACTATCAAAGTCTTTCCTAATATTATTCGGCCTACCAATGGGAATCAGAGCCTCGGCTGATTCACTGGTATATCAGTGAGAAACCGACTGCATGAATGCAGCTACATCCACACGGTGGCTCCGTCCTTCTCCGGACCATGTCAGTTCGAAGACGGCGTGCCGGACGCTCCGGCCTGCTCAAGCGTGACGGTGCCCGGCGCCGTCGCAAATTCGGCCACCTTCGCGTTCGTTACGCTCGCCTCCTTCGTCATACCGAACCAATAACCGAGCACCTGCGACGACTCCCGCACGAAATACATCACCAATCCACCGGCAGTCGCAGCAATCACCGGATCCTTCAGCGTGCCGTCCGCGACGCCGAGCAGCACCAACAGCACGATTCCGATCGTCGCCGTGACGACGGCAATACTGAGCGTGGGTCGCATCCAGTCCCTCGGTTGCTGCGCCGCCAGCTTGCGTGCGCTGTCACGGTCGGCCGCTTCGGCCGCGTAGATCGACTGCTCGTACGCAAGTTGTGCCTGTTCGCGCTGCGCCGCGATTTGTGCGAGGTCTCGCTCGTGATCCAATTCCGCCTGCCGTAGCTTCGCGGCCGCCTCCGGATCGCTCGCGATCGCCGCCATGATGCAGTCCGGCGCCGGCTCCGTGCCGAGCGCCTTCGCGATCACGCCGGCGGCCAAACCAACGCCGGCTCCTACGATCGTGCCGACACCCGGCACCGCGCTACCGAGAATCGGCGCAAACTTCGAAACGGCCGCCGCCACATCACCCCACGTCGAGCTCATACGCGCACCCCATTCATTGCACGGTTGATTTGCCAGCCGTATTCGTAATCTTCGTTGGCCGGGCGATTCTCAGCGCTTTCGACATAGAACACCGAATGCATCGAGGCCACCATGAAAAACAGCACGTCGCGCCCTTGCTGGCCGCGCTGTCCGATATAAGCCTTCATCGCCCCGAGCGTGATGGTGCCGATGCCCCCGTCGACGGTCAGATCCGGGAAATCCTTGGCGCCGTGATTCAGCGTATTGAGTGCGCGCTGCAAGAACTTCACCCCGGTAGCCTGCCCCGCGTTGACGCCGATATCGAACAGTCGCTCAGCGAGTCGATCGTCGAGCGCGGCGACCTGGTCGAACTTGACTCCACTCCAGTAGCGCTGCGCGTAGATCGCGATCGCCGTGTCGCGCGTCAGCTGATTCATCGGCCCTGTATAGCCGAACGAGCGCGCGACGGCGGCCGTGATGCCCCACATCGTTCCCTCGAGCTTGCCGAGATACCAGTTCCCTTTGTCGTTCGGATCATTCGAGAACTTGCCTTCGCGCCCGATCAGCGCATCAATCTTGCCGTTCAAATCCATATTCACTTTCCTCCGAAAATATTTCGCGCCTTGCGCTTGAGCAGCACTTCGATGTACTGCGACCCGACGATGCCGAACGCGCTCCCAATACCAAGCAGCGCGAGCGGCGGCAAATCGGGAATCTGAAGCAGCACAACACCAGCCACCATCGACGTTGCCGATCCGAGCAACGCACGCCCGGCGATCACGCGAAACGTCAGTTGCTCGCTGCTGACAAGTAACTTTGCAACCCCGATCAATCCGCCCATGACGATCAGCTCCAGAAAGGTTTTTTCGTGTTCTTGCATCGCTTCCCCGGAAATAAAAAAAGCCGCGCAATGGCGGCTTGTGATTAATTACTGCGGCTTATGACTACGCGCAGCTGGTCTCGTCAAGGATTCGTTGTTTGCGGCGCACTTCCTCCCGGATTCTTGAGCGCCACGATTTCGGCCGTCAACTTCGCGACCTCTCGGCGCATATACGCTGCCTCCCAAACGGCACACTCTTCATAGCGAAGACCGAGACGTGTACCGGCAGGCCTGGTTACTTCCACTTCCATCTCCACCGTTTCCATTACAGGAATGCCGTAGGTGATGGGCTCAACCACAGTGGCTTTGTGGGAATTGCCGTCATCATCTGTCCGCGTGACTTCATACTCGCGGAACAAGGGCGTGCCGTTCTCATCCACGACTTGAACCATCTCCAGGGCATCAACTTCCTCTTCGATGGTTCGCTTCTTTTGGACCGGAACCCCGTCGACGACATCAACATAGACCTGCTCAGTCTGTTTGACGTCCCTCTTCTGGCGAGTGACAGACTGAACTTCCCTGACTACCTCGGTCACTTCATCCTGGCACCAGAAGCCATACCGGGATGCATCCAGCCCCCTTGCAGCAAAGGCCGCCTGGAAGTCCTGAGCCAGATAGCCTGCATGCAGGCGAGCATCTTCAGCAGACTTCAGGGCAATGGCGGAATTGAACTGATAGACCTTCTGGCTCACATCACCCCAAGCATCCAGCTCGTCGTCCGTGAATCCACCGTCACCCCGCAGGGTCTTCAAACGAGCATCTGAGGTGCTTACCGCACCTGAAGCACCGTAGATGGTTTTCCAGAGATACGTGGCGGAACCAAGATCCCAAACGTTACTGGTGGCTGGTCGAACCACCCCCTGGAAACGGGTATCGATGGCATTGATCGCCAAAGAGCCATTACCAAAAGCAGACGTGCCACCAGAGGCAATAATGGTTACGTCTCCACCATTGGATGGGTTTCCGCTGGTATTGAAACGAAAGCTCTTGCCCGAGGTTGAAGCAACTTCTCGCTGCCCAATCTCAACATCGCCGGTGTAATTCAGGCGATAGGATAGATTGCCTGTGGTGGCGTTGATGACCTGCATCACATAGCCAACCCCCTTGTACAGATAGCCCAGCTGAGTTGAGGGCGATTGAACGTATACACCGACTTGCTGCGAGTGTGACACGATACCGTAGTACCAGTTGCCATTTGCAACAAAAGCGGCCTGCGATTGGTACGTGCCGGGTACACCAGCAGCCTCCGTCGAAGACAGCACACCCCACATCCGATAGAGGGGATTATCGATGTCTGTCGAGGAATCACCCTTGTGGTTCCGAGCGGAGATTTCAATGCCAATACCCTGCGTGACGCTGCCATCTGCCTCGAGGTTCACGACAGCATTCATTGCCCACAACTTGTCAGTGCCGATGGTGAGGCCAATACCGTCGGCCGGCGTAACAGCAGCCGTACCGCCCTTCGCACGCCACTCCATCACGGACAGCGTCGAGCCATCGCTGGACCAACCATCGAGAATGCCGCAGCATCGAGTTGCATGACCGGTATAGATAACCATGCCGCGACGCAACCGCTTAACCGTATCGGAATCGAGTGCACCGATCGTTGCTGTGGTAGCCGTATAGGTAGCTGTCCCAGCATTGACGAGGTATTTGTACGAGTATGCGGCGGCAACGAGTCCTACGGCGTCACGCTGCGCATAGTCGGCCATCTGCTGGGTCGATGTGACACCGAGCACCGGCGGATTCCGATCGTTGCTCGAAGTGCCAACCGCAAAGTAGTGGCCAGTAGCCTGATCGAGCGTACCCAACGGAAAGCGCTTAGTTTTACGAAATCCATCGCGAATGATGGTCCCGTTGAGATTATCGATGTTGTCGAACTTCGCGCCCGGATCAACGATGTATACCGCTTCGCGCCCTTGAGTATCTACCAGATCAGGCAGCTTAAAATCCCCTGCGGGAACACGCAAAACGACCGTAATCGGATGCGGAATAGCGTTATACGGCGGCGGCACATTGTCGACACCAGGTGCGTTTTGTACCGCCGCAGAGAACATATCCGAATGGAGGCGTGGCCCAATAGGCCAGTCCGTCACGCTCTTGATTTCGGCTAACTTATCCTGAGCCGAACGCGTCGCCGCCCCGGTCAAGTTTTGTGCAAAGCCAACGCCCGACGCACCTGTCGAAGCTGCCAGATCGGCAGCCGAGACGCCCTGGATCAACCGAAATTTGTCCGCCTCGAATGTGCCGCTTGTCGTGAACGGCAGAGCGCTAGAGATCGGCGCGTAGGTCTGGCCGTTGTGCTCGACCGTCTGGTTTGCCGTGGTCAGCACAATTCCCGCTGCGTATGCGACGGGAACCTGATATCCCTGTGCCGCGGCAAGCGCCTGGATTTCGCCGATTGCCTGCGCACTGACGGCCTGCACCAGCGAGATTGCTCGCGCGGCCGTCGAGACCAAGCCGTTTTCCGTTTGAACCTGGCTCGACGGACCGGTTGCCGGGCCCTGCGTGATTTTGTGAAGGATCTCGCCATCGACAGGAAGCCGTGCAATGGCCTGAATGGGTGTAAGCGCCATGGTTTCGCCCAATAAAAAGGCCGCTCCGAAGAGCGGCCTTGTGTGCCTCAAAAGTTGCTTTGCCTTTTACGCCCCACCGCCACCGCCCGTATCGGGCGGATCCGTGAGCGACGTATCGATGAGCGTCGGTGTTGATTCCGAACCCCAATCGCCGACAGAAGTGATCGCGTATTGCAGATTGCCGGCGACGACCTTGCTGGTGTTCGTCCCTGCGTAGATGACGCTGCCGTCCTGTCGAACGACGTAGCTCGCGGTATGGATCGTTCCCGTCGACGCCCACGACAACGTACCGTTCGAGCCGGAACCGGGTACAAACGAAGCAGTCGGAGAATCCGGAGGCGTGCTGACGACGGTCAGGCTCGCGAAGTTGCCCAAGCCGGCGATGTTTCCGCCTGCGACACGAATATCAAACGACGGCGCGACCGCACCTGCCTGCCGTGCCTGCTCAAGCGACCACGTAAAATTCTGCGCCGTGATGTCGACTTCGTATTTCACGACACCGCCAACAACGACCTGCACGTGGAAATAATCAATCTCCGGCAAGCGCTGGATTTCGACTGACAACTGACTGCCCGTGAACGGTTCACGTAGCGACAATGCCGGTGGTGCCGGTGGATAGAAAAACTTCTCGACCGTTCCCGACCATTGCGTCCATGGTCCGGGCAGGCCGCTGGCGCCAAACGCTCGTACACGGAAGATCCAGTCGCCAATCGCGATCGGAGCCGTGAGCGAATTTGTGCGCGACGTCCCAAGCGGTTGCCAAGATTCCCCGTTATTCGCCGATCCTTGATACTCGTATGTCACCGCGCCGCGCGCACCACCTGCAGTGATCGCCACGGAGCCCGGCACGATCCGCCAATCAACATTAACCTGCACGATGATCGGCGCATGGATAATGCCTGGCAGCAACGAAGGCGATACCGGCGCCGGCGGATCCAGTTGCGTCTCCGCAAGATGCGGGCTATCGGCTGCGTTCACTGTCACGAGGTCTACCTGGTTGTTATCTCCCGGCGACGCTGAAATCAGGCGAACGTCCTGCATCGCTCGATCGATCGCTGGGCCGAATGCGAACGTCGTCGGTTCCGATGAAAAGCCGTCGCTGAAAAAAAATCCGGCCGGCAGCGGATCCATCAGCTCCATGCTCGTGCCCTCGGTATCGCCCGTCGGTTGCCGCACGCGAATCCCACCTGTCGGAGCACCGTTCGGCATTGAGAAATACACATAGTGCTGCGCGCCGACCGCCCACTCGAGTTGCTGATCAACGAGCACGATGCCGTTTTCCTCGCCATCAACCGTCCCTGAGATGCCCCAGCGCGGCAGATCGTGCGCCACACCGACCAGGTCACCATAACGCGGAATCAATCCTTCCAGCTCCGTCGAGAACGACACCTGCTTACGCTGATCCCGATTCGCATATGCCTTGTAGATGCCCTCGCGCCAAGCCTGCTGCCGATCAGTGACGCCAATCATCTTGACGCTCGCCGGGTTGGCGCCGGCTGACCCAGCAGGCACGCACATCACCGTCTGCCATGACCACGTGGTTGCATCGTAGTACTGCACCTCGACTGAGTCAGGCGTGTCGCTCGAATTGAACGAATACTGAATCTCCAGCGATGCCGGTAACATCCGATCCGGCGTGTACATGGCCGTCCGCACGGTTTTCGGTTCGTCGCGCACGATGCTCACGACATCGCCGAAGTACATAGGCATCGCCCGCCCGGCGGCACCAATCGTGGTCAGCGCATCCCAGAACGTACCTTTCGTGTCGAAGACGCCGTCGAAATTGTCCCCCCGCGCCTGCCATGTCGCATCCAGCTCGAGTAGCGTGTCGAGGTCGATCCGTCGGTCGGGCAAACCAACGCTGTAATCCGCGTTGCGGCAGGCATCCGCGAACGCCCAAGCAATGCGGCGAGTCGGCTGCTCCGCACTCCATGTCGTGCCGTCCCAGATCGGCAGCATGCGCGTGCCGACCACGTTCACGTCATGCGCCGAGTTGTTGTTCAGGTTATTCGTCGCCCGCATGCGCATGGCAAGCAGAGTGACGTTACCGTAATACCGCTCGCTAGGCAGATACGCACGCATGCCGACCCATTGAACCCGGTTTTGTGCCCGACTGTCGGTGTTCAGATTCGTCGTTCGACGCATGCGCACTTCGTAGCGCCCTGACGCGACGCCGTACCGATAACTCATCTGCTGCGGTTGCGACGTGGCCATCTTCAGCTCTCGCATATCGAGCCGGATCCAGTCCGAAGTCGCATTTCCTGCGTAATCGACTCGGCGAGCCTGAGCCTCAAACGTGAGCGCCAGTGATCCGAGAGAGCCATCGTCGTTCGCATAGAACAAACCCGACGGCAGCACGAGATCGAGGCCAATGAAGTTCGCGCTGCTGCCAGCCGGATTCGCGACGAACGGGCCAACCCAATCGCCGCTATCGTTCGGTGCCTGCAGCTCGATCCCGGCAACCTCCGAGCTGGTCACGACGTTGTCAGGAAACAGCGTGACAGGCTGATTTTGCCCGATGACCTCGTAGGTGATCTCGCTGAAGTTCTCGATCGGTGTGTCACCGATCAGGATCTGCTCGACTTGATACTTCCCTTGCGTGATGCAAAAGAGCTGATACAGATACTGCTCATTGCCGACGTATTCGGTATAGGGTTGCGATGCAAGGTCCGGCTTACTCTTCATGTGCCCGTAGATAACAGGGATCGCATCGAGCAAACGCGCCTGGTTGCCATTTGCCTGCAAGCCATATGTCGGGCTCGTCGTCGTCCCGGTAACAGCCGGATTCACCCTAGCCGGCGGCACGAGCGCGTTGACGAGCAGCGTTCCACCCAACATGATTCCGGCCGTTGCCAATCCGAATCCCCACGTGCCCGCCGTCAACGCTAAACCCCACTGCGCCCCGGGAATCGTAAGCGCTGCAGCCATCACCGCGATCTGCAAAATCATCGACAGCGGATTCGATCCTCCTCCGCCATGCGGAACCGGCATCCCCACCACGACAGCGCCGTGCGGGATCAGAAGATCCCATTCATGGCGCAGCCAGAAGTCGCCGCTGACGTTCACAATCAGGCGCGAGTGATCGATCGCAGCATCGCGCAACCATTCTCGAATCGATATTGGCTCATCAAGTGCAATGACCTGTCGACCTCGCATCGGACAGATTGGATCAGTCACACGAATAACAGTCGCTCTATAGGAACTCGTACCAGGTCGCACGCGCATACCCCGCCTCCCCCAAATACCGCTTCAACGTAAAGACGACGCCGACTCCCTCCGATGCATGGAGAACGCCACCGCCGTCGTTTCTTAAATACACACCGACGTGGGGCTGATCCCCGCCGCGCAGCAGCACCCCACACCCATGCAATGGTCTCGGCACGACTCGCCAGCGCCCCGCCGTAACCTGCTCGCGGTATAGATCTCGCATCGTATTGGGATCAACAGAGCGTTCCGGCAACACGAAACCGAAATGCTCGCGTTGCACCCATGCAAGCAACCCCCAACAATCGAACGCACCGGGACCGCATGCGCCCGCCACCCATGGCAGGCCGACATATCGGTTGATCTCGTCCGCCGTCATCACGAGCCCCTTACCAATCCCGGAAAAACGGCCGGCAAGTATGTCCGCCACGGGAACGCCTTGTTGTGGATGTCCGTCAGGTTTGCCGTCATCGTCACCTGCGTCAAAGTTGCTTTGGCCATCGACGCATAGAGCGTGATCGGCCTACCATCCCGGGGACCAGCTTCCGGACTCGCCGCGAGGAACCGGCGGAATGTGACCTCGACGTCCGCCGTCATTGTCACGGCGTTTTCCAGGTGTTCGACAACCTCGCCGCTTACGCCGTCGAGCGTGATCTGCAGTTCCGGGGCCTGCCCCTCCTGCATCGAAGGCAACTTGAAGTTGAACGCCATCGCTTCGAATCGAACCATTTGAGCCGCATCGAGCGGTGCATCGGATTCAAGTCGCGCCACGAGCGAATCGTGACCAGCCACGACACGGATTGCAGTCGGATTGCCGGCGTCATCGATGAACGATGGATGTCGTAGTTCCAACGTGTTCAGAACGAAATCATCCTGAGGATTGCTTGCATAGACTTCCGCAAGCGCTTCGTCGATTGTCGCCATGATTTTCAAATAAAAAGCCCGCCGGGCATCGCTGCAGGGCGGGCGGAGCCTGAGGAAGAAAACGAGCTAAATCAATCCCATCGCAACGGACCGGGCAACTGAACGTGCAAGAAGGTATGCAGTGGGTCAGACATTGCAGCGATTTCCTGCTCGGTATGTTGCTTTAGCACCTCGTAGACGTCGAAGCTGACCACCGGCATACGCTTGACCTGCAACGTCGCGGTCACGTCGAACCATGCTCGAGAATCGCTGATCGCTGGCTGATACGGTGGATCGCCCGTGAACATCGCCTGCACCGGCGTGACACCAATGCCGTTGACTAGATCGACCGAGAAAGGGGCAGCGCCGGCGTTGATCTCGTATTCGACGAATGCCTCGAACGTCGCCATCTGAGCATGCGTGAAGCGCCACTTAACGGTGACAGACGTCGGCGCATTCGTCGAGCGCCGACGATTACGTGTGCGACCGCTATCCAGGTCCGTGCTCGCGAACCGCGCTTTCGGCTGCATACCGTACCCGCTCGCACGCGGCCCGGGCAGCGTGGCGGGCCATTCGGCAATATCTGTCATCTGTTCGCCCCCACCGCCCGATTGAGTCCGTATTGCCCTTGCATCGCCTTCGCGGTCGCCCCTCTACCAGACAAGATTCCGGACGCGATATGTCGATCGATGGCGGGCAACAACACGTCGATTCGAGGGGCACCGTTCGCACCGGTCGTCTGCGTCGTCTGCGTGCCTTCCGGTGCTCCATGAATGTGCACCTCGACAGGCGGCGACGTACTCGCGCTCGGCGCTTGCAACATTGGAAGGCCACCAGCATAGCGAGCGGCATCACCCAAACTCGCGCCATTATTGAACGCGGTCAAGAACGATCGCACACCTGGTCGCGACGCTACCGACGCGCGCGTTACAAACTCACCATCCGACAGACGAGCGTTGATGCTGTCACTGGTACTCGTGCCCGCCCCCCAGACCGATCCACCGCCTGCTCGCGCCAGCGTGAATCCGGGCATCTCCATCCCGGCACCGAGACCATAGAGGGACCCACTGCCGCTGATGGACGACGGCATCGTAAATCCGTATGCATTTCCCACGGCCGATAAACCAGCCGAGGTGAGCGACGGTATGATCAAATTCATCAGCGACGAAAACGTTCGCTCCGCAAAGAGCCGAGAAAACGACGCAAGCATGCTGCTAACCATCGATGCGACCGCATCTGCAGGCGTTTTCGATCGCGTAACTATGTCGGAAAACATCCCGCTGAATGCGTCCTTACCTGCAGTCGTGAAGTCCTGCAGATAGCCTCGGCTGTCGAGCATCGACTGCCGGATCTTGTCGCGCAGCTGGTCGAGACTGCGCAGCACGCCCTCGTCCGTCGTCGACCAGGACAGTCTGTTGACCTGGTCATACAGGACCTGCAGCGACTGTACGGTCGACTCCGAGTTATCACGAAGCCGCGAGAACCCATCAAACAAACCACTTAAGCCAGTTTGCTGATCGAGCGAGATCTGCGCCTGTGCGTCCTTGGCCTGCGCCACGATATCGTTGTACCGCGCGCTCAGGTCAGTGAGTAGGCGATTCTGGTCGAGGAATGCTGCACCCGAGAGATCGCCGGTCGTCACCGCCTGCAACATCGCACCGCGATACTTTTGGTCGTAGTCGGTCAGTGCCTTCGGAGCCGTCACGCCGGTCTGCGCCAGAAGCGCATTGTGCGCATCCTGAATCGACTTCAGGTATTCGCGCTGCGCTTGCGTTTCCTGCGTCATCAGTACGGCGATCTTCGCGTGGTTGTCCTGCTGTACCTTCGCGATCTTCGTATCGACCTCGCCGATCTCCTTCGTAATCCGGATCCGTTCGTCTGCCGGAGCCTTCCAGTAGGCATCCTGCAGCGTCGTCTTCTCTCGCTCATAGGCCGTGATCTGCTTCTGAGCGGTCTCGTTCGCGAGCGAAATTTCGGCCTGATAGAACGCCTGATCCGAAACCAAAGTGGCTTTGTGCAATGCCTGCAGCTGATCATCTTGCGACTTGTACGCGGCAGTGATCAGCTCGAGATCGTTTTTCGTCTCCTGCAGCGCGGCGTCGAGGATGCTCTTCCGCAATCTATTTGCCGCCCCGGCACCACTGTGGTCGCTGTACCGCTTCCGAATCGCAGCTTCGTCGGCTGCCTGCTGCGCTGCAGTGACCTTGTTGTCGGGATTGGCCGTGTTATACGCGGCGACATGCTGCCGGTACTCTTTCAGAGCATCATTGACCCGCTGGACACCCTTCTCCTCGTCACGGAGTTTCTTGATGTAGTCGGACGCCGCAATGCCCGCCTGCTGCGTTGCAGCCTCCTGCGCCTTAACGGCCGCCGACCACTGCTCCCGGGACGCCTCGTGGTTGAGGTTGTCCAGCTTCTCCTGCGCTGCGTTCAGCTGTCCCTGGTACAGGTCCGCGTTCATCTTGCCGGTGGGCGAATTGAGCGCATTCTTCAGTCGCGACACATCGGCGCTTGCAGCTGCAATCTTTTCGGAGGTCGTCTCGTCTCGACGAATCGATTTCATCCACTCCCATGCGCTTCGAATCCCGTCACCGACACCTCGCCATGCACGCTCCAGCGCACCGAGGTTCGGGATCGATTCAGACGTCCAGTGCGCATCGAGCGTGCGGGCCACCTCGAGCATCGCCCCCTGTTTGTCGCCTGCATCTTCGAGTTCGCGGACGTACTCGTATTGCGCGGTCGTCATGAAATGCATGCTGGCGTTATGCTGCTCAGCCCACTTCGCGACGCCGTCCGGCATCCGCGCGTAATCCTTCTGGATGTCCTCGAGGCTTTGGCCCGTCACCTCGTGCATGTGAATGGCCGAATCGCCGAGGGCCACCATCGACTCACTGCCAATCTGGCCACTCTGCACAAGCCCAATCATTGCCTCACGCGCGGTGCCCATGCTCGTATGCGTGCGATCGCTGAGCGTCTGGGCCATGGCCTCGAAGCTACTGGAGGTCAGTCCGGCGTAGTTGCCAGTCAGAATCAGGGCGTTGTTGAACGCCTTGGATTCTTCATATCCCTTATATGCCGCTACCGCAAACGAACCAACCGCCGCAGCCGCCGCAGTGACGGCAAGCCCGACCGGCGACAGGATCAGTTTGAACGCGTCGATCTGCTCACCGAAGACCATCAGCGAGCCGCCGAAATTCTTGAAATTTCCTGTCGCCAGCTCGTGGGCCATCACGAGCAATTCCTTGCGCGCGCCGGCCGTATGGACGGACACCTTGTCCATCGCAGCGGCGCCGGTGGTGCCCGCATTTCCGATCGCCTGCCCGACCGTCTTCGAACTGCTTTGCAACGATCGAGAGCCAGCCTGATAGGCGCTCGGATCCATACTGATCTGGACGACGAGTTGACCGAGAGATGCGGTTGTTCCAGTCATGTTTTCGCTCCCTGAAAATACCCTGAGCCGGGATAAATACGATTCACGTCAACTCGGCATGCAGCACCTCAAGCGCTGCCTGCTCCATCACCTGCAGCTGCTCGAATGCCTCGCGCTGCCGACGCCGCTTGATGCCCATCACACGCATGACCGGTTCGACCGCGACGTAATCGATGCCGGTTCGTACGATCTGCGAGCGCGTCATCGTTCCGAGCCCGACGCAGCGCCATTGCGTCGTAAGCGCGAGAAACAGCTGCACCGCATTCCAGTTCGGTGGCAATACCTCGAAGTCGCTCTTCGTTCCGCGCTCACGTGCCGCGTCGACGTCGTCCTGTCGAGCACCGAACGCCGCGAGCGCGTCGACTACTCCGTCGTCGACCTGAAACTCATGCGGCGAGGCCCCGGCCCAATGCCTCGCCGCATCGATCAGTTTTTTCGCAGGGCGCCGGACTGGCCATCGAGAAAGGACTGCCACAGTGCGACTGCAACGTGGCCGCGACTGAGCAATTGCCCGAGCAAATCTGCACTGAACGGGATGCTCTGCCCCGACTCGTCGTTCAGGTCGTACCAACCCATGACGAGATCACCCAATGCCACACGAACCGGTTTGTTTTCTTTCATCATGTCCGTGACCTGGTCTTCGCTGAGCCACTTGAACCGCGCGACAAACGTCGATTCGACGAATGCCCCGTCGGGAGAGTCACCCGGCTCGCGAATAACGACCTTGTTGGTGAATGCTGCACGTTGCGTGAGAACGTAGGCCATTGCGGTCCTCTAAATAGAAAAGGGCCGCAGAGCGGCCCGTGATTGCGGATCAAAAAAAGCAACTTTGGTCGACGATTACATGACCGTGATGATCAGTTCGTCGTTGCCGTTTTCCGGATTGATGCCGAGATCGCCGTTCAGCATCGCCTTGTTGTTTTGGTCGCTGTAGGTCAGATTGCTGATCTGCGCCTGCGGCGCCTCGAACAACACGATGTTGCCGGCCGACTGCCCTTGCTGGATCGACAACGGACCGAGCACAGCGTCTTTCGATGCCGTCCACCAATCCTTGTCCGACACCTTCCCGAGCTCCATGACGATCTTCCCCGTCGGCTGACGATCGTCCACTTCTGCGCCTTCGTCGCCGATGAGCTGGAACCAGTTGAGCGAGTTCGCGATATCGAGCGACAGCTGCTGCAGCGGGCCCGTGTAACCGTGCATCGACCAGGTCGTGTGCGCGGTGAGGCCGAGCTTGGGCGTCAGGAACTTCGAGAAATCCGTACCAGCCGGCAACGGCGTATCCGTCACCGGGTTGTACGCCCCCATGAACTTGAACGACATCTTCGGGATCGCGCCCGCCGTGATGTCGAACGAGACGGTCCCGTAAGCATCCGTCAACTGATGCAGCAGGCCGTCGAGGTAGTAGTAGATCGTCAGCGGCGTGGTCGGCTTGACGCTCACCGGCGCGTATTTCACCGACACGCCGTCTTCGATCGTCTCGGTGAAGTAGCATGCCGTCAGCAGCCGCCCCCATGCCGGCGGCGTACCTGCAGCACCGCCCCCCGCAATCTCGACGTCGAACGTCAGTTCGGTATGCGCAGCCGCAGTCAGTTCCTGGCTCCTTCCGTAATACGGCCGAATCAGGTCTCGACTGACCATCGTTGCTGCGACAGGGGTATGGCTCGGATTGCTGATCAGCATCGCGTCGTCAGCTCCCGTCGGAATGGCCGGCGCACCGATTGCGGCCTGCCGCTTCGCGAGAATGACTGTGTTGCGGGTGGATTTCGCCATGTCGGCTCCTTCAATATGGATAGAGCGGCGGCGCTACAGCGCCTTCGTCGCCGTCTGATAGTCAAACGTGTACTTCATCGTCAGGACACCGATCCCGCCCTCCGAACTCGCGGTGCGCGGCTCGTCGGACTCGACTTCAACGACCCCGAGCAGATCGTCAGACGAGAACGCCATCACAATCGGATGAGTGCGTTCGAAGATCTCGTCGGCGGCACCGTCCGGGGCGCTGGCGCGAATCACCGCCGTAAGCAGCAGTTCACACCGCCGCGTGACCCGCCCGATGTTGTCGTCGACCATGACGTCGCGCCCGCGACTGATCACGAGTACGCGCCCTTCTTCCCGACTGATCGCGTCGAAGATGGAGCGCTCCACGATCACGCCCTGCGCCTGCAGCTCGATGTCGGCCTCTACCAGGGCAACGAGATCCCGCATATACATTTCTCGCTTCGTGGTCACTTGATCTCCTCCAGATCAGCGATCATGAAGTAGCCGTCTCCCTTGCGGCGTGGCGGCCTACGCACGCGATAGCGCGAGCCGTCGATCGCGAGTTCCGAACCGCGCGCCAGGTCCGGCAAGTCTTGCGCGCGATACTCCATCTGGTACTCCGCGACCGTCACCTGTGCCCCAAGCTCAAGCAGGTCGGGCGTTTCGAATCCGATCTGCACCGGATCCGCAACCCCATCGACCTGCGCCGTCTTGAGCATCCCGACGGCAGCAATCGCCGCCCAGATCACGGACGGATCGAACATGGTTACGACGTCCGGAGCAGACGCACGCGCGCAACACCGGCGTTCGCCGCCTTCACGTCCGCGAAGATGCCGGCGACTGCATGGTCACCCGCCGTCGCCGTCACCACGCCGGCCGCGTCGTCGAAGTACGCCAGGTCGCCAACGACGGCCACCGCTGCCGTATCCGCCGGAACCTCGAAGACGCCTTCGAGCGCGTACTCGCCCGGCATGTTCGCTGCAAACGTACCGGTCGACACAGCGGGCGTCTTCGAATTGCCGAGCAGCACGAGCTGCCCCGATGCAACGGCCGCCGCGAGAGTGGCCGTCAGCGTGTTTCCTTTCTGAATGTAGTTTTTCATCGTCAGACTCCTGTAGAAATTGATATGCCGACAGTGCCGCGCTCACTGGGAGCGCAGCGCATGCATCATTTGCCCGGATTCTTGTACAGGCCCCGGAAGTCCACCGCCTTCGCCGCGAAATCGAGCCGTGCCTTGACCTTCAGGCCGTCGACGTCGAAATCGAGCGATTGCTCGGTGTACAGACCCTCCTCGCCTTCGAGATAGCAGTACTCGACCGTATCGATCACGGACGGATCAGCTGCGAGATACCAGGCGTCGGGACTGATCGCATCGAGGCGGGGCTCGACGATCGGCGTCAGCACACCGAAGAACGGGTTCTGCTCTCGCGCGACGTTCGGCGTGTACTGGTTGCTGGTGTACTGCCCGGCCGCCGTTTCGAGCGCCGCCGGCACGATCAGGAACCTGGGCGCCAGGTTGAGCGCCGTACCGTCTCCCGGAGCCTTCTGCGTACGCATTGCCGAGCGGCCCGCCGAGAGCGTGTCGATCCCAATCGCGCCAGCTGCTCCGACGTTGCTGTGAGCCGCATCGAACAGCACCTTGCCATCCGACATCTTCACGTTGCCGGTCAGCGCCGAATAGACCAGGTCGGATTCGAGGTTCGCAGCCGCACGGCCGAAGAACACCGGGACGCGTTCGAGTGCCGACAGATCGTCGTTGATGATCATCGCTCGCGTGAAGTTGACGATCTTCCCGTACGTGCCGAGCTGGATCACCTCGCCACCGTCAACGAGCGACCCATACTTGTACTCGCCGGCCTCGTTCACCTTTTCGAGCTTGATCGCGCCATCCACCATCACGCGCGTCGCAGCGCGGAAATCGGTGAGCATGCCCTGACGCGCCCAGGCCGAAAACGAACGCGGTGCGGCGGTGTACGCCTCACGCAGCGTGCGATTGATCACGTTGCCGAAGACGACCGGAAGATCCGACGTCGTGTTGTAGGCACCGCGCGCCCCCATCCCGAGCGCCGCGCCGGCCAGTGCACGCACGTCCATACCGCGCGTATCGACGCCCGCGGCCTCCAGGCCAGAACGGCACAGCTCGCGCAGGTTCATGCCGCGATACTGGCGTGCGACGTCGGTCAGCGCGTGGCGCGGGTTGATTCGATGCATGAGCGCATCCGTCATCGCTTCACGACGCGTATCCGCTTCGTCCTGGACCGTTTGGATATCCGCTTGACCACGGATACCGGCAGCGGCAGAGCGCTCTGCCTGCATGCGCAGAACGTGCGCACGCACTGCGTCCGCGCCGATGCCCTGATCGATGAAGCCGGTAATCAGCGCGTCCTGGTCGTCCAGCGTGCTCGCGCGCACCGCTTGGCGAATATCGATCACGCGTTGGCGCTCGGCCTGCGCTCCTTCAGCACGCGCACTCTCGGCTTGCTGCGTAGCGACGTCGGGGGATGCCGGCGCCGGGGCTTGTACGGGCGTCGACTGGGTACGGGTATCGTTTTGGCTTTGGTCTTGGACACGCATCACAACTCCTTGGTGGTTCGGCGAGCTATTCGCGCCGCTGGCTTGATTTCCTGCATTACGTTCGGCGAACTCGCAGGGGTAAGAACGTTCGGAGCGCGGCGCTCCTGCACCGCGTGTAGTTGCGCCGACATCCGCATTGATCGGCACCATGGAGATCTCGTTCGGCTCCCAGTCGACAGCGCGGTAGATCCACTGGTCATTACCCTCCTGTCCGGGCGGGATCATGTCGACGCGATAGGTTCGATAGCCGACCGAGACGTTCCGCAAGATGCCGTCAACAACATCCTGAAAGACGGGATCTGCGTCGGGCCGGCGCGAAAATCGAAGCGTCGCCGTGCCCGAGCCGTCGGCCGAATCGATATCAGCCGATTGCACAACGCCCAGGACAGCATCGAGACCGCTCCACCCGTCATGGTTGTTGAGAACCGGCGCCGTGCCGGACTGCAAACGCTCCATGCGCACAGCACCGGGCTCGGTACTCAGCTCTTCGAGGTAGCTGCGATCGCGATACCAGTCGTACCGCAGCACCTGAGCGCCGGCGGTCCACACGACATCGACCGTTCGCGCGTCCTGATTGACAGTGCCAACAGGCATCTGCCGCGTCATGATCGGCATCGACGTGCTCCGCGCCTGCGGGTCGGTCGAATCCGTATTGCTTCGGGGCATGCTCGCCTCCAAATGAAAACGCCCGCATAGGCGGGCGTGGTGAGAAAAGAACCGGTCAGGCAGCGTCGACAGGTGGTCGTCGTCGTTGAGCGCGGCTGGTAACGGCAGTTACCTTGCCGCTCGGCTGTGGCAGATCAGCGTCAAGCGTATCGCTGAGAATTTCGCCGTCGACTTCCTCCGGATCGTCACCGAGCTCGCGAATACCCTGCACGCGGCTCTTGAGCCGGGCCTCGATCAACGCAATCAACCCGGAGGCTTCGCGCATCGGATCGATGAATTCGATTCGCTCCGGCGTCCACGTAACATCGCAGTCGGTCAACTTGGTCCTGCCCGCAAGATATGCGGTCGTGACGAATCGCGAGGCTACCCGTTCACATAGCATCGGGATCACGATGAGCCATTGCTTCTGCTCCATGATTCGCTTGAACTCCATCTTGCCCATGCGACCACTCGTGAAATTGACCTGCGAGTAGTCGCCGGTCAGTTGCTCGTACGTGAGGTCTGCGCCGGCCGCAATCGCACGTAACTCGATCCGCACGTGCTCCTCGTAGCCGTTGCTTGCAGCGGGCGCCGCGAACTGCACCTCTTCGTTTGCCCGCAGATATTCGATCATGCCGGGTGACAGTGCCTCGACGCGAGGACCGTCACCGCCCGCCCCCGCCAACGATGTCGGTCTGCCCGCCTGGAAGCTATCGTCGTTGGTTTTGACGAAGGCCGCGAAACACGCTTCGATCTTCTTTCGTACCAGCTCGGCGTCCTGATACTCATCGAGATCACGCACCTTCCAGATTGACGTCGCGAATTCCGGAAAGCCGCGCACGGCGCCTGGTCGCTTGATCGCATCGAACAGGTGAATCACTTCGGATGCAGGCACAAAGTGACTTTGCATGTCACGGGGCACTGTGGCGATTTCGCCAGGATGCCGATCAAAGAACCAGTAGCCGACGCGTCGCCCAATCGCGTCGAACTGAATCCCGGTGATGATGAATCCCCCGCTGTCGGTCGGGCCGGTTCTCGTGCTGTCCAGGTAGTCAGATTCGAGCACTTGAAGCTGCAGAGGTACATCAAGCCCGTCTCCCGCCAGGCGAACGCGGAAACGCACGTACACCTCGCCGGATTCCTCCATTGCCCGGTAGCACTGCGCCTGGATGCCGTTGAAGTCGAGCAAGCCAGCCGCGTCGCATTGCTTGATCCACCGCTTCCACAACTTCTGAAGCTTCTTGTCAGCGAACTTCGCTCGAATCCCTGTGCCGACCAGGTTGGCGACCTTCACGTTGAGCGCGTGCTTGATGTAGCCGTTGTTCCGGATCAGGTCTCGCGATCGGTTTCGCAGGGTCGCAAGGGCTGGCGCCAGCTCGGCATTCGCACTCGCCCCGCCTACGCGCCAGCCTGCCGCGCGCGGGCCACGCTTCGCGCCATCAAAGCCGCGAACAGCATCGAGCGCCATTCGCGCACGCATACGATGCATGCCCCATTCCGGCGAAACCGACGCGATCATTCGCTCGAAAAAATTCATCTTCATGTCAGAACCGCTCGATGATGGCAATGCTTGCGCGCGATCGGCCGCCCGTTCCGCTGGCGGCCGCGACGTCTGCCTTGATCAGGTCGCGAGCAGCCAGCAGTTCCTGGACACTGCGGAACGTCGTCTTCTTCCCGTTGTATTCGACAGTCAATGCGCCACTGGCGATTGCCCGCTCGACCGCAATCAGGTCGTTTTGAGTGAATGCCATATCTAACGCCTCGTCAGCCAGTTCTCGCGCCGTGGGACCCACCCTGCGCGCGCAGGACGGCCCGCTGACTCCACTGGCTCCGGAGCAGCAACGGCAGTTTCAACTTCCTCGACAGCAGACACGCTGGTCGACTGATCATCAAGCGCATCGCTCGGGTCATCCATCTCGTCCACGAGCTGTGCATCCGAACGGGTCGCATGCTCCCCGGTAGATGCCGCGAAGAGATCGCGAACACGCGGTTCGACGACGATCTCGATCGCCGCCCAATCGGCATCCTGATATGCGTTGAGCCGCAAGCGGGGGTGATAGGCACACGCGAAGTTGTAGACCTTCAGATCGAGCGCTTCGTTACGCTTGCGCAGGCGATCCCATCGGTCCTTTGACGGGTTGTAGACCTCGGCGCACAGTTGCTCGAAGTACTCGTCGTCGAGGTCCATCGAGAACCGCATGCGGCGCTCGGACACCTCCCGTTCCTCATCGGCCGCCAGCGCACCAAAAATCCGATCCTTCGCGGTGTCCGTGCCGACCGGCCACACCTTCACGCCCCCCTTGAGGACACGACCGTCTTTCTTCACGTCCTGGTCCGTTGGCTTGCCGACAATCGGACGATGCCGGACAGAAGCTCCCTTGACCGCGAATACGCCCCGGTGCGTCCGAGTGCGGCAGTAGTCGTATGCATCTTGCGTGCGGTGACCACCGGTGTCGACGGCACACACTTCAATCCGCATAGAAACGCCGAAACTGTTCACGAGCGACGTGTCGAGCACTCTGTCCACTGCGAGCCATGGCTCAGGCGTCGCGGGATCGCCGCGAATGACGATGTGATCGATCGTCCAGTTGCGCATACCGCGCCCCCAGCCGGATATCTCCATTTCAAGGCGATCATCTTGGGTGTCGACCGCCGCCGTCAGCACCAGGCAACCGGTAGGAATCGTGCGCTGCGCGTACGGCTCTGCGCGGCGCTTGATTGCCTCCCATTTGACCTCCGCACTCTTGTCCTCCCAGCACTCAGCAAGCGCGTTGTTCGTGAAAGCAATTCGCTTCTCGACGTCCTGCTCGCTCGCCTCCCAGTCGTCCATCAGATCCGACCACGGGCGCCATCCAAGAGGCGCGTATAGCGCGCTCAGGTGGAAACTTGCGGCCTTACCATCGCCCGGCGCGGTCGGCATCCAGTACGAACGGCCGTAGCCGGCTTTCCAGGCGTGCTCCGGGCTTCCAACGCCACACCCCGGGGCCTGGCAGTAGCAGAGCACCGTGCGCGACTCATCGTCGACGCGACGGAAATTCTTCCATTCGAAGAACTGAGCAGCGCCGCACTCGGGACAGGGGACGAAATAGCGCCGCTGGTCGCCGCGCTCGTACAGGCGCTCGATCTGCGAACGCCGCTTGATCGTCGGCGTGCTGTTCGCGAAGATCTTCGCGCGACGGCCATAGTTACTTGTACGGTTGATCGCCAGATCGATCGGATTACCCTGACCGTCGACGTTCTGCTCGTACTCGTCGACCTCCTCCAGCAGCACATACCGCACCGTCGTCGACTTCAGCCGGCCGGCGCGCGTCGCGCTGACGAGATTCATGATCCCGCCAGGGAAGCGCTTGCGCAGCTTCGTGTTCGCACTGCCTTTGCGATTCGCGTCCTTTACACGCTTGCGCAATGCCGCGGTCGACGTGCGCATCGCCTCGAAGCGATCCATCTCCCACTTCTCGGCGTCGTCCTTCGTCGCGAACACCGCGAGGATGTTCCCGGCCGCCGTCGTAATGCTGCGGCCAATGAAGTTTTCGCCGAGTGCGGACCCGCCCAACTGGTGCCCTTTCTGCAACCCGACGATCACGACGCCGCTGTTATCGAATGGACGCGTATCGTCATGTGCATAACGCGTAACCATGCTCGGCTGACCCGACAGCGCATCCATGATGCCGACGAGATACGGTGTGCGTGCGTTACGCCATGGTCCAGGCTCCGGACTGCTCTCCGGCAGGATGCGATGCTTCTCGGACCATTCGGCGATGCCGATACGCCGATCAGGGCGAATCGCCTCCTGTATCGTCTTCAGAAAGCTGTCGATCGCTCCCATCGTCGTCTTCCATATCGTCATCGTGCATCAGTTGCTGCACGTCGATTGACGACAGCGCGCGCGCCAGCTCTTCTTCCAGAATCGCCTCGACTCGCGCCGCGCTCGTCTCTGCCGCGAGCTGATCCTTCACGCGTACGGGCACGTTCATCACGAGATCGCGCAGCGTACGGAACGCGGTGAATGCGATCCGGTTCGCGTCTGTGAGCGCCAGCAGGTTTCCGAGATCCCGGTCCAGCTCCATCCGCTCACGTTGCGCGCGCGTCGATTCGCGCTCTGCACGTGCAGCGCGATATGCAGACATGTGCGGATCGCTCGACCCTGCGGCAGCTGGAAAATCGTCGTCGGCTTCAGCCGGAGGGATGGCGCTTTCACCCGACAGCGCGAGAGTCGACCGTGACAGGTCCGTAAATGACCGCCGGCTCTCATCCGTGTTGCGGCGCCAGGCTCCGACTGCGACGTCGGAGTCGATCTTTCCGTTCGCGGTGAGCGCGATCCGCCCAGACTTCAGGGCCTTCTGCACGGCATTGAGCGCCACGCCCATGTGACGGGCAAAGGCCCGCTGGCTCATCTCAGGCATATGACCACCCTGACCACCAAAAAATGACCACCCGACCACCCGAGTGACCACCCTGAAAAAGGCCCGACACCGTGCGGAGTGCGTGGCTCGAATTACCCGTGCGGCCGGGGTCAGGGGGAGGACCCGCCGATTTTTCGCGCTGCCATCAGTGGTTTCCCCTACCCGTCCGCGAAATTCGCGACCCCGACCGGCCCGCGCCCCGGCCGCCCGTCGATCACGGGTAGACCAGGCGGAACGCGCCGCTCAGGTTCGGAAGCAACCTCGCGTTGATGCTGTCGGTCACGATCTGCGCGAATGGGAAGCGCGGCCGGTAGTTCGGTGCACGCGTGAACACGAACACTGGCTTCGCCGCCCCGTACGCGAGGTGACTGATGCGCGGATCGACGCCGTAGTTCGTCCGACGGTAGATGCCGGGCGGCAACTTGCCTTCGCCGTTGACCAATGCGAAGTAGCTGAAGCCACGCGTTCCCTTTCGGCCGCGAGCCAGCGAGTCCCGACGCTTCTGCGTCATGTTCGCTCGATACCCTTGTTCGGCGAATGCATTCAGGTACGACATCACCTGGATCACTTGCGATCGCGCAACGTTGCCGTACGCATCGAGCGTCGCACCACCACCCGGAACAGCGAACTGGTCGCCGCGAAGCAGACCGATGCGACGAAGCGCACTCTCCATCCGCTTCACGCCGCGACCTCCGCCATCGACCTGCGGCAACAGGTACTTTGTTGCGGGCGTTCCCTTGTACGCCTCGTCCTTGAAGCCGACCGACGCAGCCAGGCGAGCCGACGTGGCCGACACGACACGCGTCGACCTCATCGTCCACGGCGTCGGCCGGTCGAAGTACTGCGGCATCGCCGTCTTCAGCGCGGTTTGCGCTTCACGCGCTGTCGCGTTCAGAGCCTTCGCAGCGATGCTCGGCATCTTGCGCGTCATGTGATCCGCGAGCGCTTTCTCGAAGTCCGAGTCATCGACGTTGAACTTGACGGCAGGTCCTGCCATACGGCACCCCAATGCAAAAAGCCTCGAGGCTTTCGCGCTCGAGGCTTCGAGAATTTCATTTCGTGAAGGCGAACGCCTCCCACTGACCTAACGGGCACCCTTAATTGTTGTTATGTCTCCGAGAGGTTTGCACGACTAACGCGCGGTGCCAGCGAATATCCAGTGACTCGGTAAAGGATGGCCGAATTTTATGCGCGAGTTTCTTGGTTTGCAAGATTTTCATCGTTGCATCTTCCGCCGCACCGTGTCTGACACGCTGCCATCGATCTTGTCGAGCAGCGCGAGTGCGGCGACAAAATGTCGGGGCCATTGCGATCGGTATAGCTCTAACGTAATGCCGAGCGCGTGTGCACGGGCTGGTTCGTCGATCGCGGCTTTTCCAGTTCCCGCGCAGCTGCGACAGATCTGCCGGCCAACACGTGCAACGTACGCGGAGAGGTTAAGTCGCCCCTTTCCGTCACATACCGAACATGCGTCCAGCTCGCGAAACACCATCGGGCCACGCCCGTTATGGGCGAACGGAACGCGCTGCTCGTCGACAATCATCTTCCGACGCCCCATGCAGCTCGGACACTCAACGTCGCGTCCGGCACGTTCATCGCCATGCGAGCGACCGAGCACACCCCGACCATCGCAGTCGACGCAGAGATCCGCGCACCATTCGACAATCACGCGGCGGGCGAATCGCTCGACGATGTCGGCCTTCGCCACCTCGACCTTGCAGCCACGTCGCTTGTCGCGTGCCTGCTGGCGATCCAGGCCCGTGAACTTCACTCGCGAAAACTTCCGCGATGTGCGGATGGTCTGCGACAGGAGCAGCACCGCACGGCGAAACGGTGAGCGCTTCACGTCATGAACGTACGTCACATCCTGACCGTACTTCATGTGCCAAAGTAACTTTCCGAGTTCACCAGCAAACGCGAGAGCAGCCAACGTGGTTTCACCGTCGACCGCCTGATCGTTCAGCTGACTCTGCACGTTCATTGCTGTCCCGGCTCGTTCTTTCAGGTCGATCATCGCTCCCCCCGTTTCTTATCTCGTCCTACTGTCCCACTGTCCCAAGGAAAGAAGGTCAGGTGCGCGTGCGCGCGCTTGCGACGTGCGCTCATCCACGCGCTCACGTCGCGCACGTCGCACGCATACGCACACGTACGCGAGGCGATATGCTTGGGACGTCGGGACATGGGACGACTCGAAGCGCGCCAAATCGGCTGACGCGGCGCGACAAATGTGCCGAGTTGGCGCGACAAAAGACGCTGACACGATGCGAAGAAAGACGCGATCGGCGCGGCGAGAACGCGATAATCAGAAGCACGATTCATCACCTGCCTCCGCTGTCGCGAGCGCTGCTGACGCAGGCCGTGCGATGATCTCGACCTGCTCCGGCCGCTCGTAATACCACTCCCGGCCGCCCTTCGTCTCCCGCTTCCGGATCCAGCCGATCGACTTGATCGCCTTGCCGATGCGGCGCTGTTCGGCCGGCGTCCACTTCGACATGTCGAGCTTCAAACACTCGCCGAGGATTTCTTCCATCGTGACGCGATCCTTCATCTCGATGAATCGCGCGATCATCGGCTCGAACACGTCACCTTCGTAGCGCGCATCCTGCTCGACACGGAACAGCGGCTTCTCATGCGCCAACACCTGCCATGGAGCCGGAATAGCACCATCGGCCTCAAGGTTCGCCGTGTCCCACTCGCAATAGGTCTGATACGCCTCGGCCCAGATCTGATCGCGATCGGCCGCGAGGTCCTTCAAGTTCAGGATGTCAGCCACCTTCACCGGCCAGTAACGACGGTTGCCCGATTCGTCCTTCAGGTACGTGTCGAAGTTCACGGTGCCGGCGAATACGCTTTGACGTGGCACGTCGATCGCGCGCTTCGCATAGGGCGGCCGATAGGTATCGACTGCGGTCGAAAAGAAGCGCTTCGAGTTCGACGACTCGGACTTCGAGAGCGCATCGAGCTCGGCCAGCTCGATCACCCACTTCCCCGCCATCACCGCATACGAATCCTTGTCGCCGATGATGATGTTCGCGTCGGTGAACCAGCGTTGCGAGAAGATTGTCCGGAACGCAGACGATTTGCCAGCGTCCTGCGCGCCTTCGAGAATCAGGACGTTGTCCATCTTGCAGCCGGGCTTCATGACGCGACCGACCGATGCCACAAGCCACTTGAACCCGGCCAAGCGCACGTACTCCGTATCCTCAGCACCCAAGTACGTGACAAGCCAGCTCTGCAGCCGCGGCGTCCCGTCCCACGTCAAGCTGGCGAGGTAGTCACGCACCTCGTGAAAAGAATTGCGCTCAGCAACAAGGAAAACAGCGTCGGAGATCAGATCCGCGCGCGGACTGACCGCGTATCGCTGGCCTAGCCACAATGCACAACGCGCATCGTCGCGATCGGTCCATTCGCCCACTTCGCCACCGGGGAACGGGGGCGGCTTCAGCTTCACGATCCGCAGCGCGAACAGCTCGAAGCCGAGAACACCGTCCCACTTCGGATCGTTGGACAGGATCGCGAAGATGTTGTCGACGGTCGGCAGCAATGCTCCGCTATTCGTGCGGCGCAGATCCGCGTACCACGACCGAGGCTGCCGCGCTTCCTCAGGGGGCAGTTCATCATCTGCAGCGCCAGCAGACGAAGGGGGCAACGCATCGCCGGCATCGAGAATACGACGAGCACCGCCGTCGTTCTCTTCCGACACGATCCCGGCTTTCTCCATATCACTGAGGAGCCGAGCCGCACGGTTGTAGCCGATCCGAAGCTGACGCTGCACGAGTGACACCGATGCACGCCGAGCCTCACGAACTGCAGCGACGGCCTGGTCGAACAATGGGTCAGCGACCGACTCGACAGCATGCAGGTGTGGGAACGGCTTCACATCGCTCGCGGCCGGCGCCAAAACAGCGAGGATCGCGCGGGCGATCTGCTCTTTGACGACGTGCAAGCCTTCCTCGCAATGCAGGTCGTTGAAGTCCGTGAGCTTGCGGTCCTCACGGTTCGAGAAGGCCGGGAACGTGACACTCGCGTTACCGACGGCTGCTGCCGCCTCCTCCGCTCGTATGCGACCCGTGTTTTCGAATCGCTTGACCTGCTCAGGACGCGACTCGACGACAATGCGCAGCTCGACGAAGGGAACGCCTCCGTGGATCTGGCCGATTTCCGCGCTCACGCTATGAACAATGCCGCGATGCTGGATCTCGACCGGATCGGCGCCGACGACCAGGTCGCCGGCATAGCCGAGTTTGTCGACGAGCCAGTTCCTCATCTGCTGCTCGACCTTCCAGTCGTCGTCAGCGCAGATCAAGATATGCACGTCTGGATATGCGTCGCGCAGCGCTTGCGCCGTTAACATGATGTTGCCGGCGTCGAAACACACGGATACCGGGATCGCACCATCGGTCGCCATACGGATCGTACGTGCGGTCGCGTAGCCTTCTGCGATCATCACGACCTTGTCGTCAGCGCTCGATGTGCCGAGGCGGCATTCCGCGCCCTTCTTTTCGGTGCCCTTGTTGAAGCGCTTCGCACCGTCGGGCGTGATCTTCTGGAGACCGACCATGCGGGCGCCGTCGACGGTGTATTTCAGCAGGGGAACGTACAGTGTCCCGTCTTCGGCAAACCGTACGCCCTCCGCCGTAATCTGCTTGCGCTCGAGATAGGGTGACGCCCCGTCTTCCGATGCGTCACCCCACTGCTGCCGCGCGCGATTCGCGGCGAGCTTTGCTGCATTCCGGCGCATTTCTTCCTCGGCTCGCTCCGTTGCTTCCTGCCTCCGCCGTGTTTCGGCCAGCACATCGGGTGGAAGCGTGCCACCCTGCCAAACGAATTTCTGCGCCCCGTTGTCGTCCGCACTCCACTCGCCAAACGCGCCGGCATAACCTACAACCTGCCCGGCGCGGACGACCTCATGCAACGAATACCAGTGCTTCTTTTTCGGGCCATAGCGGTGCGGCTTACCGTCCGCGATGGGGTGTCCGTCGGGCAATCGCGGGTGCCCCGCAGCATCGAGCTGCGCGATGATCTGATCGATCGAGGACAAGGCTTACGCTCCGATCCAGAATTTGCGGGACGTAATGTGAAGGCGGAATTGAGCGCGCCCGGCAGCGAAGGACATGCACGAAGGGCTCGTATTGAGTCGGCGGACGCGATTGTGGCGCGTGCGAAGTGCGGATGACTGAGACAAAGTCACTTTGTTACCCCCGGTTGGTTGATGCCTTTCGCCGATGAAATTCGGCGAGAGTGTGTTCTTCGAATGTCGCCAGTTGCTCAGCGCTGAGATAGCCGGCGACCTGGTCTTTGAATGCCAACCGATCTGCGCGTGACTGCATCGACGCGCAATACTTCGCCGCAATGTCGAGTGCGACGGCAGGATCGGAATAACGTAGTGCGTGCTGCATCACGTACCCGGCCGAGGCAGGGAACGTGTCAAACAGCGTATTGAGAAGACGCGGGATACCCGACGGCATGCGATTCGCCATGCGCTCGAGCGCCGAGCTGGCGCAGCACAACTGGTTGCCGTAGTCGCACGACAGGCCTGCTTGCTCGCGATACACGTTGCAGCACTGCATTCCGGGAATGAATCGCATAGCAGCGGTTCAGTCGCGAACGAACAGGCGCTTCGGGCTCCGCACTACGGTGCGAAGATGCTGGATAAGGCGGTCGAGCGCCCGCTGCTGCGCACGTGCTGCCGTCGTGATGGTCGTCGCCTCATCTTCACTGATGACGTTGTCTTCGAGCGCTACGCGCACGGATTCAGCGACTTCACCCGTATGCGTCGCGATCTTGAGCGCTTCGGCAATCAGCGCGACCGACGAATCCTGCGACGGCTCCGCATCGGCTTCAGATGTGCGTAGGCCGAACTGCTCGTTCAGCGCATAGAGAGCGTCCAGCGCATGAGGAGACCCGTGCTCCTCCATCCACTTCAGCAGCAACACGAACATTTCCATCGAGAGGCGGTTCTCGTCGACCGCACGGAGACGCAGTCGCAGCGCCTCAACCGAGATCGATCGCCCACGGCGAGCAGTCAGGAAAAGTGCCGCATCCGACACCCCGCCCGGCGTGTTGCGAATCGACGTGTAGAGAACGTCAAGCCAATCGGTCCCGCTATATCGGCAGGTCATTGGAGCCCCGTCTGTTCTTGGTGGATGTGGACTTTCATTCTGTTTACCCGGGCGTGCCGCCCTTACGATGAAGGGCATCGGACATCACGCCGACTCCAGATCAATGCGGTCCGTGATTACTGTCACCAGTTGCATCGGGATCTCCAGCCCCCTGCTCCGACTGATCCTCGAAATAGTCGTAAAGCGTCTGGACGGTCGAGATCCGTGGATCGCGCACGAAGCCGCACGCGATCTTCGTGATCGTTTGATAAGGAACCGTGCTTTCGTCTGCGATTCGGGGCCAATCGCCCTTCACCTGATTCAGACGCCGTAGCACGGTGTCGAGCATCGGTTCGCGGTTGCCCTTCATCGCACACCTCATTGGAAAATTTGGCGGAAAACTTCCGTATGCGGAATTTTACACACAATCCAAACTTCCTCATAGGGAATTCCATGTATGGAATGATTCCCCACATGAGCAAAGACTTTTCAATGCGGAAGCTGTTGGCCGACAAAGTGCGCCTCTGGATGGGCAGAGTGCCAGCCGCCGACACGCAGGCCAAACTCGCCGAACGGGCAAAGATGTCGCAGAGCTCCATTCACCGCGTCCTCAACCTGGGCACGGAACCCGAACTGTCGACCGCGTACAAGCTCGCATCCGCGTTCGGGATCTCGATTGCGCAGCTGCTTGAAGATGAGGACCGCGCTGAAGGGACGAATGCGCTTCCTGTCGACCCCAGGCGCTTTGCTGACCTTCCGGCCAGCGAGAAAGAGAAGATTCGGGCCTTCGCCGAATTTGTGATGGCGACTTACGAAGCCAGCAAAGGCAGTGCTGGCGAATTGACGACGGTGTCGGAGACGATTCCGGCAACCAGTGACGAGCGCGCGCTCGTCGCAGGCGTCGCTCAACGTGATCTAACCACGGATACGCTGAGCGAAAATGAGACCAACAACCCACAAGCACGAAAACGCCGCCGAAATTGAGGCACAAGCAACAGTAACGAACCTCTCGTCATATCGAACGCGGCGCCATAAAGCCGCAAACATCGCGAAGCAGCCAGCCGCCGCCAATCTCGAAGCGCGGCACCTGCGAATCGCATCACACCTCAGCACTCGCCTCGAATCAAACGGGCCGCACGCTGTCGCGGCTGCACTCGTCCTATTGCGTGCAGATGGCTCTCTCGATTCCACATCGACAGGTCTCGAAACCGAGTTCATTCCGCTCCTTGTACGCGGCCTCACTAGCCTCGCCGGCAAGCTGAAGAGCCCCAGACGAACATCAGCCACCTCTCCACGCCAACGCGGCAATGCATCGCTTGCCGCAATCACGACGATCGGCTTCGTCGCCGCCACTTACCTCAACGACTACGCATGGCTCGACGCTGCGCTGTCTGTTGCGGCTCAAGTCTGCGCAGCAAGGATGTGGGGGCGTAAGGACTGATCCGAATTCCGCACGCGGCAATCGAACCCCATTTGTTAGTGCAATTTCGAAACAGAAATATCCGTATATGGATTGACACGTAATTCCGTATGCGGATATTCTCCGGCGGAACGCGTCACCCGACGCGTCCACCGGAGACCTACATGAAACCCATCTTTGACGCGCACGGCCCGGCCCGACGTGCGGCGCTGCAGGAACTGCAGAAAAGTCACTTTCCGCCCGCCAAGCCGATCGAGTCGTCCGCTGCCTGGCGTCTCACGATCGTTGCCGCCCTGGTCGTGATTTTCGTGAATCTCGTTCCCGGCAACGATGTCCCGGCCGCTCCGGCAGTGCATTCGCACGCCCGCCCGCAGGTGTAGCCATGAGCCGGAACAACAACGCCCATACCAGCCGCGCTCGCGGCGCCGCAGTCCTGATCGTGATTTTCATCGCCGTTGCCGTGAGTACATTCCGCGCTGAAATGTCGATGGTCAGTCGCATCAGCCTCGTCACCACGACCACGAACGCGGGGTGATCCGGACATGGCGGCGACGGATCTGATGTCCGACGAAGTAATCGCCCGCGAACATCGCCTTCGCTGCCTGCCCGGTCCTGCCTCCGCCTCTCTGACCAATCCCGCCCTCCGGATCTGCCTCGCCAACTGCGCTGCGCTCCGGTCGCGCGACAAGCAACCACACGCCAGACACGTCGACATCAAGAGTCGCGCGGCCGGCGAAAGCGAAGAGGAATAACACGATGCCCCGCCAGATCAAGCGCTTCGAACCTGACACCCCGCGCGGCGACACCCTCGGCCTGCGGACAATCGTCCGATACAACCGTGAAGCCCGCCGTCCCTCGACGCCGATCCTCATCGGCCAGACCGTAGTGATGCGCCGCCCGATCCAGGACAGCATCTACACCGAATACCTGATCATGGACGGCACGCATGTCGTCCGCACCCAGATCTCGATTCCCAGCGAAGGCGACTGCGAAAGCGCAATCAATGCTTCGCGCCGGAAACGGAAAGCAGCGGAGCAAGCCGCCCAAGACGCGATCGAGGCAGCAGCCGAGCGCGCTAAGCGCCGCAGTAAGCGCAGCGCGAAGGTGCCGGCATGAAGCATTGCACCGACTGCCGCTTTTATGGGCTGAATGCACCGACGCCAATCAGTCATGACGAGCGACCGGTGATTCCGCAACCCGGCTCCGCACTTCTCTGCCTGCATCCAAGCACGTCGGAAGGAGTCAGTCTCACGACCGGCGAGCCGATCCGCTACGCGTCGACCGCCCGCGCGGACTATCAGCGCTCCATTCCCAATCTCATCGCAATTTGGACCGGCGCATGCGGCAGCCGCGGCCGGCACTTCGAACTCAAGGATCCCGAATAATGTTCTCCTTCGCCATCGCCATCACCACGTGTCTCGCCGTATGGTTGCTCACGGGCAGCGAGGACGATCATCGCCGCGTCGTCGGCGCTGCACTCGGCCTGGTCGACTCGCTTCTCTGGATCTTGGCAGCGATCGACGGCCGGACGTACGCGGTCGCCATCGTCGCCATCATCTGCGCGATCTGCTTCGCCCGCCCCATCGTTCGCCACTTCTCCGCCCTGCTCGCGCGAGGTGCCGTATGAACATTCGCACGCATGCCCTTCAGCTCGACGCACCGATCGTCACGGGCAACACCAAGGCTGCCGCTGCTGCTGCCGGTGCCACGTCGGCAGATCTCTGGATGACGCCGTACGAGTCGCTTCGTTATGACCCGCGCGACAACGTCCGCCCGGTCGACCAGCAGTGGGTCAAAGACCTCGCGTCGCTCATGATCCAGAACGGCTACGACAAGGGTTCGCCGCTCCACTGCTACGCACGCAAGGTCGACGGCAAGGACTATTTCTACGTCTACAAGGGCCAACACCGGTATCTCGCAGCAGGCGCGGCGATCAAGGCCGGGAAAGACCTCGGAAAGATTCCGATCGTCGTGCGGGATGCGCGTGACGTGAAGCGGTCGGAAATGGTGATCGACGGGTACGTGAGCAACGTATCGAAAGCCTCCTCTCCGCTCGATCTCGCCACGTCGATCGCCGAGCTGCGCGACGTTCACGGAATGGACTCGAAGGCGATCTGCGCACGCCTCAACATCAGCGAGCAGTCGATCCGAGACGCGGCGCTGTTGGAAAAGGCACCGGCCGAGCTGCATGCGCTCGTACGCGACGGCTCGATCGCTGGCACGCTCGCGATCGAGGAAATCCGCACACATGGCGCCGACAAGGCGCTCGAACGCATCGTGTCCGGACTTTCGAAGGCGAAGGAGGCAGGCAAAAGCAAGGTCACGAAGAAGCACCTGAGCGCCGCACGCGCGAACTCGAAGACCAAGGGCATCACCGCGCCGCAAGCAAAGTCACTGTTGTGTGCGCTGCAGGCAGTTCTTCACGACGTCAATTTCGGGAAGCTGCTCGAGCCGACCCGGAATGTAGTCCATGATGTCCTCATGCCGCTCGCGGACCTGCTCGATGCGAAACCGGCCACGAGAAAGACGCCCTCAACTGCGGCTGAACCTCGCGCGTGGGAAGTCAGCCCGATGAATGAGCATGGCGTATTCGAAGAGGTCGATACATGGACCCTCCCGTCTGGCAACGTGAAGGTTTCCGATCCTCTCGCATCCATCGAGCTAGCTCAGATCGAACAGAACGCGTGGATCTACGCGATCGCATACTCGCACAGCCAGGGCGGATCGAGTGGCCCGCTCAAGCTCTTCAGCACCACTCGCATTTTCCGAACGCACGACCAGGCACTCCAACACAGTGCGCGTTCGCTGATCGATACATTTGCCAACGGCCACGCTTCCTCCAAGCACATTCGCTCGGTCGCGGACAAGATCATCCGCTGGGCCGAGCGAATCACGCCGAAGAACGATGCAGACTTGACGCCTGAGCTGAGAGAGCTGCCGGCGGCATTCAGCCCCAAGGAAGCCTCTGATCTTCGCGCACGCCTCGGCCTTGATGCAACGGGTTGCCCGCTCGCATCGTGGCAGGAGGCCGCCAAATGACTCCGCGCCCGGCTCTTTCTACCCCACGTCCGCTGTCGCGTAAGCGGGAACACGGAAAACAGCGCACAGCTATCGCGCTCGCGAGCGTCGACGGCAAGGCAATCGCGACCGAAAAACGCGGGCGTGCGCCCGCAAAAGCGATCCAGAAGAACGAAGCGCCGCGGGCGCGGCGCAAACCTATCCAGGTGAACGATGCCTCGGCGGTTGCCCGCCGAGGCAGAGCCGAGAGGATCGAAGCGCTACGCGCCACGATCCGCGACCTGGTCGCCGAGATATCGCACGCGGCCGACGTCGAACTGCTCGACCTGATGGCCGACGAGGTCGGTTCGTTCGTGCGCCACAAAGCCGCGCAGGACGCCCGCGCGTGGGCGGCCACTGCCGGCGTCACGCTCGAGACGGGGCTGATGCAGCTCGACCGCGCGATTCCCAATCAATCGAAGTGAGACAGTCACCATGACCGAGAACAAAATCCACGTGACCAGCGGGAACGCCGAATACCTGCAAGATGAAACCGGCGACCGTCGCTATTGGCCTATCGCTGCCCTGGCTGAGCGCGATGCTGCGAAGCCGAGTGAACAGCAGGGCCTGTTTCGCAAGTTCGACGTGCGCCGCGTCGACGGTAGCGACCAGCCCGGCGGCAAGCATCACGGCTGCGAGTACTTCGTGCTGGATCTCGACTGCGACCAGCACGCGCCGGCGGCGATGCTCGCCTATGCCCGGTCGTGTGCCGATACGCATCCTAAGCTGTCGGCCAACATTCTCAGCCGGCTCAACGCCGGCGACGCTCCCGACGTCGACCAAACGCCTGCAGCTGCTCCCATGTCGACGCTTCGCGCCCTCATCGCTGACTCGGCGCACGCCGCAACCTTTCAGACGATGGGCCAGTATCGGGCTGCACTGCTCGCAGGGATTGACGACGGCCGCCTGCGCTCGAGCAGCGACTACGTGTTTCAGCTCGCGTGCGGCCGGATCCAAGCCGCGCTCGCGCATCTCGGCGCCGCACTCGCGTCATTTCCAAAATCAGCGAGCGAGGCATGCGTTGAGCAGGCGGTCCGCATCCTGCAGGGTCGCTATGCGATCGGTGGCATTGTCGCCGGTGAATCCTCCGACCAGGTGCCCGCCATACTTTCACCGAGGCGGGAGTATTTCATCGACGAGGGTAAGGCCGCACGGACTGGTGTATATCAATACCGCGATACCGGTTCGCTCGAAACGGGAGATGCCGAATGAGCAGAGCACTCAACAAACAGGCCCTGCAAAAGATCGTTCGCTGGTACATCGCCGGCGACACCGGAGTCTCGTCCGAATCGATGGTTGCAGTAGTTGCACGCGCAAAGTCTCTCGCCCATGAGCTAGATGCTCCTTACGATCCCGCAGATTTCGGCCGGTGCTACCGCCTAGTGAAAGCAGTTCCGGAGATCCGGGGTCGCTTTTCTGATATCGCGGCGGCAATCCCTACGTTCAAAGGCATTCTCGACAACTGGAACCAACTCGTAGCGATCTATGAGCGGGATCTTCCGACGGGCAAATCGACTGAGCTGCATCAACGCATTCGCCAACTTCGAGGGGACCGATCATGACCGTATACGTCGACGATATGTACCTCTATCCAGCAGGCCGTTTCGGCCGCATGAAAATGTCGCATCTGATCGCTGACACGACGGCCGAGCTGCTTGCGATGGTCCACACGATCGGCGTGAACGCGAAGTGGATCCAGCATGCCGACACGGCCGACGAGCATTTCGATATCGCGATGTCGATGCGCCAGGCAGCGATCGCGGCCGGTGCCGTCAAGATCACCTACCGCGAGTGCGGCGCGATGAATGCTCGTCGACGCGTGACGGGCGCCCTTGGCTCGCCGAGCGACGCGATTGCATGGCTCGAACACCACTTCGCGCAACGAAAGACGGGAGGATTGGATGCGCACGCTTGACCTGATCGAATGCGCGGAATTCCTCAAGATCGACCGCACCACGCTCCTGGATATCGTTCATCGTGGCGACATCCTCGGCGCCAAGATCGGCCGCGCATGGGTCTTTCTCGAAGATGATGTTGTGGCCTACCTGCGTGAACAGGTACAGGCGCAAACGCAGAAGCGAATCGAACAGATCCGCAGCGGATCGCCGGCGACCGAAGCGCGCGTAGATAAGGCGATCCGAAAGCAACTTTCCGCCACTGATCCACGACGCCTGGGTCGAAAGGCCCGCCCGCTTCCCCGCCTCCCTGATGTGGATACGGCGCCGACCGCAATGGCGGCCTGACTGATCAGTTCCCCCGGCCAGATGGCCGGGGCATTCCCAATTCATCACGCTAGACTTAGTGCACCATCGCACGACTACCGACCTTCGTTCGCGGGGAATAATTCACCGACGAAACTCCATACACATCGTCACCATCAATCTCGACCGTGTCGAAGTAGTACGGGATTCGCAGCCCCGATGGCGCCCACATTTCGATTACTCGTGGCAGACCATTCTCTTCACAAAGCGTGTATTTACGGCCTTTCACGATTTCTTGTACGTGTCCGGACACATACTCGCCGTCGAGTCCGGTATACATCAGCTTCATAGTCGAGCCCCCCCAAAGAAGATTGTTCGAGCTCATAGTAGCAGATCACCACAGCCTCTCCGCCAAGTCACTTCCTCTCAGGTTCGCATACCTCATCAGCACCTTCGGATTCGTGTGCCCGGTGATCTTCGCAATCTGGATATCGTTCAACGTGGTCCGCTCGAACAATCGCGACGTCGCCTCATGCCGGAGATCATGGAACACAAGATCCGAGCAGCCGGCCGCATCGAAGATCCGTCCAAACTGAGCCGATAGGCGCGACGACACGCGGGCTAGCACCTTTCTCCGAAGCAGCGGCACGCCTTCCGCGCGGATCGATGCCTCCATGTCGCCCACCCAGGGAAATAGTTGGCCTCTGTCAAAGGTGAAGCCGTTCATTTCGGGATCCCGGTCGGTCACGGCTGCGATGTAGCGCTCGTAAGCGGCGATTGCCACTGTTGTGAGCGGCACCGCACGCTTGCTCCCATTTTTTGTCCGCTCGAGCGCGGCCGTCCGCCGGCCGACGTCGAACTGGTCGATCTCAAGTGTGTACATTTCCCGCATACGCATCGCCGACTCGATACCCAGCTCGAAGAGAAACACCAATGCCGGCCGATACGGTAGTTCGAAGGCACGCTCGCGACCCTTCGGCTTTCCACCTGTCATCAACCGCCGAATCTCCACGAGCTCTTCGTCGCTCGGCCGGCGATCACGATGCACGTCCTCCTTCGCGTCGACGTCCTGCGCCTCCACTGCGATGCGGTCTTCTTCGGTATAGGTCGCGTAGCGCTTCGGGAGCAACCGGATCGAATTTGTTGCCAGCATCGGCGATCCGGACCTCACCACCCAATCGAGGCAGCGAGCAAGCGCACCTACATAGTGACGGATCGTCGATGGTGAAAGATGGTCATGACGCTTCATGCTCGTCACCCACTGCTCAACCCATCGATAGTCGAGCGTAGACAGCGCCTTCGCCTTTGTGGCCTCACGGCCGAGCAATGCATTAAGCACCTGGACGTCAGAGTCGGGGACGGATACGCGGCGCAAATAGGCCCGGATTGCGTCGCCGGTGGTCACGAGAGCGACGTGCTGCTGCACGACCTCCTCCGGGACGATGCCGGCGTCGAGCAACTGCTCGAGGCGGGCGACGTACGCATCGCCCTCTTCCTCAGTGTCGAACGTGAGCGAAAGTGGCTTTGGTAAAAGCTTAGCTCGCTTGATGGTGTATTCCCACGTGCCGGAGGGGCGCCGCCGTTTGTTCGCCATGCCTGGTCAACTCGCCTCGATTGCCAATTAGCCGATTGACGGGTGGTTGGCGTCGGTTTTTGGTTGGTTAGAGGCGACTTTTTACCACTCTTGGCGATCCATTTCCATCTTTGGAAATGTGCAGAAAAAAGAAAAGCCCTGACGAATCAGGGCTTTATCTCGTTCTACTTGGAGGCGCGAGCCGGAGTCGAACCGGCCTAAACGGCTTTGCAGGCCGCTGCATAACCGCTTTGCTATCGCGCCAAAAGCGGACTGTCCGGATGCCATGAAGACAACCGACAGATTTTTATTCGAGGACCATCAGTCCATCAAATAAAAAGGGAAGCTTGGCTTCCCCATTACTTGGAGCGGGAGACGAGTCTCGAACTCGCGACCTCAACCTTGGCAAGGTTGCGCTCTACCAACTGAGCTACTCCCGCATGTGTCCTGCATCTGCAGCGCTTTGCCGTACAACACGCTGCCAGAAAAATCTGGAGCGGGAGACGAGTCTCGAACTCGCGACCTCAACCTTGGCAAGGTTGCGCTCTACCAACTGAGCTACTCCCGCGTATTGCTGCGCTACTGCTTCCCCGTCACACACTTACATCGTCGTGCAGCGGAGAAGCGAGATTATGTCGAAGGCACATTCGTATGTCAAGGGCTTTTCCAGCCCTTTTTCCAAAAACCTGCGCGATCGAACGTATGCACCCTCGTCACGCGCCGCCGCGCTCGCGAATCTGCGGCCATGCGAGCTTCATGTAGTACAGCATCGACCAGATCGTCAGCACCGCCGCGAGATACATCAGCCATTCGCCCCACACGCGCGTGTCGATCGTCGCGATGCCGAGCGGCAGCGGGCCGTAGTAAAGCAGCATCGGGATCGCGACCATCTGGCATGCGGTCTTGAACTTGCCAAGCTGGTTCACCGCGACGCTCTTCGACGCGCCGATCTGTGCCATCCACTCGCGCAACGCGGAGATCGCGATCTCGCGGCCGACGATTACCAACGCAATCGCCGCGTCGACCCGCGAAATCTGCACAAGGATCAGCAGCGCCGCCGTCACCATCAGCTTGTCCGCGACCGGATCGAGGAATGCACCGAACGACGACGTCTGGTTCCACTTGCGGGCGAGATACCCGTCGAACCAGTCGGTCAGCGCAGCGAGAATGAAGATCGCCGCCGCCGCGATATTGCGGTGCGCGCCGCCCATCACCGTGTCCGGCAGATAGAACACGCCGACGACGAGCGGGATCAACACGATCCGTACCCACGTCAGGAAAATCGGGAAATTGAACGGCATGGCATGCGGGTCAGTAAAGGATTCGCAATTGTGCCGTGTCGACCGGCCTGCCACAAGAACGCCAGAACGCGCGCAAGGGCGGCGGCCGCACGGCCTGTCAGTGAAGCTGCTTGTAGATCTGCTCGGCCAGCGCATGCGAGATGCCGTCGACGCTCGCCAGTTCCTCGACGCTGGCCGCAACGACGCCGCGCAGCCCGCCGAACCGCGCGAGCAACCGCTGCCGGCGTTTCGCGCCGACCCCTTCGAGCTCCTCCAGCCGCGAAGTCTGGCGCGCTTTAGCCCGCTTCGCGCGCATCCCGGTGATCGCAAAACGGTGCGCCTCGTCGCGGATCTGCGCGACGAGCATCAGCGCGGCGCTTTCCTTGCCGAGTTCGAGCGGCGAACGACCGTCCGCGAACACGAGCGTCTCGAGGCCAACCTTGCGCCCCTCGCCTTTCGCGACGCCAACCAGCATCGACGTGTCGAGCCCGAGCTCCGTGAACACCTGGCGGGCAATCTCGACCTGCCCCTTCCCGCCGTCGATCAGCACGATGTTCGGCAGCAGGCTCGATGCCTCCGCCTGTCGCGTCGATTCGCCGTCGATGCCGGTCGCATCGTCGGCAGCGGCCGCCTGCGCAGCCTGTTCGACCATCTTCTCATAGCGGCGCGTGAGCACCTGCCGCATCGCCGCGTAATCGTCGCCCGGCGTGATGCCGGTGATGTTGTAGCGACGGTACTCGCCCGACTGCATCTTGTGATGGTGGTAGACGACGCACGACGCCTGCGTCGCCTCGCCCATTGTATGGCTGATGTCGAAACACTCGATCCGCAGCGTCGCGAGATCGTCGCATTCGAAGCTGAGCGTCTCCGCGAGCGCACGCGTACGTGCCTGCTGCGAGCCCTGCTCGGACAGCAGCCGCGCGAGCGCGAGCCGCGCATTCTGCTCGGCCATCGACAGCCACGCGCGCCGCTGCCCCTGCGGCTGCCGCACCATCGACACCTTGTGGCCGGCCTGTTCGGACAGCAGTTCGAGCAGGTCGCGGCTCGCGGGCGCATGGCTGACGACCAGCACGGGCGGCACGCGATTGCCAAGATAGTGTTGCGCGATGAACGCATCGAGCACCTCGGCCTCCACCGACGGGATCGCACCGCGCGTACCGGCCGCCTCTTCCACCGCCTCTTCTGCAGCCTCTACGGTCGCGTCTTCCGCCGCCAGATCAGGCTGCGCCCCGGCCGCAGCCAGCGCGTCGGTGTCGTCACCGAGGCCGCCTTCGGCAAGCGTCAGCGCACTTTCGACGTGCGTCGGGAAATAAGCCTTGTCGCCGAGATGTCGCCCGCCGCGCACCATCGCGAGGTTCACGCACACGCGGCCGCCCAGCGCGACGACCGCCAGGATGTCGACGTCGCTGTCGCTGCCGACCTCGATCGCCTGCTGGTGCAGCACCGTCGCGAGCGAACTCATCTGGTTGCGCACGGCCGCCGCCTGCTCGAACTTCAGCTCGCCCGCGAACGCGTGCATCTTCTGCTCGAGCTCCTTCATCACTTCCGACTGCCGGCCGAGCAGGAAGCGCGCGGCGTTCGACACGTCGATCGCGTAGTCGTCCGCCGAGATCGCACCGACGCACGGCGCCGTGCAGCGCCCGATCTGGTGCAACAGGCACGGCCGCGTGCGGTTGTTGAACACCGAATCCTCGCAGGTGCGCAACTGGAACACACGCTGCAGGATCTGGATGCTCTCGCGTACCGCCCACGCGCTCGGGAACGGCCCGAAATACTGGTTCTGCTTGTCGACCGAGCCGCGGTAGTAGGCCATGCGCGGGAAACGATGCGCGGTGAGCTTCAGGTACGGATACGACTTGTCGTCGCGAAACAGGATGTTGTAGCGCGGCGCGAGCACCTTGATCAGGTTGTTCTCGAGCAGCAGCGCCTCGGCCTCCGAGCGCGTGACGGTCGTCTCGATGCGCGCGATGCGGGTGACCATCATCGCGATGCGCGGCGACAACTGCGTCTTGGTGAAATAGCTCGATACGCGCTTCTTCAGGTCGCGCGCCTTGCCGACGTAGAGCACGGCGCCCGCCGCGTCGTAGTAGCGGTAGACGCCCGGCATGTGCGGCAATTGCGCGAGGATTTTCTTCGGTTCGAACGGGATGTCGGCGGCTTCTGGGGATGTCATGCGTGATCCGGGCACCTTGTGGCGCGGAACGGGTCCATTAGAATCGCCAGTTTAGAGCATTCACCGGCCCGCTTCGATGCCCCGCACCGCCCCCGTCTCTCCTTCGCCGCTCGCGCCCGACGAACCGATCGCGTGCGACCTCTTCTGCACTGTGATCGACAACTTCGGCGACATCGGCGTGTGCTGGCGTCTCGCCCGCCAGCTCGTTCACGAGCACGGCTGGCAGGTTCGCCTCTTCATCGACGACCTGGGCACGTTCGCGCGCCTGCTGCCGGGGGTCGATCCCGATGCCGGGCGCCAGACGCTCGACGGCATCGTCGTCGAACACTGGCATGCGGAAGCCGGCGACGCGCTGGACATCGCCGACGTCGTGATCGAGGCGTTCGCGTGCGAACTGCCCGGCGCGTATCTCGCGGCGATGGCGCGCCGCGCGCGCCGCCCGGTGTGGATCAACCTCGAATACCTGAGCGCCGAGGACTGGGTCGCCGATTTCCATTTGCGCCCGTCGCCGCATCCGCGCTATCCGCTCCTGAAGACGTTCTTCTTTCCAGGACTGTCGGCCGGCACCGGCGGCGTGCTGAAGGAGCGCGATCTCGATGCGCGCCGCGCGGTCTTCGAAGCCGATGCCGCGGCACGCGCCGCATGGTGGCAGCGTACGACCGGCAGCGCGCCGCCCGCGCCCGGCACGACAGTCGTCAGCCTGTTCGCGTACGAGAATCCGGCCGTCGACGCGCTGTTCGCGCAGTGGCGCGACGGCCCGTCGCCCGTGGTCGCGCTGGTGCCGGCCGGTCGCATATCGCCCGCGCTTGCGCGCTTCTTCGGGGTCGAATCGTTCGACGCCGGCGCACGCGCGAGCAGCGGCAACCTGACCGCGTACGGGCTCGCGTTCGTCCCGCAGGCAGACTATGATCCGCTGCTGTGGGCGGCCGACGTGAATTTCGTGCGCGGCGAGGACTCGTTCGTTCGCGCGCAATGGGCCCGCAAGCCGTTCGTATGGCACATCTACCCGCAGGCGGACGATGCGCATCTGCCGAAACTCGACGCTGCGCTCGCGCATGTGTCGGCAGGCCTCGCCGACGCGCCACGCGCGGCGCTGGAACGCTTCTGGCATGCGTGGAACGGCGCCGGCACGCCCGATTGGGCCGATTTACTGCAACATCGCACCGTGCTCGACGCGAATGCAGCCCGCTGGGCCGACGAGTTGGCGAGCGTCGGCGATCTCGCCGGAAAGCTGGCGGAATACGCAAAATCTCAGTTAAAATAAGCGGTTATCCGACGGCTGACCATGCAAGCGCTCGCGTTTGGGCTCCTGGCGCCCACCGGAACGCACCCCCGCTTGCGCCGTCAGCCGTTGCGCAACGCTCAGGCACCTATTTATTTGATTGGATCAGGACAGTTTTTTTATGAAGACCGCACAGGAACTCCGCGTAGGCAACGTCGTGCAGATCGGCAGCGACGCATGGGTCATCGCAAAGACGGAATACAACAAGTCGGGCCGTAACGCCGCCGTCGTCAAGATGAAGATGAAGAACCTGCTGACGAACGCAGGCCAGGAATCGGTCTACAAGGCTGACGACAAGTTCGACGTCGTCGTGCTCGACCGCAAGGAAGTGACGTACTCGTACTTCGCCGACCCGATGTACGTGTTCATGGACGCCGACTACAACCAGTACGAAGTCGAAGCGGAAATGATGGGCGAAGCGCTGAACTACCTCGAAGACGGCATGGCTTGCGAAGTCGTGTTCTACAACGAGAAGGCGATCTCGGTCGAACTGCCGACGATCCTGGTTCGCGAAATCACCTACACGGAACCGGCCGTCAAGGGCGACACGTCGTCGGGCAAGGTGCTGAAGAACGCAAAGCTCGCAACGGGCTTCGAACTGCAAGTGCCGCTGTTCTGCAACACCGGCGACAAGATCGAAATCGATACGCGTACGAACGAATACCGCAGCCGCGCCTAATCGGTCTGCGATTTCCGCATCGAACAAAGCGCCCTTCGGGGCGCTTTTTGTTTGTCCGGCACCAACAGCGGCCGCACGCTGCCGCCATAAGCAGCACAAAAGCCACCGGTAAAGATATTCAATTTGTATCATCGGTAACTGTTTTATAGCGCCGGAGAAATAATGCTCGTTACGCGTTCGGCGGGGCATAAAATCAGTTTTTATTCTGACATGCGGCTGCGGCCGGCTCGATGCCGACAGCCCGCCTCTCTTGACTCGACTCGCGTTCACCATGCCACACGCCCTGATTGTCGAAGACGATCCCAACAGTCTGTCCGGCCTCACCGCGCTGCTCGCCGCAGACGGCTTCTCGGTCGACACGGCCACGTCGCTCGCCGAAGCGCGCACGGCGCTCGGCCGCTCGATTCCCGATGTCGTCCTCGTCGACCTGAACCTGCCGGACGGCAGCGGATTCGACCTGCTCCAGCACCTGCCGCAGCAACAGCCGAACGGCTCGCTGCCGGTGATCGTGCTGACGGGCAACGCGACCGTCGAGAGCGCGATCGAAGGCCTGCGTCACGGCATCTGGGACTACCTGCTGAAGCCGATCAACATCCCGCGCCTGCGCAGCCTGCTCGCCCGGATTCCTCGGCCCTACGAACTGATCGATGAAGTGCAGACGCTGCGCGCGTCGCTGCGCCACCTCGGCCGCTTCGGCGCCCTCGTCGGCCGCAGCGAACCGATACAGCACGTGTACGACATGATCGAGCACAACGCGCGTACCGAAACGGCCGTGCTGTTCGCAGGCGAAGCCGGTACCGGCAAGAAGCTGGCCGCGCGCACGCTGCATGACCTGAGCCGCCGCCGCAAGGGGCCGTTCGTGTCGTTCGACTGCCGCACGATCGCGCAAGCCGGACGTCACGGCGCGTCGCTCGACAGCGTGCTGTTCGGCCATGAGCGCGGCGCGTTCGACGGCGCCGAGCGGCGCGAATCGGGCCTGTTCGAACAGGCCGGCGGCGGCACGCTGTTCCTCGACGAGATCACCGCGCTGCCGCTCGTGCTGCAGGAAGCGCTGCTGCATGCGCTCGATTCGCAGAACTTCATGCGGATCGGCGGCACGAGTTCGATCGCCAGCGACTTCCGGCTGATCGCGACGACGCGCCGCCCCGCGCGCGAAGCGGTCGCGAACGGCACGCTGCGCGAGGATCTGTGGCTGCGTCTCGATGCAGCGTCGATCACGATGCCGCCGCTGCGCGAGCGCGACGGCGATGCGCTCGCGATCGCCGATGCGCTGATCGACGAACTGAATCGCGAAGCACGCGCCACGGGCCGCAGCACGACCGACAAGCGTGCGGCGCCGGGCTTCGTGCGCGAATGCCTGTCCTACGAATGGCCGGGCAACGTGCGCGAACTGCAGGAGCGTGTGCGCTTTGCCTACGACGCCTCGGGCGACTTCATCGAAACGCTGCGGGCGGGCGAGGCCAGCTTCGCGGCCGGTGCCGCGCTGAACGGCAGCAGCGTGCAGATCAAGGTCGGCACCCCGCTGTCCGACGTCGAGGATCTGCTGATCCGCGCAACGCTCGACGCGGTCGGCGGCACGCGCCACCGGGCGGCGACACTGCTCGGCATCAGCCCCAAGACGCTGTACAACAAGCTGCAGCGGATGAAGGTCAACTGACCGGGCGGCGGTTGTCGCGGGCGCTGGCCGGATTTGACGGTTAGTTGCGTGAAAACGGATCGCCCCACTGATCGCCCCGACAAAAAAGCCGCGTATCAGCGCGGCTTTTTGTTTCCAGCAACCGGAACGGTGCGGTGTCTCGTCACCCTTCCCGCTTACGTCAGCGCACTGCTCAACAGCGTCTGCGCCTGCAGATATTCGGGCTGCACGATCAGCTTGTCCCATTTGAGCGCCTTGCCGCGCCCCCGCATCCGCTTGATGCGCCGCACCGACTCGGTCGACGCATTTGCCTTCAGCCCGTTCAGCACGACCTCGGCCGCGTCCGGCTGGTTGCACACGAGCACCATGTCGCAGCCGGCGGAGAGTGCCGCGTCGGCCGCCTGCGTGAGCGTGCCGCCTTCGCGCGCCGCTTCCATCGACAGGTCGTCGCTGAAGATCGCGCCGGTGAAGCCCAGCCGGCCGCGCAGGATGTCCTGCAGCCATACGCGCGAGAAGCCCGCCGGCCGCTTGTCGACTTGCGTGTAGATCACGTGTGCCGGAATCACCGCGGACAGCGACAGGCCGAGCCAGTCGTACGGCGCGACGTCCTGCTTGAGGATCTCGTCGAGCGAACGGTCGTCGGTCGGCAACGCGACGTGCGAATCGGCTTCCGCGAAACCGTGCCCCGGGAAATGTTTGCCGCAGTTCGCCATGCCGGCGAGCGACAGCCCGTGGTTCAGGCTCTTCGCGAGCAGCGTGACGACGCGCGGGTCGCGGTGGAACGCGCGATCGCCGATCACCTTCGAGTGCCCGTAGTCGAGATCGAGCACGGGCGTGAAGCTCATGTCGATTCCGCATGCGCGCAACTCGGCGGCCAGGATGTAGCCGACCGCGGTCGCGACCTTCATCGCGAGCAGCACGTCGCGATCCCACAGTTCGCCGAGGCGGCGCATCGCGGGCAAGACCGTAAAACCATCGGCGCGGAACCGCTGCACGCGGCCGCCTTCGTGATCGACGGCGATCAGGATGTCCTCGCGCACCGCGCGGATCGAATCGGTCAACGCGGTCAGTTGCGCGCGGTTCTGGAAATGCCGCGCGAACAGGATCACGCCGCCGGTGTTCGGATGCGCAAGGCGCCGCGCATCGTCGCGCGACAGGGCCGTGCCGACGACGTCGAGCATGACCGGGCCGGGAGTCGTTTTCATCGAATCGGAAAGTCCGTCAGGGAGTAGTTCGGGAAACAGGTGCAGGCGGGGCGGCGTCCGTCTCGGCGACCACGAACGACACCGCATAGTCGCGTTCGTCGCTGACCGTCACGCGTGCCGTGATGCCACGCGCGGCAAGCCAGTCGGCCAGCTCACCCGACGCGACGACGTACGGCTCGCCGCTGCGTTGATTGAGGGTCTGCAGCGCACGCCACGTCATCGGCCAGTGCATGCCGAGGCCGATCGCCTTCGAGAACGCTTCCTTCGCGGAAAAACGCGTCGCGAGAAACGCGATGCCGCGCGCCTCGGAACGCGCGCGGCGCGCGTGGAACACCTGCAGTTCGTCGGGGCCGAGCACCTTCTCGGCAAACCGGCCCCCCGTGCGCTCAAGCACGGCCGCGATGCGGCTCACCTGGACGATGTCGGTACCGATGCCGTAGATCGCCATGTCAACACCCCTCGGGTTGCATCGACGGCACAGGACGACGAGCGAAGCGCGTGCGCACCGGCGTCATCGTCAGCGCGCGCCGCCGTGCAGTGCGGCGACACGCGCCGCAACCATGATCGCCTTCATCTCGCGCACCGCATTGTCCCAGCCCGCGAAAATCGCGTGCGCGACGAGGGCGTGACCGATGTTCAGCTCGACGATGCCGTCGATCGCGGCGATCTGCTGCACGTTCGTGTAGTGCAGACCGTGACCGGCGTTGACCTTCAGGCCCAGTTGCCCACCGGCCTGCACGCCCGCGACGATGCGCTCGTACTCGCGCTGCTGCTCGGCTTCGTCGTGCGCATCGGCGTAGCGGCCCGTATGCAGCTCGACAACCGGCGCGCCAGCTTCGTGCGCCGCGCGAATCTGCGTCTCGTCCGGGTCGATGAACAGCGACACGCGCACGCCGGCGTCGGCAAGCTGCTTGCACGCCGCGCGCACGGCCTCGAAGCGGCCGGCGACGTCGAGACCGCCTTCGGTCGTCAGTTCCTCGCGCTTCTCGGGCACGAGGCACGCGTCGTGCGGACGCACTTCGCATGCGATGTCGAGCATCTCGGCCGTCACCGCGCACTCGAGGTTCATCCGCGTCTTCAGCAGCGGACGCAGCTTGCGCACGTCCGCGTCGACGATGTGACGGCGATCCTCGCGCAGGTGCAGCGTGATCACGTCCGCGCCGGCCTCTTCGGCGGCCAGGGCTGCGCGAATCGGGTCGGGATAGGTCGTGCCGCGCGCGTTACGCAGCGTCGCGACGTGGTCGATGTTCACGCCGAGGTCGATGGCGGTGGGCGTTGTCAGGAAGAAGCTCATAGATTTTGCAGGTCGATCAGGATCTGACGCGTGGCAAGCGGCGTACCGCCGAGATAGGTGTTCAGCAGGAAGCGCATCAGCGTCTTGCTTTGCGCGACCGTCTGGGCTCGATGGTAATCGTCCTGCTCCATGTCGAGCAACGTCTGTCCTGAAATCACCGGCCAATGCGACGGCACGTCGTCGCCCGCATTGCGCACGCCGCGCTCGGGATCGAACACGTACCGGCCATCGGGCTCGACTGCGCGGCGCGCGACCGTGCGGTTCAGCGCCATTGCATAACCGGTCTCGCGCAGCAGCACGCGCTCGAACGAGCGCAGCACCTGCACCGCGGGTTCGCCGTGCGCGAGGCGCGTGAGCGTCAACACGTAATGATTGAAGAGCGGCGGCTGAGGATCCTCGCGCGCGCAGAATTTTACGAGCAGTTCGTTTGCGTAGAAGCCGCACAGCAGCCCGTCGCCGCCGAGCGGCAGCATGCCGCCCACCCACTCGGCGCCCGTCAGCGTGCGCACTTCGGATTTGCCCGACCACGACAGCAAGAGCGGCTGGAACGTCTGCAGCACGCCGCGCAGTGCGGAATGCGGGCGCTTCGCGCCTTTCGCGACGAGTGCGAGCCGGCCGTGATCACGCGTGAGCACGTCGATGATCAGGCTTGTTTCGCGGTACGGATAGCTGTGCAGCACGAACGCCGGCTGCTCGGCGACGCGGAAATCGGACGTGCGAGACGTCGCACGTCGCGCCTTGCGACGCGGCGGTTCGGGCGGTGTCGGCAGCGGCGCGTCGTTCGCGCCGGCCGTCACCGCGTCTTCGGTCGACGTCAGCGCGTCATTCGTACCCATAGGCGCGCAGCCCCGCCTCGTTGTCGGCCCAGCCGCTCTTCACCTTCACGAAGGTCTCGAGGTACACGGGGCCGTCGAACAGCTTTTCCATGTCCATCCGCGCTTCGGTGCTGATCTGCTTGAGCTTCTCGCCCTTCTTGCCGATCACCATCGCCTTGTGCGAATCGCGTTCGACGAGGATCGTCGCGAAGATGCGTTTCAGGCGCCCCTCTTCCTCGAACTTGTCGATCAGGACGGTGCTCGTGTAAGGCAATTCGTCGCCGGTCCAGCGGAACACCTTCTCGCGCAGGATTTCAGCCGCGAGGAAACGCGAGCTGCGGTCGGTCAACTCGTCCTCGCCGTAGATCGGCTCGCCTTCCGGCAAATACGGCTTGATCGTTTCCAGCAGACGCTTGATGTCTTCCGGCTTCTGCGCGGACAGCGGCACGAGTTCGGCGAATTCGCGCAGCGCGCTCATCTTCTGCATGAACGGGAACAGCGATGCCTTGTCGGTCACGCGGTCGATCTTGTTCGTGATCAGCAGCGTCGGCATGCCGGGCGGGATCAGGTCGAGCACCTTCTGGTCGTCGGGCCCGAAGCGGCCGGCCTCGATCACGAACAGGATCAAGTCGACCGACGTGAGCGTCGACGTGACCGCACGATTCAGCGAGCGGTTCAGCGCGGTGCTGTGACGGGTCTGGAAGCCCGGCGTGTCGACGAACACGAATTGCGCGTCGTCGAAGGTATTGATGCCGGTGATGCGGTGACGGGTCGTCTGCGCCTTGCGCGACGTGATGCTGATCTTCTGGCCGACGAGTGCGTTCATCAACGTCGACTTGCCGACGTTCGGGCGGCCCACGATCGCGATCATGCCGCAACGGAAACCGGTAGGAGCGGGAGTGTTCATATCGTTTGGGAGACAGGTTCGGAACCGGCCGCGCGGCGCGCGGCACGATCGATGGGCAATTCAGTGGTCGGCATCGGCCACGCGCGCCTGCGCGGCAGCGAGGCTTGCGCCGCCCGGCGGCGTATCGGTGTCGGGCGACGCGGAATCGCGGGCGCGCAACGTCGGACGCGAAGCAGGGTCGGAACCGACCGGCTTTTCAGCGGACGGCGACGCGGAATCGGTCGTTTGGCTCACCTGCCCTGCCGGCTTGTCGGCCGCTCTGGAGGCGGCTTCCGCGGGCTTGTCCGCCCCGCGCGATCCGGCTTCGCCGCGCTCGGCCGCCTTGTCCGACGGCTTGTCGGCCGCTGGCTTCGCCGGTCGTTCGGCCTTGTCCGAAGCCGTTTCCACGTGGGATGCGCGAATCGCCGCCATCGGCGCCTGGGCCGGACGCTCGGTCGACTCCGCGCCGGCCTCGGCCGCCACCGCCTTCGCATCGCGCGCGGCCGCGCGCTCCTTGCGCTCCGGGGAACGCAGGTCGAGCGCTTCCTGCACACCCTTCACGCCCGGCACGATTTCGGGCTCGACATGCTTGGAGCCACGCGCGTTCTTCGAACGCTTCGGCTTCGACGCCAGCATCGGCGCGGCCGCCATCACCTCGTCGAGTGCCTTCTTCGCGGCAGCCTGCTCGGCCGCACGCCGGCTCGCACCGGAACCCGACACCTTCACGTCGAGCTTCGGCACCGTGCATTCGACCTCGAATTGCTGATTGTGCGCCGCACCATGCGTGGCGACGACCGTGTAGGTCGGCAGCGCGATCTTGTGCCCCTGCAGGTACTCCTGCAGCAGCGTCTTCGCGTCCTTGCCGAGCGTGCGCGGATCGATGTGGTCGAGAATCGGCACGTAGAGGCGCTTGATGACCCCTTGGGCGGCTTCGAAGCCGCCATCGAGGAATACGGCCCCGATGATGGCTTCGAATGCGTCCGCGAGGATCGACGGGCGGCGGAAGCCGCCGCTGCGCAGTTCGCCCTCGCCCAGCCGCAACCCTTCCGAAATATTCAGGGCCTGAGCAATTTCATACAGCGACTGCTGCTTGACGAGATTGGCGCGCACGCGCGACAGGTCACCTTCGTCCAGCTTGCTGAAACGCTGGAACAAAAGGGCGGCCACCGCGCAATTCAGAACGGAATCGCCGAGAAACTCGAGCCGTTCGTTGTGCGTGGCACTGTGACTGCGATGGGTCAAAGCCTGGCGCAACAATTCCGCATTGCGAAATTCGTAGCGCAGCCGGCTTTCCAACTGGGATAGGGGCATGGCAGGAGTATAACGCGGGCGCCGGTCGGGCCGAAACGGCGCGGCCGGACGCGAAAAGGCGTGACGAGGCGGTGTTACCGCCGGTTCTTAAAGTAGTTCGGCAATACGCGACGCGGCCCGTGCATCGCGTATTGCGTGTGAGTCGCAAAACGCGATCAGTTGAAGGAACCGATGCGCTTCAGATCGCTGAAGTTCATCCAGATGAAGAACGCGCGACCGACGATGTTGTTGTCCGGCACGAAACCCCAGTAGCGGCTGTCCGCGCTGTTGTCGCGGTTGTCGCCCATCATGAAGTAGTGTCCCGGCGGCACCTTGCAGATCACGCCGCGGCTGTTGTACGTGCAGTTGTCGCGATACGGATAATCGTAGGCGCCCATCACGAACGGCGGCACGGCGGGATTGTTCAGGATCGCGTTCTTCTTCGTGCCGATCGTTTCCTCGAACTGCTTCGCGTAATTCTGGCGCTCGTCGTCGAAGAAATCGGGCAGCGGCGTTTCGGGCACCGGCTGGCCGTTGATCGTCAGTTGCTTGTCCTGGTAAGCGACCGTGTCGCCCGGCAGGCCGATCACGCGCTTGATGTAGTCGACCGACTCGTCCTTCGGATAGCGGAACACGACCACGTCGCCACGCGACAGCGGGCTGCCCTGCGTGATCTTCGTGTTCGTGATCGGCAGACGCAGACCGTATTCGAACTTGTTCACGAGGATGAAGTCGCCGACGAGCAGCGTCGGCACCATCGAGCCCGACGGAATCTTGAACGGCTCGACGACAAACGAACGCACGACGAACACCGCGAGGATCACCGGGAAGAAGCTGGCCGTGTACTCGAGCCACCACGGCTGGCGCAGCTTCTCGTCGCGCAGCTTCGAACGCGTCTGCACCGCATTTTCATCCGCGAAACGCTTGTCGATGCGCGACTGCTGACGATCGAACTCCTCGATCGCCACGTCGGCTGCCTTGCGTCGCCGCGGCAGGAACACCAGTTTGTCCAGCACCCACGCTACGCCCGTCACCACGACGAGCACAAAAAGAATCAGCGCAAAATTCATAAAAGGATCAGTCCTGTTATTTGTCTTCGACGCGCAAGATCGCGAGGAACGCTTCCTGCGGGATCTCGACCGAACCCACCTGCTTCATGCGTTTCTTACCTTCTTTCTGCTTCTCGAGCAGTTTCTTCTTTCGCGTGATGTCGCCGCCGTAGCACTTCGCGAGCACGTTCTTGCGCAGCGCCTTGATGTTCTCGCGCGCAACGATATGCGCACCGATCGCGGCCTGGATCGCCACGTCGTACATCTGGCGCGGGATGATCTCGCGCATCTTCGCGGCCACTTCGCGGCCGCGGTACTGCGACTGCGACCGGTGCACGATGATCGACAGCGCATCGACCTTGTCGCCGTTGATCAGCATGTCGACCTTCACGACGTCCGACGAACGGTATTCCTTGAACTCGTAGTCCATCGACGCATAGCCGCGCGACACCGACTTCAGGCGATCAAAGAAGTCGAGCACGATCTCGGCCATCGGGATTTCGTACGTGAGCTGCACCTGGCGGCCGTGGTACTGCATGTTGATCTGCGAGCCGCGTTTCTGCTCGCACAGCGTGATCACGGAGCCGACGTAGTCCTGCGGCATGTACAGGTTCACGGTGACGATCGGCTCGCGAACCTCGGCAATGCGGCCGGGCTCCGGCATCTTCGCCGGGTTCTCGACCATGATCGTCGAGCCGTCGCTCTGCACCACCTCGTAGACGACCGTCGGTGCGGTCGTGATGAGGTCCATGTCGAACTCGCGCTCGAGCCGCTCCTGCACGATTTCCATGTGCAGCAGCCCGAGGAAGCCGCAACGGAAACCGAAGCCGAGCGCCTGTGACACTTCCGGCTCGTACTGCAGCGATGCGTCGTTGAGCTTCAGCTTCTCGAGCGACTCGCGCAGCGCGTCGTACTGGTTCGCCTCGACCGGATAGAGGCCCGCGAACACCTGCGGCTTCACTTCCTTGAAGCCCGGCAGCGGCTCGGTGGCGGGCTTGGTCGAATGCGTGACCGTATCGCCGACCTTCGCGGCCGTCAGCTCCTTGATGCCGGCGATGATGAAGCCCACTTGCCCGGCCGACAGCGATTCGAGATTGCGCGACTTCGGCGTGAACACGCCGATGTGCTCGACCGGATACTGCGCGCCGGTCGCCATCATCTTGATCTTGTCCTTCGGACGCAGCGTGCCGTTGACGATGCGCACGAGCATCACGACGCCGACGTAGTTGTCGAACCACGAGTCGATGATCAGCGCCTGCAGCGGCGCGGCCGGATCGCCCTTCGGCGCCGGCACCTTCGCGATCAGCGCTTCGAGCACGTCCTCGACGCCGAGACCCGTCTTCGCGCTGCAGCGCGTCGCGTCGGTCGCGTCGATGCCGATCACGTCCTCGATCTCCTCGATCGCGTTCTCGGGGTTGGCGGCCGGCAGGTCGATCTTGTTCAGCACCGGCACGACTTCGACGCCGAGCTCGATCGCCGTGTAGCAGTTTGCGACCGTCTGCGCCTCGACGCCCTGGCTCGCGTCGACCACGAGCAGCGCGCCCTCACACGCGGACAGCGAACGGCTGACCTCGTAGGAGAAGTCGACGTGCCCCGGCGTATCGATCAGGTTGAGGTTGTAGACCTTGCCGTCGCGGGCGCGATACGACAGTGCAGCCGTCTGCGCCTTGATCGTGATGCCGCGCTCGCGCTCGATGTCCATCGAGTCGAGCACCTGCGCTTCCATTTCACGGTCGGCGAGGCCGCCGCATACCTGGATGATGCGATCTGCGAGTGTCGACTTGCCATGGTCGATGTGCGCGATGATCGAGAAATTGCGAATATGATCCATTCAGTGCCGATCAAGCGAAAAAGGCGCGCTCGACGACCGCGGAGCACGCCTTGTAAGTCGGTGAAAAAACGGCTTATTTTAGCCGAAAAGGCCTTTGCCGGGCGGTAATTTGGGCGCCGGGCACCGCGCGCCCGGTAACGGCTTCCCCGCGAGAGGCCAATGCTGCCGCCCCCGAAGCGAAAACGCGCCGCGCGAAGCGGTGCCACACCAGGCGCTCGAGCCAGCTTCAGCGCCGGGCCGCGAGCGCGTCGCGCACCCTCCCCTCGTCGAAGCGATGCCGGCACACTTCCGAGCCGTCGAGCAGCAGCACCGGCACGTCCTCGTCGTAGCGGGCAACGAGTGCCGGATCGGAGTCGATGTCGACATAGTCGACCGCGACACCGAATTCGGCCGCGACCGGCGCCAGCGCATCGCGCATGTCGTCGCACAGGTGGCACCAGCCGCGGCCGTAGAGCGTGAACATCCGCGCGCTACTTCTGCGTCGGGCGCGGCCGCACCGGCACGAACTGCGTGTTGTCGCCGCGTCTCACGAGCACCGCGACAGCCTTCTGCGGATCGAGTTGCGCGGTCACTTCGGCGAACTGCTTCGCACTGGTGATGTCGGTATCGCCGACACGCAGCACGATATCGCCGCGCTGCAGGCCCGCACGGGCTGCCGGGCCGTCGACGCCGTCGATCTGCACGCCGTTCTTCAGCTTCAGCGACTTCATCTGATCCGCCGAAATATCGCTGACCGTCAAGCCGAGCGAGTTGGCCTGGCGCGGCTTCTGCGGCGCGTTTTTACGCTGCTCGGCCTTCGCCGTCGTCTCCGCCGGCGTCTCCGCGATCGTGATCGGCAGATCGCGCGCCTGACCCTTGCGCCACACGCTGACGGTCGCCTTGGTGCCCGGCTTCGTGTCGCCGACCATGCGCGGCAGATCCGATGCCGTATCGACCGGCCGGCCGTTGAACTTCAGGATGATGTCGCCCGGCTGGATACCCGCCTTGTCGGCCGGACCGCCCGGCTCGACGCTGCTGACGAGCGCGCCTTCGGCCTTCGGCAGCCCGATCGAATCGGCCACGTCCTTCGTCACCTCGCCGATCGCCACCGCGATCCGGCCGCGCGTAACCTTGCCGGTCGCCTTCAGCTGGTCGGCCACGCGCATCGCCTCGTCGATCGGGATCGCGAACGAAATGCCCATGAAGCCGCCGGTGCGGCTGTAGATCTGCGAGTTGATGCCGATCACTTCGCCCTGCATGTTGATCAGCGGGCCGCCCGAGTTGCCGGGGTTCACGGCGACATCGGTCTGGATGAACGGCAGGTAGTCGCCGGTGTTCCGGCTCTTCGAGCTGACGATGCCGGCCGTCACGGTATTGTCGAGACCAAACGGCGAACCAATCGCGACGACCCACTCGCCGACGCGCACCTTGTTCGAATCGCCGATCGCGACGATCGGCAGGTTCGACGCCTGGATCTTCACGACGGCAATGTCCGTGCGATCATCCACGCCGATCAGCTTCGCCTTGAACTCGCGCTTGTCGGTCAGCGTCACGTAGATCGTGTCCGCATCGTCGACGACGTGCGCATTGGTCATCACGTAGCCGTCTGCCGACACGATGAAGCCGGAACCGACGCCGCGGTTCTGTTCGGCATCGGGCGGATTGTCGGGCGCCGGGGCATCTTTCGGGTTACCGCTACCGTTGCCGGGCGCCTGCGGCAACGGAATACCGAAGAAGCGCCGGAAGAATTCCGACATGTCGCCGTTGTCGAAGCCAGGCGGGAGCGCTCCGCGCGGGCCTGCTATCGGCACGTTCGCGGTGGTCCGGATGTTCACGACAGCCGGCCCGACCTTTTCGACCAGATCGGCGAAGTCCGGGAGGCTGGCGGCGGGAGCCGTAGCCGCCACCGCGGTATGCGGGACGAGCGGCAGGCAGGCGCACAGCGCCGCCGCCGCGAGCCAGTTGCGCAGCGTGAGTTTCGTCATGTCGGAAGCCGAAGCGTTACTTGGAAGCCTTGTATTCTATGGCAGACACGAACTGCTGCAACGTAGCCGGCGGTACTTCGCCGAGCGCGGTGATCCAGTAGTCGCCGCGGCGCTTCACGAGAACGTGCGTCGCGCCGGTGCTTCCCGCGCCTTCCTTGCGCGTATTTTTCTCGGCCGGCTCGATGAAGACGGAGATCGTTGCGAGTCCGTCGGTGAAGACGGCCTGATCCACCGGAATCGGCGGATCGCCGGCGTCGCGCGCAGCCATCGGCCGGCGCACTTCACGGATCTTCTGGAAGCCGGCGACGTTCGGTGCAATCTGCCAGCCTTGTGCTTCCATGTCGATCGTCGCGACCGGCGGACGGACGACCGTCCAGCCGCCCAGGTTACGGATTCCGGCGGCGATCGACGACTTGTCGCCGGCCGTACCGCCCGTCTGCACTTGCGAGAATGCGATCTGCTCGAGCACGTGGTCGCTCGCGTCGAGCGTCTGCGAACGCAGCAACAGCCCGGTGCGGGCATCGGCCCACAGCTTGTACGTGAAGCGATACGCGTCCTTCGGCACGAGCTCGACGACCTGCGCGTCGATTCCTGCCACGCGATCCTTGCCGAGCGGCTTCGCGTCGTAGACGGACATCACGTGCTCGCCGCTCGCGCCGAGCAGCGCGGGGAACGAGTCGCGCGTCTGGCGGCGCTCGACCACGCACAGCTTGCGCTCCGGCACGAACGTGTAGAGCTCGTCGTTATGCCGCAGGACCTTGCGCGGCTTGCCGTCGAGCGTCTCGATGCGCTCGAACTCGCCGTCGCGGGACGAGACGTGCGCGATGCGCGACGACTGCACATATCCGCCGCGCTGGTAGACGAACGTCCCCTCGTAGTTCTGCTGCTGCGCCGCCTGCTGGATGCGGTCGAGCCAGTCCGCCGCACCCTTGCGGGTCGCGACGGGATCGTCCGGTTGCTGGGCGCTGGCAGGAAGGGATTGAACGGACAACAGGGCGGCTGCGCAAAGCAGGAGGGCCGGCAGCCGCTTCCATCCGGAGATGGCTTGATTCAACTGCAATGTCCGCATCGGGTTTATTGGCCTGGCGTGGTGGTCACGGCAGCGCGGATCAGCGGCATCGAGCCCGTGACGACGGGCTGCTGTGCGAATTGCTGATGCGCTTCGAGGTATTGGTCGAGCGTGGCGTCGCGAATGATGTTGACGTCCTGCAGGCCCGGCTGGACCGATGCCTGCGCGACCGTCACGCGCTGCAGGTCACCGCTCTGCGGCGCGCCTGCCGATGCGACCTGGACGGCGCCCGGCGTACCGGCCGTCTGCATCTGCGGGACGACGATCCACGTCAGCGTGGCTGCCGCGGCTGCCACCGCGAACGCGGGCACGACGCGCCGGCGCAGCGACAGCAGCTTGCGGGCGACCGGCGCAGCGGCCGGCGCGAGCAGGTGCGGCTCGCTTTCGAGCGCGGCCGACATGCGCGCGGTGAACGCGACGCTCAGCGCGGGCGACAGCGCGAGCTCATCCGAGCGCAACGCATCGCCGATCAAGTGGTAATGGGCCCACGCTGCGCGGTCCGCGCGGTCGAGCTCAGCCAGAAACTGCCCGTGATCCGGGCCGTCGAACAGTTCTCCGTCGACCAGAGCGGAAAGGCGCTCGCCGCGCGAGCACGCCTGCGACTGCGTATTGACCGACCCCATGATGCTCCCCATCTTGCACACACCCCGTCGTGATTCCACGACTCTATCCGTAACTAGACCCCGACCCGCGTCGATGCACCCATCGCGCTTACCAGCGCTTGCCTTCGGGCGTATCGAGCAGCGGACGCAATTTCGCAGCGATTGCCTCGCGCGCCCGGAAGATGCGCGACCGGACCGTCCCGATCGGACAACCCATCATTTCCGCGATCTCTTCGTAGCTCAGGCCCTCGATCTCGCGCAGCGTAATCGCCTGACGCAGTTCTTCGGGCAGGACGGCCATTGCAGCGTTGACCGTCTCGGCAATCTGCTTGCTCATCAACATCGACTCAGGCGTGTTGATATCCCTTAGTTGGTCTGCGTCGGAGAAAGTTTCCGCTTCCTCTGCATCGGCCTCGGTCGACGTCGGTGCCCGACGGCCTTGCGTCGCAAGGTAGTTCTTCGCCGTATTGACGGCAATCCGGTACAACCACGTGTAAAACGCCGACTCGCCGCGAAATTGCGGCAGCGCACGATACGCCTTGATGAACGCGTCCTGGGCCACATCCTCGACCTCGGCGGGATCCCGCACGAGGCGCGAGATCAGCCGAATGATCTTGCGGTGGTATTTGGAGACCAGGAGTTCGAACGCTGCCTTGTCGCCTTTCTGTACGCGCTCGACCAGAGCCTGATCGATTTCTTTTTCACTCACCTGACAAATCCGTTAACTAGGGATGCAACGCGGAGCGTTATTGTAGCGTTCCGGCGCCGGGCGCTGGTTACGGTCGGTAACTGCGCAGCCATCATGCCCTTCCCGCCGTATCCGCGGTTCGCGCCAGCACGGATAATGCGCTGAACGACGCGGCGTCGAGCGCATCGGCCGGAATCAGCAGCGGCCGTGCACGCCGGGCGCCCTGCCCGATCGACAGCACGAGCAGCTGGCTGCTCCAGTGCGCATGACCCGTCACGCGGCCACGCGCAAGTAGCCGCCCGCTGCGGCCAAAAGCCGCAATCTCCCCGAATGCATCGATCCGCAGCTCGGCCGGCAACCGACGGGCGCAGGCCCGCACAGCGCACATGGCAAGCAGCGCGGCCGTCGCCGCGGACACGCATGCGCCTGCAGCAGCGCCCGCCCGCGGCGCCCAGAACAGGTACACGGACGCGGCAGCCGCCGCGACGAATGCGGCCAGCACGACATACGACACGGCCGAGGCCCGCAGCGCAAAACGCTGCGGACGCCCGGCCGGAGCATCGAATGGACTCGTCAAGCGATTCTGCTTCAGACGCGCTTGAACACCAGCGTGCCGTTGGTACCGCCGAAGCCGAAGTTGTTCTTCACGGCCACGTCGATCTTCATGTCACGCGCGGTGTTCGCGCAGTAATCGAGATCGCACTCCGGGTCCTGGTTGAAGATGTTGATGGTCGGCGGCGACACGCTGTTGTGCAGCGCCAGCACCGTGAACACCGATTCGAGGCCGCCCGCGCCACCCAGCAGGTGACCCGTCATCGACTTCGTCGAGTTCACGACGAGCTTGTACGCGTGCTCGCCGAATGCCGCCTTCACCGCATCGGACTCGTTCTTGTCGCCGAGCGGCGTCGACGTGCCGTGCGCGTTCAGGTACTGGACCTCGTCCGCGTTCACGCCGGCGTCGCGCAGTGCCGCAACCATGCAGCGGCGCGGGCCGTCCATGTTCGGCGCGGTCATGTGGTACGCATCGCCCGTCATGCCGAAGCCCGAGACTTCCGCATAGATCTTCGCGCCGCGCGCCTTCGCCGCCTCGTACTCTTCAAGCACCATCACGCCGGCACCCTCGCCCAACACGAAGCCGTCGCGGTCCTTGTCCCACGGACGCGACGCGCTGGCCGGATCGTCGTTGCGGGTCGACAGCGCACGCGCCGCTGCGAAACCGCCGATGCCGAGCGGCGACACCGTCGATTCGGCGCCGCCTGCGACCATCACGTCGGCGTCGCCGGCCTGGATCAGGCGTGCGGCGAGGCCGATGCTGTGCAGGCCGGTCGTGCAGGCCGTCACGGCCGCGAGGTTCGGGCCCTTCAGGCCGAACATGATGCTCAGGTGACCCGAGATCATGTTGATGATCGAACCCGGCACGAAGAACGGCGAAATCCGGCGTGCGCCGCGGTCGACGTAGGTCTGGTGCGTGTCTTCGATCATCGGCAGACCGCCGATGCCGGAGCCGACCAGCACGCCGATGCGTTCCGCATTGGCTTCGTTCACTTCGAGGCCGCTGTCCCGAATTGCCTGGACGCCGGCTGCGATGCCGTAGTGGATGAACGTATCCATGTTGCGGGCTTCCTTCGCCGGGATGTACTCCTCGGCGCTGAAACCCTTCACCTCGCCCGCAAAGTGCACGGCGAGGTTCGACGGATCGAACTTCGTGACGGTGGCGATGCCGGACTTGCCGGCGACGAGATTGGCCCAGCCGTCGGCAACATTATTGCCAACAGGCGAAATCAGCCCCAGGCCTGTAACGACAACTCGACGGCGGCTCACGGTAACCTCTTTTCCATTGGATGACAAAAACAAAAGCCACAGTGGCCACAGGAACCAGCCCTGCGAGCCCTGTGGCTGTTAGTCCGTCCGGCGCGGTTGCCGGCAGGATGGCGCGTCAAACGCGAAGATCGCGGCGACGTGGCAGACGAGCGCGAAGCGCGCTTACGCCTTGACGTTTGCGCGAGCGTAGTCGATCGCTTGCTGAACCGTCGTGATCTTCTCTGCTTCTTCGTCCGGGATTTCCATGCCGAACTCGTCTTCCAGAGCCATCACCAGTTCGACCGTGTCGAGCGAGTCCGCGCCCAGGTCGTTCACGAACGAAGCTTCGTTCTTGATCTCGGCTTCAGCGACGCCCAGTTGTTCAGCGACGATCTTCTTGACACGTTGTTCGATGTTGTCCATTACCCCTCCGAGGGAAAGTTCAAATTTACAAGTGCGCGCATTTTATCAGGTTTGCTGACGCCAAAACGCGCGTTGGCTTGATGGTCGATCAAGCGCCGGTCCGCCTGAAAAACGGGATACGGCGCGGATGGTAAACGAAAACCGTTACGACATGTACATGCCGCCGTTCACGTGCAGCGTCGTGCCGGTGATGTAACCGGCTTGCGGCGATGCAAGGAACGCGACGGCATGGGCGATGTCTTCCGGGCTGCCGAGGCGGCCGAGCGGAATCTGGGTCTTGAGCGCTGCCTGCTGTTCTTCCGGCAGCGTCTTCGTCATGTCGGTATCGATGAAGCCCGGCGCGACGCAGTTCACAGTGATGCCACGGCTGCCGATTTCGCGCGCAAGCGCGCGGGTCATGCCCGCGACACCGGCCTTCGCGGCCGCGTAGTTGGCCTGGCCCGGGTTGCCGGCCGAGCCGACCACCGACGTGATGTTGATGATGCGGCCGCCGCGCGCCTTCATCATCGGGCGCAGCACCGCGCGCGACAGGCGGAACACCGACTTCAGGTTGGTGTCGATCACCGCGTCCCAGTCCTCGTCCTTCATCCGCATCGCGAGCTGGTCCTGCGTGATCCCGGCGTTGTTGACGAGCACGTGGAGCGCACCGAATTCCTTCACGGTCGCGTCGATCAGCGCCTCGGCTGCCGCCGCGTCGTTGACGTTCAGCACCGCGCCGCGGCCCGTCACGCCCGCTTCCGCAAACCCGGCGGTAATCGCGGCAGCGCCCGATTCGCTCGTCGCCGTGCCGATCACCGTCGCGCCCAGGCGCGCCAGTTCGAGCGCAATCGCCCGGCCGATGCCGCGCGATGCACCGGTCACGATCGCAACCTGTTTATCGAGAGTCTTTTCCATGAATCGAATATCCGTCTCTTGAGGAAAGGCGCCGCGTCAGGCGGTCGCCAGCTTGAGCGCTTCTTCGAGCGACGCCGGATCGAACACCGATGCGCCGACCAGGTTGCCGTCGATGCGTTTGGTCAGGCCTGCCAGCACCTTGCCCGGACCGCATTCGATCACGTGCGTGACGCCCGTGCCCGCGATGTGCTGCACGCACTCGACCCAGCGCACCGGACCCGCTGCCTGGCGCACCAGCGCGTCCTTGATCGCGGACGGATCGCTGACCACCGCGACGTCGATGTTGTTGACGACCGGAATCTGCGGCGCCTTCACGTCGACGTTCGCAAGATAGTCGCGCAGTTGATCGGACGCCGGCTTGAGCAGCGACGAGTGGAACGGTGCCGAGACCGGCAGCGGCAGCGCGCGCTTCGCGCCCTTCGCCTTCGCGATCTCGCACGCTTTCTCGACGGCCGCCTTCGCGCCCGCGATCACGACTTGCGCCGGCGCGTTGAAGTTCACCGCTTCGACGACGCCCGCTTCCGCGGCTTCGGTGCACACGGCGCGTACCGTGTCGTCATCGAGACCGAGGATCGCGGCCATGCCGCCCTGACCAACCGGCACGGCCGTCTGCATTGCCTGCGCACGGAAGCGCACCAGCGGCACCGCGTCCTTGAACGCGATCGCGCCGGCCGCGACGAGCGCCGTGTATTCGCCGAGGCTGTGGCCCGCGACGATCGACGGTGCCGGGCCGCCTGCCTGCTGCCATGCGCGGTAGCACGCGTACGCGGCCGTCAGCATCACGGGCTGCGTGTTGGTGGTCAGATTCAGTTCTTCGGCCGGACCTTCGGCGATCAGCTTGCCGAGATCCTGATTGAGTGCATCGGATGCTTCCTGAAGCGTCTCGCGTACGACGGCCAGATCGGCGAATGCATTGAGCATGCCGACCGACTGCGAGCCCTGCCCCGGAAAAACGAATGCAAATTTCATATCGTCCCCAATTGAATCGATTCGGACGGCGCGCGCGAACGGCGCGCCGGTTCGGGATCCGCGCGCGGCAAACGCGCACTGCGGATCAGAAGCGGAAGACCGATGCGCCCCAGGTGAAGCCGCCGCCGACACCTTCGATCAGCACGTGCTGACCGCGCTGGATGCGACCGTCGCGCACCGCCGTGTCGAGCGCCAGCGGGATCGATGCAGCCGACGTATTGCCGTGCTGATCGACCGTCACGACCATCCGCTCCTGCGGCAGGCCGAGCTTGCGGCAGGTGCTGGTCATGATGCGGATGTTGGCCTGGTGCGGAATCAGCCAGTCGACTTGCTCGGGTGCGAGATTCGCCTTGGCGAGCGCCTCGATCGCGACCTTCTCGAGCACGTTGACCGCGAGCTTGAACACGGCTTGCCCGTCCATGTACAGGAACGCGCTGCCGTCGATCACGCCGCGATTGACGTTGCCCGGTGTGCAGAGAATGTGCGAATAGCTGCCGTCGGCGTGCAGTGCGCTGCCGAGCACGCCGGGCTCTTCCGATGCGGACAGGATCACCGCGCCCGCGCCGTCGCCGAACAGCACGCAGGTCGTGCGGTCCTTGAAATCGAGAATGCGCGAGAACGTCTCCGCGCCGATCACCAGCGCCGTGCGGTGCTGGCCGCTGCGGATGAAGCTGTCGGCCGTCGCCATCGCATAGGCAAAGCCGGAGCACACCGCCTGCACGTCGAACGCCGCGCCGCCGTTCTTGATCCCGAGCTTGTTCTGCAGCAGGCAAGCCGTGCTGGGGAACACGAAATCGGGGGTCGAAGTCGCGACGATGATCAGGTCGATCGACTGCGGATCGATGTCGGCCGCCTCGATCGCGCGCCGCGACGCTTCGAGCGCGAGATCGCTCGTCGTGACATCCGGTGCGGCGAAATGGCGCGCATGGATGCCCGTGCGCGCAACGATCCACTCATCGCTCGTCTCGATGCCTTCCTTTGCGAGACGCTCGGCGAGCTGCTGGTTCGTGACGCGGTCGGGCGGCAGATAGCTACCCGTGCCGAGCACGCGGGAATAGAGAGTCGATTGGGCCATTTATGCTTTAGAGGATTGCGCAGCGGAAGGTTCAGCGTGATGGCCTGCCGCCGGGCTCGCCTGGCCCGCGCTGCCTGCGTCGTGTTCGCCGTCGCCGAGCGACACCGAATTGTCCGCCATCGCGCGCGTGAGGCGCTCCAGCACGCCGTTTTTGACGGCATCATACCCGCGTTTGATCGCCCACTCAAACGCGTAGGCATCGGCCGAACCGTGGCTTTTGATCACGAGACTCTTCAGTCCCAGGAGCGCCGCGCCGTTGTACTGGCGATGGTCGACGCGCTTCTTGAAACGCATCAGCACCGGCAGCGCGAGCAGCGCCATGAACTTAGACATCAGCGAACGGCCGAACTCCTCGCGGATGATGTCCGACAGCATCTGCGCGAGCCCCTCGGACGTCTTCAGCGCGACGTTGCCGACGAAGCCGTCGCAGACGATCACGTCGACCGTACCCTTGTAGATGTCGTTGCCTTCGACGTTGCCGCGGAAATTCAGCGTGCTGGCGCGCAGCAGTTCGCCTGCGCGCTTGATCGTCTCGTTGCCCTTGATGACCTCTTCGCCGATGTTCAAGAGGCCGATCGTCGGACGCTCCTTGCCTTCGAGCGCGGCGACGAGCGCATGCCCCATCTCCGCGAACTGCAGCAGGTGCTGCGGCTCGCAGTCGACGTTCGCGCCGAGGTCCAGCATCATCGTGTAGCCGGTCGGGTTCGGCAAAGCGAACGCGATCGCAGGCCGCTCGATGCCGGGCAGCGTCTTGAGCACATAACGGGAAACGGCCATCAGCGCGCCGGTATTGCCGGCGGAGATGCAGGCCTGGGCCGCGCCTTCCTTGACGTGGTTGAGCGCGACGCGCATCGAAGAATCTTTCTTCTTGCGCAGCGCCACTTCGACAGGGTCGTCCATCGCCACGACTTCTGTGGCGGGCACGACGGTCAGCGCGGGATCGTCGAGGGCTTTCAGCTTTTTCAACTGAGCGCGAATCGCGCTTTCGATGCCGACGAGCATCAGGTGCGCATCAGGATGCGCGCGGACGAACTTGACTGCCGCGGGAACGGTCACGGACGGGCCGTGGTCGCCTCCCATGCAATCGATTGTGAGCTTTACGGTCATGGAATGCGACGAATTTCAGGCACAAAAAAGCGGCAGTTGAATGCCGCCTTTTTGTTGAGCCAGGAAAGTGTCAAGCGAACCAGTTGTCACGCGAACGGCGATCGTAGCGCGCAACGCGTGACTTGACGCTTAGTCGTTCTTCGTCTTGACGACTTTCTTGCCGCGATAGTAGCCGTTCGGGCTGACGTGGTGACGCAGATGCACTTCACCCGTGCTCGGCTCGACTGCCAGCGGCGACGCCGTCAGGAAATCGTGCGAACGATGCATGCCGCGCTTCGACGGCGACTTCTTGTTTTGCTGGACTGCCATGACTAACTCCTAAATAATTTTCCGGATTCTAACACAGCCCGATCCGGCGCTTAACTACCCTGGCCCAAAGCCCTACGCCTTCCCGCGCCACAACTGCTTAGTGTTTCTTGCTGCCGTCCCCGTCCTTCTTCAACGCTTCCAGCGCTGCGAACGGATTCGGCCGTTTGCCTTCGTCCCCGGCTTCCCCGGACTCATCGTCCGCGTCTTCCAAAGGACCGCTCGCGCCCGACACGAGGCTTTCGTGAACTGCCGGGCAAACCTCGTGCTTGGGCACGAGCGGCAACGAAAGCAGCAATTCCTCTTCGATCAAGTCGACGAGATCGAACTGGCGAGAGCCCACGATCACATCGGCTTCATCGTCGTCGAGCGGAAATTCTTCAGCTTCTTCTTCGGTCGCGACGACCCGGTACGTCATGTCGACGTCGAACGTCTGGTCGTACGGAGTCATGCAGCGCTGGCAAGTGAGCCACGCATGGCCGTGCACCGCAAGACGCAGATACGGCTGCTGCCCATCGGCGCCATCGTCCTGCAACTCCTTCTGGGTGAACCCTTCGGCCTGCCACGTGAAGACCGTGTCGCGATCTGGCGCGTCCGCCGGCACTTCGTTTAACATGCGCGGCAGCTGCGAAAGACGCACCGCGCCTGCTGCCTGCCGCCCGCTGCGGGCGAATTCGAACAGGTCGACCGCGTGCGGATCAAGCGATGCCGCAGGCTTGCCAGAAGAAGTGTTCATATGCGCTCCTGCCTACAGGCTGACTTGCGGATCCGGCTTGGCACCGCTCACGTACGCGCTCACCTGGGTGATATACCGCCGCGCACGGTTCGTACTTTACTTCCGAAGACCCGGCAGGCGCCACCACAACGAAAGCCTGCCGACGAAAAGCGGGAAAGCATACCTGTTTTACCTTTTGCGGTCAATCACTTAAGCTTGCGTCCGCGCAACGCCGCGCCACACCTGACGACTCACCGACCCAACCGACCATGCCGGATACCGTTTGCCGCCCGCCGCGGCTGATTCTCGCCTCCAGTTCCCGATACCGCCGCGCGCTCCTCGAGCGCCTCGGCATGCCGTTCGACGTCGTGTCGCCCGATCTCGACGAAACCCCGCTCGCCGGCGAGACGCCGGCCGCGACCGCGCTGCGCCTCGCCGGTGCGAAGGCACGCGCCGTCGCCGCGACGCTCGACGCGCCGGACGGCGTGCTCGTGATCGGGTCGGACCAGGTCGCGACGTTCGACGGACTGCAGATCGGCAAGCCCGGCACGCATGAGCGCGCACTCGCGCAACTGATGTCGATGCAGGGTCGCGATGTCGAGTTCCACAGTGCGCTCAGCCTGTACGACAGCCGCACCGGCGAGACGCAAACCGAGGACGTCGTCACGCACGTGCGCTTTCGCTCGCTGCCCGAGGCCGAACTCGACGCGTATCTCCGCGCGGAAACGCCGTACGACGTCGCCGGCAGCGCAAAATCCGAAGGGCTCGGCATCGCGCTTCTCGACGCGATCGACTCCGACGATCCCACCGCACTTGTCGGCCTGCCGCTGATCGCGCTCACGCGAATGCTGCGCGCTGCAGGCTATCCATTGTTCGCCAACCACGGAGACCGCGCATGACCGCCGGCACGCTCTACCTCGTCCCGAACACCCTTGGCGAAGGCGACGAATCGATGCTCGCCGCGGTGCTGCCCGCCGCCGTGCAGGCCCGTGCCGGCACGCTCGGCTATTACATCGGCGAAAACGCGAAAACGACCCGCGCGTTCCTGAAGAAGATCGGCACGACGCGGCCGATTCAGGAAATCGAGATCCGCGAGCTGAACGTCAACACACCGGGCGGCGAGATCGACCGGCTGCTCGCTCCTGTACTGGCCGGCGCGGACGCGGGGCTCGTGTCCGAGGCCGGCTGCCCTGCCGTGGCCGACCCCGGCGCGCTGCTGGTGCGCCGCGCGCACGAGCGCGGCGTGAAGGTCGTGCCGCTGGTCGGGCCGAGTTCGATCCTGCTCGCGCTGATGGCATCGGGCCTGAACGGCCAGAGTTTCGCGTTCAACGGCTATCTGCCGGTCGATGCGGCGGCGCGCGCGAAACGTCTGCGCGAGCTGGAACAACTGTCACGCAAGGCACGCCAGACGCAGATCTTCATCGAGACGCCGTACCGGAACCACGCGATGCTCGACACGCTGGTCGCGACATGTGCGCCGTCGACGCAGATCTGTGTCGCAGCCGATCTGACCCTCGATACCGAGACGATCGCCAGCCGTTCGGTGGCGGACTGGAAAAAGGCGCCTGCACCGAATCTGCACAAGCGCCCTGCCATCTTCCTGCTGCTCGCAAACTGAGGCGGGAAGCCAGCGGCGGTACGGGTCGTTCCGCCCCGTTCGCCGCTCAGCGCAGGCTGAACGACGTGCCGCCCGCTGTGAGCGCCTTCATCGCAGCGCCGCCGACGGCCGCACCGAACTTGCGTGCGACGCGGTTCGTCAGGCTTTCCTTCACCGTGTAGTCGACGAGGTCGGGTGCCTTCAGCACGTCGCGCGCGACCGTGTCCGTCGTGCCGTAGCCGTCCGCGAGTCCGAGTTCGACGCTCTTCTCGCCGGTCCAGAACAGCCCCGAGAACATGTCGGGCGTTTCATGCAGCCGCTTGCCGCGGCCATCCTTCACGGCCTTGATGAACTGCGCATGGACCTGGTCGAGCAGTTCCTGCGCATGGGCATCCATCTTCGGCGTCTCGGGAGAGAACGGATCGTAGAAGCCCTTGTTTTCGCCCGACGTATGCAGGCGCCGGTCGACGCCAAGCTTGCCCATCAGGCCCGTGAAACCGAAACCGTCCATCAGCACGCCGATCGAACCGACGATGCTCGCCTTGTCGACGAAAATCTTGTCGGCGGCCGACGCAATGTAATAGCCGCCCGATGCGCACATGTCGGTCACGACGACATACAGCGGCTTGTCCGGGTACTTCGCGCGCAGCCGCCGGATCTCGTCGTAGACCATGCCGGCCTGCACCGGGCTTCCGCCGGGGCTGTTGATCCGCAGCACGACGCCGGCCGTGCCGTCGTCGTCGAATGCTGCATCGAGCGCGGTATTGATGTCGTCGGCGTTCGCGTTGGTGCCGGCCGCGATCTCGCCGTCGATCGTCACGAGTGCCGTGTGCCGCCCGCTCGACGAAAACTTCGAGTCGCTCGAGAAATCGATCAGCGCAAACGCGAGCAGCACGAATACACCGAGGAACGCGAAACGGAAGAAGATCTTCCAGCGCCGCGCCGCACGCTGTTCCTTCACGGCCGCGAGCGCGATCCGTTCGAGCGCGGCGCGCTCCCAGTTCGGTTCACGGCTGTCGGGACGGGACGAGGAATCAGGGGAATTCGGTTGGTCGGCCATGCAATGTTGTCGTCAGTCGGTCGTGGCGGGGGGAACCGGCGCGGCGGGATGCAGGTCCGCATCGGGCACCCAGAATACCGCACGCCCGTCGGACGTGTCGCGCTCGTCCACCTCTACCGGCCGCAGGCGTCCGCCGCGACACGGGCCGCCGACGCACTTGCCGGTGTCCGGCGCATAGATCGCACCGTGCGTCGCACACATCAGATAGAGGCCGGACGATTCGAAGAACTGCCCTTCGGCCCAGTCGAGCTCCATCGGCACGTGCGCGCAGCGGTTCAGGTAGCCGTACGCGCGACCATCGTAGCGCACGAAGAATACGACGGCCTGCTCGCCGCGCAGCGTCGCATCGACGCGCACGCCGGCTCCGCCGTCCGTCAGCGCGTCGGATGCACATACGCGCACGGCGTCGGGCGCCGCGCTCATGCGTGCTCCCGCAGCCACGCCGTCAGCGCGACGACGTCCGGCGCGACGAAACGCGGCGTCAGCGCAGCCAGCGCGTCGGCCGTGTGTGCGCCGTACGAAACGCCGATGCCCGCGGCCCCCGCGCTTGCGGCCATCTGCAGGTCGTGCGTCGTGTCGCCGATCATTACCGTGCGCGCCAGATCCTGCCCCAGTTCGCGCGACAACTCGTGCAGCATCGCCGGATGCGGCTTCGAGAACGTCTCGTCCGCGCAGCGCGTCGCATCGAACAGGCTCGTCAGCTTCGACTGGTCGAGCACGCGGTTCAGCCCGACCCGACCCTTGCCGGTCGCGACCGCGAGCAGGTAGCCCGTGTCGCGTAACTCGGCGAGCAGTTCGCGCACACCGGCGAACAGCTCGATGCGCTGGTCGTCCAGCAGATAGTGATAGCGATAGCGCTCGGCCAGCCGTGGATAGTCGGACGGATCGAGGGTCGGAGCGGTAATCTGCAGCGCATCGCGCAGACCGAGACCAATCACGTAACGGGACGCCTCGTCGGAAGGCGTGGGCAGACCGAGATCGCGGCAGGCGGCCTGGATGCTGTGCGCGATGTGCGCAGTCGAATCCATCAGCGTGCCGTCCCAGTCGAAGACGATCAGATCAAATTGCTGTCGGGCCATGCGATTCAGGCGGTATCGCGCAGAGCGCTGAGTTGGTCGAGGAAGCGCCGGCATTCGTCCGGCAGCGGCGCGTCGAACTGCAGCGCCTCGCCGGACAGCGGGTGGGCCAGCCGAAGCCGATGCGCATGCAGGAACATCCGTTTCAGCGACGGCTGCGCATTCGCGCGCGCCAGCGCCTTGTTCAGTGCGAAATCGCCATACTTGGCGTCGCCGGCAATCGGCAGGCCGAGATGCGCGAGGTGCACACGAATCTGATGGGTCCGACCCGTTTTGAGTTCCGCCTCGACCAGCACGTAGTCCGGCCAGCTATCGAGCAGGTTGAATACGGTGTGCGACGGCAGACCGTCGTCCTGGACGCGCACGCGCCGCTCCCCTTCCGGGGTCGAATACTTGAACAGCGGCACCTTCACCGCGCGGCGACGACCCCAGTCGGGCTGCCATTCGCCGTGCGCGCACGCAAAGTAGCGCTTGTCCATCCGGTTTTCGCGGATCTGTTCGTGCAGGCCGACAAGCGCAGTGCGCTTCTTTGCGAGCATCAGGATCCCGGACGTCTCGCGATCGAGCCGGTGCACGAGTTCGAGGAATTTCGCGCGCGGGCGCGCCTGGCGCATCTGCTCGATCACGCCGAACGCGACGCCGCTGCCGCCATGCACTGCGACACCGGCCGGCTTGTTGATGACGAGCATCGCGTCGTCTTCGTACAGCACGTCGAATTGCGCGGGCGGCACGATCGGTGTGTCGGCGCGCGCGAGGTCGGCTGCAGCCACCCGCACGGGCGGCACGCGGACGATGTCGCCGAACGCGAGACGATACTGCGCATCGACCCGCCCCTTGTTTACCCGAACTTCCCCGCTGCGCAGGATTCGGTAAATGTGGCTCTTGGGCACGCCTTTACAGACGCGCAACAGAAAGTTATCGATCCGCTGACCGGCCGAGTTTTCGTCGATCTGGATCATCGATACCTGGCCGCTTGCGACTGAATTCTGGGATATTTTGCCTAACTCATTCATACTGAATATAATTTTGCCCAGCCGGACGTTGAGGGTGGCCTGACAGGCCGGCCCCGACCGAGTCGGGCAAGGCGCAAGCGGAAACCGTTATTTTACTTGCGCCGGGGGTCTGCTGCTCACCCCTGATCAAAGAGATGCAGCAAGTTGCACGCACGGCGCAGCCCGTCGGCAAGGATCGCGCCCACAGGCGGATTCGGTCGGCAACGCGCCGCGGTAACGGAAAGTTGGTTGAAAAGAATTTGATCGGTAGCCCGACGGCGCGAAGTGCGTCCGCAGGCTGCCGGTTGCGAAAATTACGGCGTTGCGCCCGATTTGGCCCCGCGAAGCGTGCGGGGCTTGGCGACGTCAAACCAGGGAAGTACACCCCAGGCGGGAAAGTCGGGCAGGATTCGATACTCCCCGCTGCGGCCCAAGCCGCAGCATCTGCCGCCCGTCGGCGCGCGCGACGCATTGCGCGCGCCCCGTGGCAATGCCGGTCTCAGGCTTAGCGCGCTTTCGCAGCGTGCGGTGTGTGGACGCCGTGCTTTGAAGCCGTGTTCGCAGGTGCCCTATGGCCGCCGGCCCCGTCTTTCGGGCCCAAGCGCCTCTTCAGGCAATTCTCCCCGCCATCCTTCCCGCTCCAGCGTGCTTGTGACAACACAACAAGGTGCGGCCTGCCGCCGTTTCCGTCCTCGCGACAACCGCGAGGCGCCGGCAGCAGAGTCGCCTGGAGTCGTTCATGAAACGCATGCTGTTCAATGCGACGCAGCAGGAGGAGCTGCGCGTCGCCATCGTCGATGGGCAAAAGCTCATCGACATCGACATCGAAACAGCCGGGCGCGAACAGCGCAAAGGCAATATCTACAAGGGTGTCGTGACCCGCATCGAGCCGTCGCTCGAAGCGTGCTTCGTCAACTACGGCGAAGACCGCCACGGCTTCCTGCCGTTCAAGGAAGTCGCCCGCCAGTACTTCAAGGAAGGCATCGACATGCGCTCCGCGCGCATTCAGGATGCCCTGCGCGAAGGCCAGGAGCTGATCGTCCAGGTCGAAAAGGAAGAACGCGGCAACAAGGGCGCCGCCCTTACGACGTTCATCTCGCTCGCCGGCCGTTATCTGGTGCTGATGCCGAACAACCCGCGCGGCGGCGGCGTGTCGCGCCGGATCGAAGGCGACGAGCGCCAGGAACTGCGCGAAACCATGGCGCAGCTGCAGATTCCCGACGGCATGAGCATGATCGCCCGTACCGCGGGCATCGGCCGCAGCGCCGAGGAACTGCAGTGGGACCTGAACTACCTGCTGCAACTGTGGCGCGCGATCGAAGCAGCGTCGCAAAGCGGGAATTCCGGCCAGCCGATGCTGATCTATCTGGAATCGAGCCTCGTGATCCGCGCGATCCGGGACTATTTCCAGCCCGATATCGGCGAAATCCTGATCGACACGACCGAGATCTACGATCAGGCCCGTGCGTTCATGGACATCGTGATGCCGGACAACGTGTCGAAGGTGAAGCGCTACCACGACGACGTGCCGCTCTTCTCGCGCTTCCAGATCGAGCACCAGATCGAAACCGCGTACTCGCGCACGGTACCGCTGCCGTCGGGCGGCGCGATCGTGATCGACCACACCGAAGCGCTCGTCGCGATCGACGTGAACTCGGCGCGTGCGACCAAGGGTGCGGACATCGAGGAAACGGCAACCCGCACGAACCTCGAAGCGGCGGACGAAGTGGCCCGCCAGCTGCGCCTGCGCGACCTCGGCGGCCTGATCGTGATCGACTTCATCGACATGGAGTCGGCCAAGAGCCAGCGCGAAGTCGAGCAACGCCTGAAGGACGCGCTCAAGCACGACCGCGCCCGCGTGCAGATGGGCAAGATCTCGCGCTTCGGCCTGATGGAACTGTCGCGCCAGCGGCTGCGCCCGGCCCTGTCGGAAGGCAGCCACGTGACGTGCCCGCGCTGTAACGGCACCGGCCACATCCGCGACACCGAATCGTCCGCGCTGCAGGTCCTGCGGATCATTCAGGAAGAGGCGATGAAGGAAAACACCGCGGCGATCCACTGCCAGGTGCCGGTCGAGGTGACCGCCTTCCTGCTCAACGAAAAGCGTCAGGAAATCAACAAGATCGAGTCGCGCTTCAAGGTCGGCATCGTGCTGATCCCGAACAAGCACCTCGATACGCCGCACTACAAGCTCGAGCGCCTGCGCCATGACGACGCACGCCTCGACGATCCGCGCGCGTCCTGGAAGATGGCCGAGGAAGCCGCCCGCGAACTGGAGTCGGAAACCGGCTACAGCAAGCGCGCAGCCGACGTGAAGCCGAAGCAGGAAGCGGCGGTCAAGGGCATCACGCCCGAGCGGCCGGCTCCGAGCCCGGCACCCCAGCGCCCGGCCGAGCCGGTTGCTGCACCGGCACCGGTCGCCGCGGCAAGCGGCGGCTTCATCGGCTGGCTGAAGGGTCTGTTCGGCATGTCGCCGGCTCCGGCACCCGCGCCGGTTGCACCGGCACCGGTGAAGGAACAGGCTGCCCGTCCGGCCCGCGAGCGGACCGAGAAATCGGACCAGCGCGGCGGCGATCGCAACCGCAATCGTCGTGGCGGCACCCAGCAGGCTCAGGGTGGTCGCGACCAGGCTGCGGCAGGCCGCGGCCAGCCGCAACGCCTGGAACGCGAAGGCAAGGAAGTGCGCGAGCCGCGTGAACCGCGTGAAGGCCGTGAGGGTCGTGAGCCGCGCGACGCTCGCGAACCGCGTGAAAACCGCGAAGGTCGTGAGGGCCGTGGCCCGCGTGAAGGTCGCGAACCGCGCGAGCCGCGTGAAAACCGCGAACCTCGCGAGCCGCGCGAGAACCGCGAGAACCGCGAGCCGCGCGAACGCGCCGAGCAGCCGGAAGCCGCCGACGCAGCCGGCCGTGGCGAGCGCCAGGAACGTGGCGAGCGTCGCGAACGCGGCGAACGCCGCAAGCCGACGCAGCATGCGGCCACGCTCGAAACCGTCACCCGTGGCGAGAACCATCCGGAGTCGGAAGCCGACGAAGCAGCCGCAACCGCCCTGCCGGGCGCCGATGTGGCTGCCGATGCGGAAGCTGGCGCACGTGACGGCGAGGAACGTCGCCGCCGCCGCCGCGGCCGCCGTGGCGGTCGCCGCGAACGCGAGGACGAAGGCGCAGTCGTCGACCAGGGCATGCACGGCGAAGCCGCCGAGCAGGTCGTGACAACGGAAGCGTCGCCTGCGATCGAGCCGACCCATACGGCCGCACCGGTTGCCGTGGCAGCCGTTGCCGCAGCAGGCGCCGCCGTTGCCGACGCAGCCGTCGAGCAGCGTGCCGAACCGGCCGCGGTCGAGCCGCAACCGGCACCGGTTCGCGTCGAAGCGACGCCGGTTGCTCCGGTCGAGCCCGCCGTGGTCGCCGTGGTCGCCCTGGCCGCCGAACCGGCACCGGTCGCACCGGCTGCCGCCGAGGAAGCCGGCCCGGCTCCGGTCGCGGTTTCGCCTACCGATGCGTTCGAAGTGCCGGCCGCACCGACTGCCGTCGAAGCGCAGCAGCCCGCGCCCGTCGAGCAGCCCGCACCGGCACCGGTCGTTGCAGCCGAAGTCGCTCCGGTAACTGTCGCTCCGGTAACTGTCGAACCGGTTCGTGTCGAAGCCGCACCGGTCGAAGCCGCACCGGCCGAAGCGGTTGCGGCACCGGCACCGGCTCCCTCGCAACCGGCCGCAGCGCCCGCTTCGGCGAGCCTCGATGTCGTGCTGGAACAAGCCGGCCTCGTGTGGGTGAACACGGACGCCGACAAGTTCCGCGCGGCGCAGGAAGCCGCCTCGCGCCTGCCGCGTGCAGCCCGCGTGCCGCGCGAGCGCAAGACACTGCCGCCGGTCGACTCGACCCCGATGCAGCAGGTCGAAACGTCGCACCGCTAAGCGGCGCAGCGCACCGACCAGAAAGAGCCCGCCTCCGGCGGGCTTTTTCATTTCCGCGCTGCGGGTTTCCGCCCACCGGCCCGGCCAGCCGCTTGCGGCTAAAATAGAGGTCTGGCTCGCACTTCTTTCAACATGTCCCGACGCATCATTCCCCTCGCCGACGTCAGCGGGATGCCGGATATCTCCGGCGTCGCGCATACCCCTGACGGCGCCCTGGCCGACACGTTCGCCAGGCCGCTGCGCGATCTGCGCATTTCGGTGACGGACCGCTGCAACTTCCGCTGCGTGTACTGCATGCCGCGCGACGTATTCGACAAGGACTACCCGTTCCTGCCGCACAGCGCGCTGCTCACGCACGAAGAAATCGAGCGCGTGGCGCGGCTCTTCGTCGCACACGGCGTCGAGAAGATCCGTATCACGGGCGGCGAACCGCTGCTGCGCAAGAACCTCGAATTCCTGATCGAGCGCCTCGCGCGCCTGACGACCCACGAAGGTCGCCCGCTCGACCTGACGCTGACGACCAACGGCTCGCTGCTCGCCCGCAAGGCGCGCGCGCTGAAGGACGCCGGGCTCACACGGGTGACGGTCAGCCTCGATGCGCTCGACGACACGCTGTTCAAACGCATGAACGACGCCGACTTCGCGAGCGCCGACGTCCTCGACGGCATCTTCGCCGCGCAGGCCGCGGGCCTCGCACCGGTGAAGGTCAACATGGTCGTGAAGCGCGGCACCAACGACGACGAGATCCTGCCGATGGCCGAGCGCTTCCGCGGCACCGGCGTGATCCTGCGCTTCATCGAATACATGGATGTCGGCACGTCGAACGGCTGGAACATGACCGAAGTGCTGCCGTCCGCGGACGTCATCGCGCGGATCGCCGAACGATTCCCGCTGGTGCCGCTCGAGCCGCACACGGCGGCCGAAACCGCGCAGCGCTGGGGCTACGCGGACGGCGGCGGCGAGATCGGCGTGATCTCGAGCGTCACGCAGGCATTCTGCGGCGACTGCACGCGCGCGCGACTGTCGACCGAAGGCAAGCTGTACCTGTGCCTGTTCGCGTCGGGAGGCCACGATCTGCGCGCGCTGGTGCGCGGCGGTGCAAGCGACGCCGAGATCGCGACCGCGATTGCCCGGATCTGGCAGGCCCGCACCGACCGCTATTCGCAGTTGCGCGGCAGCGCGGCCGGCGACGTCGCCCCCCACGGCGACGGCAAGCGTGTCGAAATGTCCTACATCGGCGGCTGACCGCGCCGCCCGCCCCGATTTTCCCGACGATGCCCGCTTCCGACGCGCCCTCCATCACCGGCCTGCTGCTCGCGGGCGGGCGGGCGACGCGCATGGACGGCGCCGACAAGGGCCTGCAGTTGCTCGACGGTACGCCGCTCGCGCTGCACGTGCTGCGCCGGCTGTCGCCGCAGGTCGACGAGACGCTGATCAGCACCAATCGCAATGCCGATCGCTACGCCGAGCTCGGCGCACCGTTCGACGCGCGCATCGTGCCCGACGAAACACCCGATTTCCCCGGCCCGCTCGCGGGCCTGCTTGCCGGCATGCGGGCGGCACGCACGCCGCTCGTGGCGTGCTCGCCCTGCGATACGCCGTATTTGCCAACCGACCTCGTCGCGCAGTTGCGCGCGGCGCTCGACGCGCAACAAGCCGACATCGCAATGGCAGTGACCGTCGACGCGCTGCAAGCGCGCTCGCCGCAACCGACCTTCGCACTGCTGCGCACGTCGCTCGCCGACGATCTCGCCGTCGGGCTCGCGACCGGCGAGCGCAAGGTGCGTGCGTGGTACGCACGCCACAAGACGGTCGAAGTCGAGTTTCGCGACGAGCGTGCGTTTTACAATGCCAACTCCTGGCAGGAACTCGCCGCGCTCGCCCGCCGCTGACGGCACCGGCATCGTTCCCGCCCGCCGCATGCGCCTGCGCGCTCAGGCGCCCTCTTCGCGCCACCGGCCACGAACCCGATACGCCTTGCGGCGCAGTCCGACTGATGATCAAGCAACCCCCGCCCGTTTCCCGAACCGCACCCGATTCCGCTGCCCCGCTGTCGCTCGCCGACGCGCAGGCACTCGCGTGCCGTTTCGCGGTGCCGGTCGATGCTTGCGACACGGTATCGCTGCACGACGCGCTCGACCGCGTGCTCGCGGCCGACGTGAATGCGCCGTTCGACATTCCCGCGTACGACAACTCGGCGATGGACGGCTATGCGTTCGACGGCAGCGCAAGCGCGCCCGCATCGCCCGGCGACGTCACGCTGACGATCGCCGGTACCGCGTTCGCCGGCCATCCGTTCGACGGCGCCGTGGCAGCCGGCGCATGCATCCGCATCATGACCGGCGCGCCGATGCCGGCCGGATGCGACACGGTCATTCCGCAGGAACGCGTTCGGATCGACGGTGACGTCATCCGCTTCGCCGCGCACGACGCCGCACGCGGCGCAAACTGCCGCAAGGCCGGCGAGGACCTCGCGCGCGGCGCGTGCGCGCTCGCCGCCGGCCGCATCCTGCGTCCGTCCGATCTCGGCCTGCTCGCATCGTTCGGCCTGACCGAAGTCACGGTGCGCCGCCGCGTGCGCGTCGCCGTGTTCTCGACCGGCGACGAACTGCGCGAACCCGGCGAACCGCTCGGCCGCGGCACACTGTACGACAGCAATCGCGGAATGCTGGTCGCGATGCTCGAGCGGCTGCACATCGACGCCGTCGATCTCGGGATCGTCCGCGACGATCCGGCCGCGCTCGAACGCGCGTTGAGCGACGCGGTCGCCGCACAGGCCGACGCGGTGATCACGTCGGGCGGCGTGTCGGTCGGCGAAGCCGACTTCACGCGCGACGTGATGGCGCGCCTCGGCGACGTCACGTTCGCGAGCCTTGCTCTGCGGCCCGGCCGTCCACTCGCGTGCGGCACGCTCGCGCGCGCCGCCGATGGCGCCGGCCACGTGCTGTTCTTCGGGCTGCCCGGCAATCCGGTCGCATCCGCCGTGACGTTCTACGCCATCGTGCGCCCCGCGCTGCTGATGCTGGCCGGTGCGCACGCGCCGCCGACGGCGATGTACACGGCACTCAGCATGCAGGCACTGAAAAAGCGCCCGGGCCGCACTGAGTACCTACGGGCCATCGCGACGCGCGCCGCCGACGGCCAGTGGCACGTCGTGCCGACCGGCTCGCAGAGCTCGGCATCGCTGAGCGGCCTCGCGGCCGCCAACTGTTTCATCGTCCTGGGCCACGATACCGCGGCGGTCGACGCGGGCGCCCCGGTCGACATCCTGCCGCTCGACGGCCTGATCTGAATTCCAATCGGTATATCTCTACGGGGGCAATCCGCACATGAAAAAACAAATCTCGTCGATCGCCGCGGGGCAGACCGCGAAGGCGCTGATCCTCGTCTACCTGACGTTCAGCGTGCCGATCGTGCTGCTCGGCATTCTGGTCGCATACATCCGCTACGGGATGGTCGAGCTGAGCACGATCCTGAGCGCGCTGCTGCTGAACGCGATCCTCGGCTTCGTGCTGCTGTGGATCGCATGCCACGCGTACAACTGGGTCGCATCGCGCTTCGGCGGCATCGAGATCGTGCTGTCCGATCCGCCGGAGGAAGCATGAGCGGCACGCCGCTGATCCGGGCGGCCGACGCCCGTGATGTCGGCGCAATCCTCGCGCTGATGCGCGAACTGGCCGACTTCGAGAAACTTGCACACCTGTTCGTCGCGACCGACGCCGACCTGGCCGACGCGCTATTCGGCGAACGGCCCGCTGCCGAGGCGCTCGTGGCCGAGCGCGACGGCGCGATCGTCGCGTATGCGCTGTTCTTCCACAACTATTCGACGTTCCTCGGCCGTCGCGGCCTCTATCTCGAGGATCTGTACGTGCAGCCGTCGCAGCGCGGCACGGGTCTCGGCACCGCGATGCTGCGGCACCTCGCGGCGCTGGCCGTCGAGCGTCGCTGCGGTCGCTTTGAATGGTCGGTGCTCGACTGGAACCAGCCGGCGATCGACTTCTACGAGAAGATGGGCGCGACCGTGCTGCCGGAATGGCGCATCGTGCGCGTGACGGGCGACGCACTGGACACGCTCGCCGGTAACTGAGCGCGGCCCGGCCATGCCGGGCGCCGCTGCAAAAGAAAACGGGCGCCACGGCGCCCGTTTTCTTTTGCAGCCGGTTTCTGGCCACGTACGTCATGCGTCGTCCGCATCGGCGCCGTCCGCACCCTCCGACCCGAGCAGCCCGGCCGCCGTGTCGCCGGGCAACGCCTCGACCTGCTTCAGCTTGCGGTTCATCACACGGGTGCGCTGCTCGGCCGCCTCGATCGAGCGCGTGACCGTTTCGAGCTGCGCCTTCGTGCGCGCGAGCACATCGCCGAACTTGCCGAACTCGGTCTTCACCGCGCCGAGCACCTGCCACACTTCACTCGAGCGCTGCTCGATCGCGAGCGTGCGGAACCCCATCTGCAGACTGTTCAGCAGCGCGGTCAATGTCGTCGGGCCGGCTACCGTCACGCGATAGTCGCGCTGCAGCAGATCCGTCAGCCCCGGGCGACGCAGGATCTCCGCATAGAGTCCCTCGGTCGGCAGGAACAGCAGCGCGAAATCGGTCGTATGCGGCGGCGCGACGTACTTTTCGGCGATCGTACGCGCCTCCATCCGCACGCGCGCTTCGAGCGCACGGGCAGCTTCCTCGACCGCCGCCGAATCGGCACGCTCCTGCGCATCGATCAGCCGCTCGTAATCCTCGCGCGGAAATTTCGCATCGATCGGCAGCCACACCGGCGGCGCGTCGCGCGTGCCGCCCTCGCGACCCGGCAGCCGGATCGCGAACTCGACACGCTCGCTGCTCTTGGGCACCGTCGCAACGTTCTTCGCGTACTGGTCCGGCGTGAGCATCTGTTCGAGCAGCGCCTCGAGCTGCACCTCGCCCCACGTGCCGCGCGTCTTCACGTTGGTCAGCACCTTCTTCAGGTCGCCGACGCCGGCCGCCAGCGTCTGCATCTCGCCGAGCCCGCGGTGCACCTGCTCGAGCCGGTCCGACACGAGCTTGAACGATTCGCCGAGCCGCTGTTCGAGCGTCGCGTGCAGCTTCTCGTCGACGGTGCGGCGCATCTCCTCGAGCTTCGCCGCGTTGTTCGTCTCGATTTCCTTCAGCCGTTGTTCGAGCGTCGCGCGCACTTCGCCGATCCGGCGGTCGTTTGCTTCGGTCAGCTGCGTGAGCTGGCGGTTCAGCGTGTCGCCGAACAGCCGCAGCGCGACCGTCTGCTCTTCGCGCGCCTGCTGCGCCTGGCGCTGCACGCTTTCGCGCATCGCGTCGAACTGCTGCGCGTTGCCGGCGACGAGCTTGCCGAGTTGCTGCGCGAAGCCCTCGATCTGGTTGTTCTGCACGGTCGCGATGCTCGTTAACTGCGTCGCGAGCGTCTGCTGAAGCTGCGAGAAATTGCCGGCCAGCTCGGTACGCGAGCCGCGCGCGTTCTCGACGATCTCGCCACGCAACTCGCGTTCGAGCCGCTCGACCGCACGCGCCTGCGCATGCGCGGCGTCCTCGATCTGGTCGCCGAGCACGGCTGCATCGTCGTGACCTCCGCCCCCGCGCACGATCACGACGACCGCCACCGCCAGCGCCACGGCCAGCACGACGATCGCCGCCAGCAACAACGTCGTCGTCATGCGCGCGGCTTCCCGATCACATCCGGGTTGATCGGATTCGGCGGCTGGCCCGCGCGCGGCCCTTCGCCCAGTGCGGCAATCAGGTTGTCGGCCGCGAGGTTCGCCATCGCGCGGCGCGTCTTTTCGGTTGCGCTCGCGATGTGCGGCGTCAGCACGACGTTCGGCACATCGAGCAGCGCCGGATGCACGCTCGGCTCGCCTTCATACACGTCCAGGCCTGCCGCGGCGATCGTCCCGTTGCGCAACGCAGCGGCCAGCGCCGCGTCGTCGACGATGCCGCCGCGCGCGATGTTGGTCAGCGTCGCGGTGGGCTTCATCTTCGCGAGTTCGGCCGCGCCGATCGTGTGATGGTTCTCCTTCGTATACGGCAGCACCAGCACGACGTGATCGGCACGCGACAGCAGCGCATCCTTCGACACGTATTCGGCATTCAATTCAGTCTCGATGTCGGGCGCGACCCGCGAGCGGTTGTGATAGATCACCTGCATCCCGAAACCGCGCGCACGGCGCGCGAGCGCCTGGCCGATACGCCCCATCCCGATGACGCCCAGCGTCGACCCGTAAATGTCGCTGCCGAGAAAGCCGTCGTACGCCCACTTCCGCCAGTGCCCGGCCCGCAGCCAGTGCTCGGATTCGGCGATTCGTCGCGCGGCGGCCATCATCAGCGCCCAGCCGAAATCCGCGGTCGACTCGTTCAGCACATCGGGCGTGTTGGTGCCGAGCACGTTCGCCGCGTTGAACGCGGCCATGTCGAAGTTGTTGTAGCCGACTGCCATGTTCGACACGACGCGCAAGCGCGGCGCCGCCGCGAGCACGGCCGCGCCGACCGGATCGCCGGCCGTCAGCGCGCCGTCCTTGTCGGCAAGACGCGCGGCGAGCGCATCGGGGGCGAGCGCGTCGCCGTTATTCCATTCGACTTCGAAATACTGCTTGAGCCGCTCGATCACGTCCGGAAAAATCGGACGTGCGACCAGGATCTTCTGCATCGTCATCTCCACATGCCACAGCCGGAACGCGGCACGCCGTGTGCCGCCGGGACCGCCCGCGCTTGGTTGAAAATCGTCAGTCCTACGCCGCGAAAAAGATCCACGACGTCAGCAGGAACACCGGCATCAGTACGACCAGCGACCAGCCGAGATACGCAAAGAAGCTCGGCATCTTCACACCGCGCGATTCCGCGATCGCCTTCACCATGAAGTTCGGCGCATTGCCGATATAGCTGTTCGCGCCCATGAATACGGCCCCAGCGGAAATCGCGGCGAGCGTCGTCGCGCCAGTCGTCATCAGCGACTGCGCGTCGCCGCCCGCGAGATTGAAGAACACGAGGTAGGTCGGCGCGTTGTCGAGGAACGACGACAGCACGCCCGTCGCCCAGAAGTACATCGCGTCGATCGGCTTGCCGTCGGGGCCCGTGACGAGATGGACGATCTGCGCGAACGCGCCGTCCGCACCCGCGCGCAGGATCACGATCACGGGCGCGATCGTCACGAAGATCCCCGCGAACAGCTTCGCGACCTCTTCGATCGGCGCCCAGTTGAACGCGTTGCCCTCGCGCGCCGAACGCGGCGTCAGCGCGAGCGACGCGAGCGCCACGATGACGAGCGCGACGTCGCGCACGAGGTTCTGCAGCGCGACGTGCGTGCCCCACACGTCGAACGCGACGTCCGGCTTCCAGATCCCGCTCATCAGCACGAGGCCGATCACGGCCGCGAGCAGCACGAAGTTGATCTTGCCGTCGATCGTCAGCCCCACGCTGTCGGGCGTCGGGTCGAGCTCGTCCGGCCGCTCCTCGCCGCCCTTCCGGTAGAAGTACGTGTCGAGCACAAAGAACAGCGTCAACAGCACCGCGCAGATGAACAGCATCGGCAGCGCAAGATGCGTGGTCGTCCAGAAGAAGCTCACGCCGTTCAGGAAACCGAGGAACAGCGGCGGATCGCCTAGCGGCGACAGGGAGCCGCCCGCATTTGCGACAAGGAAGATGAAGAAGAGCACGACGTGCACGACATGCTTGCGGTTGTCGTTCGCACGCAGCAGGGGCCGGATCAGCAGCATCGCGGCGCCCGTCGTGCCCATCACGCTCGCGAGCAGCGTGCCGAGCGCGAGGATCGCCGTGTTCAGCTTCGGCGTGCCGTGCAGGTTGCCGTTCACGCAGATGCCGCCGGCCACCGTGTAAAGCGCGGTCAGCAGCACGATGAACGGGATGTACTCCTCGAGCAGCGCATGCACCAGCGTACCGAACGCGGTGTCCGCGCCGAACGCGAGCGCGAACGGCACCAGGAACGCGACGGCCCACGCGGCGGCGATCTTGCCGAAGTGGTGATGCCAGAACACCGGGGCGACGAGCGGGAACGCCGCGATGGACAGCAGGATCCCGGCGAACGGGATGCCCCAGAGCGCGGACAACGTGGCACCGTCGAGCGTGGCGGCCGATGCGAGCGCGGGAACGGCGCCAAGCGCGGCTCCCGATGCCATGCCTGCCCAGGCGGCATGTCGTTTCATGCAGAACTTCCTCGTATGAATGGCTGTGGATGCAACGGACGCGTCATGCGCCCCGCACGACAATCGCGTGAACGCGGTACGGGCCGTGTGCGCCCAGCACGATGGTCTGCTCGATGTCGCCGGTGCGCGACGGGCCCGATACGAAATTGACCGCGCGCGGCAATTCGCCCCGCTCCGCGCGAATCAGCGCGAATGCGTCTTCATGGCCTGCGACGATCCGCGACGCCGGCACGATCGCGATATGCGTCTCCGGCAGGAGGCCCGCCGATGCGTAGGTGTCGGGGCCGGACAGCAGCACCAGCGAACCCGTTTCGGCGGTTGCGCAGAAGCAACCCGTCAGACCGACGAGATCGCCGTCGCGCGGCTTTCGGCACTCGACCGACAGGCCGGCGCCTGCCCAGTCGAGATCGGACAGCGTGCGCCATGCGACGGCCTGCATCGGCAGGCCGTGGGCGGAAAGATAGCGGCCAGCGGCGGCGGGCGCGTCGGCCAGCGTCGCGACTTCGTCGACCGTCGTCGACAGACGCGCAGCTTCATCGACGAACGCGGCGACGAGGTCGGCCGGCATCGGCGGACGCGGCCCCTCGGGATGACGGGCGAGATAGTCGGCGACGCCTTCGCGCTCCGCTGCATCGGGTTCGCCCGTGCGTCCCTGCGCCGCGCGAATGCGCGCGAGGATCTGGCGACGGGCAGCGGAAGTGTCCATGAACGGTCCTCGTGACGTTGGCGTGCGATACCGTCGGATTATACCGGCGGCCCTCGCCGCCACGCACCTGCCCGTTCGGCCGACGCCTACTTCGACGCGTCGTCGGCCGGCTGCGCGATGCCGAACACCTGGCGCAGGTAGGCGAGATACGCCTTGTCGTCGCACATGCTCTTGCCCGGCGAATCCGACAGCTTGGCGACAGGCTGTCCGTTGCAGCGGACCATTTTGATCACGATCTGAAGCGGCACGTAGCCGAGATCGTTCGTGAGATTGGTGCCGACGCCGAACGCGAGCTTGCAGCGGCCGCGGAACCGTTCGTACAGCTGCATGACCTTCGGGATGTCGAGCGCGTCCGAGAACACGAGCACCTTGGTGCGCGGATCGCAGCGGTTCGCTTCGTAGTGATGCAGCATGCGCTCGCCCCAGTCGAACGGATCGCCCGAATCATGACGCGCACCATCGAACAGCTTGCAGAAGTACATGTCGAAGTCGTTCAGGAACGCATCCATCCCGTAGACGTCCGACAGTGCGATCCCGAGGTCGCCGCGGTATTCCTTCGCCCACATCTCGAAACCGTAGGTCTGCGAATCGCGCAGCCGCGGGCCGAGCGCCTGGCATGCCTGCAGGTATTCGTGCGCCATCGTGCCGAGCGGCGTCAGGTCGTGCTTCATCGCGTAGAACACGTTGCTCGTGCCCGCGAATTGCGGCCCGAGCCCGTCGCGCAGCGTCAGCGCGACCTCCTCGTGCCACACCTTCGAGAAGCGCCGGCGCGTGCCGTAGTCGGCGATCTTGCAGTCGGCGAACTCGGGCTTCGCGCCGAGCAGCTTGACCTTCTCGCGCAGTCGCTCGCGGCCTTCGCGATAGTCGGGCTCGCGCTGCGTGTTGCGGAAATAGACTTCGTTGACGATCGCCAGCACCGGGATCTCGAACAGGATCGTGTGCAGCCACGGCCCCACGATCTCGATGTCGATCTCGCCGTTGCCCTTCGGCGACGGCGTAATCGAGATGTACTTCTCGTTCAGATGGAACAGCGCAAGGAAGTCGACGAAGTCACTTTTGATGAAGCGCATGCGCCGCAGGTAGTCGAGCTCGTCGTCGGTGAAGCGCAGCGAACAGAGGCCGCGCACCTCGTCGCGGATCTCGTCGATATACGGCACGAGATCGACGCCGGGCGTGCGGCACCGAAACCGGTATTCGACGTTTGCGGCAGGAAAGTGATGCAGGACGACCTGCATCATCGTGAACTTGTAGAGATCCGTGTCGAGCAGCGAAGTGATGATCATGATTGCGGTACCGCAAATATCGTGATCGGGCCCCGGCGCACCGCGCGCCGCCCGGTCTGTCGGCCATGTTACCCGAATGCGTGCCCGACCATCGTGAAACCCCGGCCGCCCCGTCGGGCCGACACATCCTGCCGCCGCTCGCCGCCGACGCCATAAACTAATCACGAAACGATATAAGCCGGAAAGCCGACCACGTCATGCGGGTTTTGCGCTTCAGTTACAATGCCGCTTTTGGCGCAAACGCCACCCCATATATACCGCCAAGCAGGAGCGTTTTAATGACTCACGTTGTGACCGAAGGCTGCATCAAGTGCAAATACACGGATTGCGTGGATGTGTGCCCGGTGGATTGCTTCCGTGAAGGTCCCAACTTTCTCGCCATCGATCCGGACGAGTGCATCGACTGCGCCGTGTGCGTCGCCGAATGCCCGACCAATGCGATCTATGCCGAAGAAGACGTTCCGGGCGACCAGCAGCAGTTCACCGAGCTGAACGCCGAGCTGGCGAAGGGCTGGCCGTCGATCACGAAGACCAAGCCGGCACCGGCCGACGCGGACGAGTGGAAGGACGTGCAAGAGAAGCTGCACCTGCTCGAGCGCTGATCGCGCAGCGGCGCCGAAAATTTTTTTGTACGCCGCGGCCCAAAAGGGTTGACAGGTTAGCGAACCCTCCATACAATCTCGTTTCTCTGCTGTTGTTGTTTGTTCCCCGATAGCTCAGTCGGTAGAGCGCCGGACTGTTAATCCGTAGGTCCCTGGTTCGAGCCCAGGTCGGGGAGCCAGAAAATGAAAGGCCCGTCATTCGACGGGCCTTTTGTCTTTTCGGCGCCCGTCGGCCAGCGCCGCGCATGCTAGAGTCGTTGTCCCGCATTCGCATCCGGTTCCGTCGATGAAGCACAGCCTCCTTTCCGCCACGCCGTTCACCCTTCTCTTTTCCGCCCTTGCCGTCGCCCCGCTCGCGCACGCGGAGGAAGTCGGCAGCGTCAACACCCATTTCCGCGTGACGGGCTCCGATCGCGTGGTCGTCGAAGCGTACGACGATCCGCTCGTGAGCGGCGTGACCTGCTACGTGTCCCGCGCACGCACCGGCGGCATCAAGGGCACGCTCGGTGTCGCGGAAGATCCAAGCGAAGCGTCGATCGCATGCCGGCAGGTCGGCCCGCTCAGCTTCAAGGAGCCGCTCAAGCAGCAGACCGACGTGTTCAGCGAGCGCATGTCGTTCATCTTCAAGACGCTGCACGTCGTGCGCGTGGTCGACAAGAAGCGCAACACGCTCGTCTACCTGACCTACAGCGACCGCATCGTCAGCGGCAGCCCGAAGAACGCCGTCACCGCAGTGCCGATGCCGGCCGGCACGACGATCCCGGTCAAGTAAGCCCGCGCCTGCCAGGCGCGCGAGCGATACACTGTCGATTCGACCGTTCCCGCGCCCGATCATGTCCGCCACCCGCCTTCCGGATTCCGCACGCTACTGGCGCACGCCGCTGCTGCCGAATGCGGACCTGCTCACAGCGACCTATCGCGACCATACGTTCGCGCCGCACTGGCACGACGCGTACACGATTCCGGTGATCCTCGAGGGCGCGGAGCGCTACACCTGCCGCGGCAGCGGCCATGTCGCCGAAACGGGCACCGTGCCGGTGATCAATCCCGGCGAAGTGCACACGGGCTCGCGCGCGACCGACGAGGGCTGGTGCTATCGCGTCAGCTACGTGCCGGTCGACTATATCCGCGCACTCGCGAGCGCGATCGCAGGTCGCCAGCAGGATGCGCCCTGGTTCCCGTCCAGCGTGATCCGCGACCCCGATCTCGCGGCGCGCCTCGCGCTCGCGCACCGGATGATGGAAGCCGGCAGCGAACCCATGCCGCCATCCGGCGCGCACGGGCCAGTGGCAACCGACGATCCCGCACCCGGCACGCCGCGCGCGTACGATCCGCTCGCCGCCGAAACGGCGCTGCTCGACGCGCTGTCGACACTGATCGCGCGCCATGCCGACGCGCGGCTGCAACCGGCGGTGCTCGCGGCAGACGAACCGCGCGTCGACGCGATGCGCGAACGGCTCGCGGCCGATCTCACGTGCACGGTGACGCTCGACGATGTCGCACAGGCAGTCGGCCTGTCGTCGTTCCATGCAGCACGCCTGTTCACCCGTACGACCGGGATGCCGCCGCATGCGTGGCGCAACCAGTTGCGGTTGCAGCGCGCGCTTGCACCGTTGCGCGCAGGCGTACCCGTCGCCGATGTCGCGGCGGCAAGCGGCTTCGTCGACCAGAGCCACTTCACGCGACACTTCAAACGGATGTTCGGCGTGCCGCCCGGGCGCTGGCAGGCGCGCTGACGAACGAATTCGCGCATGCGCCGGCACGGGAAACCGTGCCCGCACGTCGCGCCGCCGACATCGGCGCGCGCAAGAACATACAAGCCGCCACGGCGCCGGCCCGCTATCCTCCGACTCATGGAGAAGCGCCCATTGAACCCCGTACCCTCGCCCCCACCCCGCCGTCCGCTGAACGAATGGCTCGACGGCGCACGCGACACGATCCCGATGATGATCGGCGCGGCGCCGTTCGGCGTGATCTTCGGCACGCTCGTCGGCGGCGGCCCGCTCACCGCCTGGCACGGCGCGCTGATGTCGCTCGTCGTGTTCGCCGGCTCCGCGCAATTCATCGCGCTCGGCCTGATCGCCGGAAGCGCGAGCTTCGTCGTCGTGCTCGCGACGACGCTGATCGTAAACCTGCGCCACCTGCTGTACAGCGCGACGCTCGCGCCGTACGTCGCGCACCTGCCGCTGCGCTGGCGCGCAATGCTCGGCGCGCTGATGACCGACGAGGTATTCGCGGTCGCCTATGCGCATTACCGGCACTTCCCGCCCGGCGCGATCGGCCCGTACTACTTCTTCGGCTCAGGCCTCGCGATGTACCTGAACTGGCAGGTCTGGACGCTCGCGGGCATCGGCTTCGGCGCCGCGTTCCCGGGCCTCCAGTCGCTCGGCCTCGATTTCGCGATGGCGGCGACCTTCATCGCGATCGTCGTCCCGCAACTCGGCACGCTGCGCTATTTCGCGGCCGCCGCGACGGCCGGCACGCTCGCATACTTCTGGCAGGGCTGGCCTTACAAGCTCGGGCTGCTCGGTGCCGTGGCCGCCGGCGTCGCGGTCGGCGTCGCGCTCACGCTGCTGCACGCGCGCTCGCGCACCGGTTCGCGCACGGAGGCCGCATCGTGAGCTACGCGCTGCTGATCCTCGGGATGGCCGTCATCACCTATGCGATCCGGACGACGCTGTTCCTGTTCGGCGAGCGACTGACCTTTCCGCCGCTCGTGCGGACCGCACTCGGCTTCGTGCCCGTCACGGTGCTGACCGCGATCATCGTGCCGATGGTCGTCTCGCCGCACGGCGGCACGGCCGAACTGACCTGGCGCAATCCGCAGCTCGTCGGCGCGCTCGCCGCCGTGCTCGTATCGGCAACGACGCGCCGGCCGCTCCTGACGATCGCGGTCGGGCTCGCGGTGTTCTTCTTCTGGCAAGGAGTCGTGATGCCGCACTGGCTGCCGGCGTAAGCGCGCTTCGCCGGTCGCGCTCAAGTTTGCGTGCGGCGCGCCGATATAGGGAATGAAGACCCGCCATCGGCCTCGGCGCGAACCGGTCCGTCGACGCTGCGCCCGTCCTGGTGCGTGATGCCGGCGACCTACCCGCGCGGGCCGCCATCGAGACGATTCATGGGCCAGATCACCCTTTCCATCAAGGACGACACGCTTGCGTCCCTGCGCAAGGACTACGATGCGTTCGTGCGCGTATCGCTAAAGCTCGACCCGCAGTTCGCGACGCCGTCGTTCGAGGATTTCCTGCGCGCCAAGCTGCTCGACAACATGGTGCCGCTGACCGAGCACGCGGTACAGCGAATGCTCGAGGGCGGCCAGTACGCGTGGGCAAAGCGCACCCTCGACAAGGAATTCCCGGACGTCGTCGCGATCCTGATGCGACAGGCCGGCGAATTCGGCTTCGGTTTCGCGGCGCGCTCCGAGTGGACGCCGGACGAGCTCGCGAAGGCATGCCGCGACTGGGCCAAGGCGATCGTCGCCGAAGCGCAGAGCGACGTATCGCTCGTCGATCCGCTCGCCGCGCAGATCAAGAGCGCGGTGCACGATATCCAGACACTCGAGGAGATGATGCAGACGCCCGCGTGGCGGCTCGCGGAGTCGCTGCGGCAGCGCATCTACGAGGCGAAGCTCGCGTGCGAGATGAGCGTCGGCAGCGCGGCACGCGACAAGCTCGGCGAGTTGCGCGGGCTGCTGCGGCTCGGTCTCTCGCACGGCTCGTTCCAGAAACAGGAAGCGCAGCAGATCATGGAGTACATGCGGCTCCTGAAGCCCGAGATCTTCGTCGACGAACCATACGACGTATTCGCCCGGCTTGCCGGATGGCTGCGCAGCGTGTTTACGCCAGCCACCGCTGCGCGGCGTGCGCCCGGACCGGGGCCGGAACAGCGTCGGCCATGACGGCCCGCACCGGCGCATGAAAAACGGCCCGGGCCGCGCAATGCGAACCGGGCCGCCGGATCACCGCCGTCGCGACGCGCCGTCCGGGGCGAGCATCGCGCGGCGACAAGGCACGGCTTACTGTGTGGCGCCCTGGGCCGATGCACCGCCCTGCACGCCTGCCGATGCACCGCCTTCGGCCGCCGCGTCGCCCACCTTCGATTTGGCCATACCGGCATGGTGCTTGGCCGACTTAGCCGCATGCTTCGCGTGCTTCTTGGTCGAATGAACCGACGACGCAGCCGTATCCTTCGCGCCGTCGGCTGCAGTACCGAGCGCGTCGGTCGCGCCGCCCGCCGCATTGCCCGATGCGTTCGCGCCGGCACCTCCTTGCATGCCGACACCTGCGGCCGGCGCCTGTGCCTGCACGCCGGCTCCCGCACTGCCCTGGGTCGCGACGCCCGTCTGCGCGAATGCGGCCGAAGTGGCAAACGCCGTCAGCGCGGCACCGATCAGCATCGTACGAATCTTGGACATGACAGTCCTCCTCAAGAAGTTGTTGGCGCGGATCGCATCGATGCGATCCGTCGCGTCCGCTGCCGCAACATGCAGCAGGTACGACGAAAGACCCGCGGGCGGCACGGCCGGTTCTCGAATCTCTCAGACTGTTACCCACCGTTTCATTTGCTGACGAATGGCTCACAGTCCTTAATAACCGCGGGCCGCGACCGTGCGCGCTCGCGTGCCGGCCCGCGGTGCCGTATGATGCGGGGCGACTCCTCCCGCGCATTGCGCCCCCCTTTCGTCATGCCCAACCTGGATTTCACGCTGACCGGCGAATACGTCGAGCTGCACAACCTTCTCAAGATCACCGGCCTCGCGGATAGCGGCGGCACCGCGAAGATGTTCGTCGCGTCCGGCGCGGTGAAAGTCGACGGCGCGGTCGAACTGCGCAAGACCTGCAAGATCCGCGCAGGTCAGGTCGTGCTATTCGGCGATACGCGGATCGCAGTCCACGACGCATAGCGGTTCCCCCTGACCACGGCATGGCCATCGGCACGCGTTCGACACGGTTTCAATAAAGCCGTAAGCTAGCTGTCTCTCAAAATAAATACAGACAGCGCGGGTCCGCACCCGCGCGAGCGCCCATTCCATGTCGCATTCCGGTCTTACGCGGACGGCCGCCGCGCCGCCGTCCCTGTCCAGTCATGCCGCCGATACCGCGCGCCTCGCCGCTCCGCTTGCGATCGCACAACTCTCGCAGATGGCGATGAGCGTCACCGACACGGTGCTGCTCGGCTCGCTCGGCCCCGATTCGCTCGCGGCCGGCGGCCTCGGTGCGAACTTCTTCTTCGTCATCGTGACCGTGCTGCAGGGCGTACTGTCGTCGGTGAGCGTGAGCGTCGCGCATGCGCGCGGCGCGCAGGCCGAACACCGGGTGCCGCATATCTACTGGACCGGCTTCGTGCTGTCCGTGCTGCTCGCGATTCCGGCGATCGTCGCGCTGTCGCTGTCCGAACCGATCCTGCTGATGTTCCACGAGCCGCCGCTGCTCGCGCATCACGTCGGCGAGTACACCGGCATCCTGCGTTTCGCGGCGCTCGGCAGCCTGATCGGCGTCGGGCTGATGCGCGCGTTCCTGCCCGCGATCGGCGCCGCGCGGCGCCTGCTGTGGGTGTCGATCGGCGGCGTCGGCATCAACGGCGTACTGAACTACGGGCTGATCCACGGCGCCTTCGGGTTGCCGCGGCTGGGCTTCCTCGGTTCGGCGGTCGCGACGACGATCACGATCTGGCTCACGGCGCTCGCGCTGATCTGGCTGCTGCACGGCCGCCAGCGGTTCCGCCATTTCGTGACCGCCGCGCGCCCGAAGCTGCCCGTGATGGGCGAGCTGATCGGCATCGGCTGGCCGGTGGCGATCACGTACGGGGTCGAATCGACGCTCTTTCTCGCGACGGGCCTGACCATCGGCGTGCTCGGCGCGACCTCGCTTGCCGCGCACCAGATTGCGCTGAACGTCGCATCGGTAGCGTTCATGGTGCCGCTCGCGATCGGCCAGGCCGCCAACGTGCGCGTCGGCTACTGGGTCGGCGCCGGTGCGCCGGTCGCCGCCCGGCACGCGGGCTTCGTCGCGCTCGGCCTCGGCGTCGCGTTCATGTCGCTGTCCGGTCTCGTGCTGATCGTCGCACCGCATGCGATCGTCGGCCTGTACCTGCACCTCGACGATCCTTCGAACGTCGGCACGGTGTCGCTCGCCGCGTCGCTGCTCGGCATCGCTGCGGTGTTCCAGATCGTCGACGGCATGCAGACCGTCGCATCCGGCGCACTGCGCGGACTGAAGGACACGCGCATCCCGATGCTCGCGGCGACCTTCGGCTACTGGGGGATCGGCTTCCCGACCGGCTACTGGCTGGCATTCCACGCGGGCCTCGGCGCCCGCGGCCTGTGGTGGGGGCTCGCGGCCGGCCTCGCGAGCGTCGCCGTGCTGATGGCATGGCGCTTCCATCTGAAGAGCGCATCGCTTGTCGCAGCGACACGCTGAGCGCGACACGACGCAAAATCGCCTCCGGCGCTATGCTTGTCCCTTGAAGATCCAGAACGCCGCCGTCCAAGCGACGCGACTGCCCCACGATACGCCAGACGCCGCGCGACGCGCGGCCTTTCCCCTTCCCAAGAGGAGTGCATCATGAACGAAGCAGTTCGGATGGAACGCGACACGTTCGGCGAGATCGCCGTGCCGGCCGACCGGCTCTGGGGCGCACAGACCGAGCGCTCGCTGCAGAATTTCCGGATCTCGACGGAGAAGCAGTCGCCCGAGCTGATCCACGCGCTCGCGATCGTCAAGCGCGCGGCGGCTGCGGTAAACCAGTCGCTCGGCGTGCTCGCCGACGACAAGGCGCACGCGATCATCGACACGGCCGACGAAATCATCGCGGGCAAGCATCCGCGCGAATTCCCGCTCGCCGTATGGCAGACGGGCTCCGGCACGCAGACCAACATGAACCTCAACGAGGTGATCGCGAACCGCGCGAGCGAGCTGATGGGCGGCGAACGCGGCGAAGCGCGCAAGGTGCACCCGAACGACGACGTGAACCGCGGCCAGTCGTCGAACGACGTGTTCCCGACCGCGATGCACATTGCCGCCGCGTACGCGATCGTCAATCACCTGCTGCCCGCGCTGCGCACGCTGCGCGCGACGCTCGATGCGAAGTCGAAGGCATTCGCCGACATCGTGAAGATCGGCCGCACGCACCTGCAGGACGCGACGCCGCTCACGCTCGGCCAGGAATTCTCCGGCTACGTCGCGCAACTCGACCAGGGCATCCGGCACCTCGAATCGACGCTGCCGCACCTGTACGAACTCGCGTTGGGCGGCACCGCAGTCGGCACCGGGCTGAACGCGCATCCGGAATTCGCGGTGCGCGTCGCCGACGAGATCGGCCGGCTGACCAAGCTGCCGTTCGTGACGGCACCGAGCAAGTTCGAGGTGATGGCGGCCGCCGACGCGTTGGTGTTCGCGCACGGCGCGCTGAAGACCGTCGCGGCCAGCCTGATGAAGATCGCGAACGATGTCCGCTGGCTCGCGAGCGGGCCGCGCTGCGGGCTTGGCGAACTGTCGATTCCGGAAAACGAGCCGGGCAGCTCGATCATGCCGGGCAAGGTGAATCCGACGCAATCGGAAGCCGTGACGATGCTGTGCTGCCAGGTGTTCGGCAACGACGTCGCGGTCAACGTCGGCGGCGCAAGCGGCAATTTCGAGCTGAACGTGTTCCGGCCGATGATCGCGCACAACGTGCTGCAATCGGTGCGGCTGCTCGCCGACGGCGCACAGAGCTTCAACGACCACTGCGCGGTGGGCATCGAGCCGAACCGCGAGCGCATCGACCTGCTGCTGAACGAATCGTTGATGCTGGTGACGGCGCTCAACCCGCACATCGGCTACGACAAGGCCGCGCAGATCGCGAAGAAGGCGCACAAGGAAGGCACGACGCTGAAGGCCGCCGCGCTCGCGCTCGGTTACCTGACCGAGGCGGAATTCGATGCGTGGGTGCGGCCCGAGCAGATGATCGGATCGCGGTAATCACACGATGACGGGCGCGGCGCGAACGCGCGGCGTCCGTGGATGTCAGACCGTGCCCTTCGCCACTTCCTCGGGCTTCATCTCGACAATCTTGTCGAGCGCGGCACGCACGTCGGCCGCATATTTCGCGAGCACTTTCTGCTCGTCGGTCTCGGGCACGAACGGCGGCACCGGCACCGGGTTGCCGTTCTCGTCGACCGCGACGAACACGACGAGGCAGTCGGTCGTCTGACGCAGCACGCCGCCCTTCGGATCGCCGGCATGCACGGACACGTGGATATGCATACTGGTACGGCCCGTCGCGACAACACGCGCCTTCAGTTCGACCAGATTGCCGACGAGGATCGGACGCTGGAAGCGGATATTGCCCACGCTGACCGTCACGCAATAGCGGCTCGACCAGACCGCCGCGCACGCATACGCGACCTCGTCGATCCACTTCATCAGCGCGCCGCCATGCACCTTGCCGCCGAAATTCACGGATGACGGCTCCGCAAGGAAGCGGAATACGGTTTCGGTGCGGTCGAGGGCGGCCGGTACGGGGGACGGTTGGGACATCGTGTTGGCTCCAGGCGGCGGGGGCGCTGCAATCGGCGCATTATACGTTGCACTGCGGCAACGCGTCGCAATACGCGCCGCGCCGCGGGCGCCGCACGCACAACCGTGCGCTGACGCGGAACACTCGCCGGAAACCGGCGCGCGTCAGCGGCGCACCGTGATTCCCTGATCGATCGTCCCGTACATCTCAAGGCTGCCGCCCCGCTCGCCGGCGGCGGCCGCGCCGCCCTGCGCACAGGCCGCGCAAACCAGCGCGGCCGCCAACAGGCAGAAAATCGTCTTCATCGTTGCATCGTGTCGCATCCGGCGGCCCACTGCCGCCGTGTCCGGCCATTCTACGCGTGCACGACCGGCGGCCGCAGTCCGGCCCGCCGCGACGCTGCTGCACCGGTGTCGCCCCACCGCATCCGACATTTCACCCGAACGCGAAACATCGAATGCGTCCAGCGCCTACACTGCAGTCATCCCGCCAGACGAGACACGACGATGACCGATCAAGACGACCACCACTTTCCGGGCCTGAGCCGCATCGGCGCGCTGATCGCGGATCCGGGGCGCGCCGCGATGCTGTGGGTGCTGATGGACGGCAGCGCACGGCCGGCCGGCGAGTTGACGATGATCGCGGGGCTGTCGCCATCCGCCGCGAGCGCGCACCTCGCCCGCCTGACCGACGGCGGCCTGCTCGCGCTCGACGTGCGTGGCCGGCACCGCTACTACCGGCTCGCATCGGCCGACATCGCGGCATCGCTCGAAGCGCTCGCGTACGTCGCGCGCGCAGCTGCTCCGCATCGCCCGGTACCGCCGCCATCGCGCACGGTGCCGGCAGAGTTGCGCTATGCGCGCACCTGCTACGACCACATGGCCGGCGAACTGGCGGTCCGGATCTTCGACGGACTCACCGCGCGCGGCTGGCTGCAGGCAAACGGCGACGAGATCGCGACCACCGAGCTCGGCACGCAGGCGCTCGCGCGCTGGGGCATCGACGTCGAGCAGCAACGCGCGCGCCGGCGCCGCTTCGCATGCGGCTGTCTCGACTGGAGCGAGCGCCGCGCACATCTCGGCGGCGCACTCGGTGCGGCGCTGCTAGACAGCTTCTGCGCGCACGGCTGGATCGAGCGCACCGCGCGACCGCGCGTGCTGCGCGTCACCGTGCCCGGTCAGCAGATTTTCGACGAGTGGCTTACGTCCGTTTGACACGCGCCTTGCGCCGTACGACAACGGCGCCCGATGGACAGGTTTTGTTACATCGCAAGCCATTCGACTTACAAAACACCGAGCATTGAAACAGGCCCAGCGGATATTGTGAACTGGACGGCACGAATCGACGCGCCGCGCCTACGACAAGACGCTCAACATGGCCTCCCTGTTCAAGCTGAAGCGAACCGCCCGCTGCATCCTGCTCGCATTTCTCGCACTGGCTACCGTGCCCCCCGTATTCGCGCAATCGACCACAGCGGCACCGTATGCGGCCGCTCCCCGGCAATCGGGCGGCGACCCGCCCGGCCGCGTCGCCAGACTCAACTACCTGTCGGGCGCGGTGACGACGGAGCCCGCAGGCACCGATACGTGGTCGTACGCCGCCGTGAACCGACCGCTGACCACTGGCGATCAATTGTGGAACGACGCCGACGCGCGCTCGGAACTGCACATCGGCTCGACGGCTGTGCGGCTTGGCGCCTCGACGAGCCTGTCCGTGCTGAACCTGGACGACACGACGACGCAGCTCAAGGTCGGCCTCGGCACGGTATCGACGCACGTGCGCGAGTTGCCGTCCGGCGCCTCTTATGAACTCGACACGCCCAACCTCGCGCTCGGCATCGGCGGCCCCGGCGACTATCGCGTCGACGTCGCGCCGAACGGCACGAGCACGACGGTGACCGTGCGCAGCGGCACGGCGACCGTCTACGGCAGCAACGGGTGGTATCCGCTGTCGTCCGGGCAGCAGGTCGTGTTCACCGGCACCGACCTGCAGGTCGCGCAACAGTCGGCGGTGCCCCGCCCCGATCCGCTCGACCAGTGGGCCGCCAGCCGCGACGCGGCCGAGGAACGCTCGGTGTCGGCCCGCTACGTGTCGCGCGACATCCCCGGCTATCAGGATCTCGACGCGAACGGCACATGGCGGGAAACCCCGAATTACGGCGCGGTCTGGGTGCCGAACGACACGCCGGCCGACTGGGCGCCCTATCACGACGGGCACTGGATCTGGCAGGCGCCGTGGGGCTGGACGTGGGTCGACGACGCCCCGTGGGGCTTCGCTCCGTATCACTACGGACGCTGGGCCTATGTCGACGACAGTTGGGCGTGGGTGCCCGGCGCAATGGCCGTCAGCCAGCCGCCCGTCTACGCCCCGGCACTCGTCGCGTTCGTGGGCGGTGGTGGTGGCCCCGACTGGAGCGTCGCGCTGACGATCGGCGGCGTCGCCGCGGCCGGCTGCGCATGGTTCGCGCTCGGCCCGGGTGAAGCGTGGCATCCGGGCTGGGGCGGCTGGAGCCCGCATTACTACGATCGCGTGAACCGGAACATCGTGGTGAACAACGTCACGGTGAACAAGACCGTCAACGTGACGAACATCACCAACATCAACAAGACGTACGTGAACTTCCGCGCGCCGCATGCGATCACGGCCGTGCCGGCGTCGGCGTTCGTGCACGGCCAGCCTGTCGCACACTTCTCGCAGCACGTCGATCCGCGGCAATGGCGCAATGCACACGTGATGCCCGGTACGCCCGGCATCGCGCCGGTGCGTCAGAGCTTTACCGGGGCATTGCGCACCGCCAGCTACCGTCCGCCGGCGGCGATCGGACAGCACCCGTTCGTCGCGACCCGGAATCCGGCCGTCCCGGCGGCCTATCGCGACCAGGCCGCCGCGCATCTCGCCCGGCATGGCGAGCACGTGCCGGGCGCGGGTGCGCCGGTCGTGAAGACGACCGTGCCGTCCGACTATACGGCGCGCCAAGTCCACATGCCGGGCGATCCGAAAGGTGGCGCATGGGCGATGCGCAACGTGCAGCTCGTGAATCCGCACGGCCCCGTCGTGCAGCCGGCTCACGCGCCGCGCGAAGGCCAGCCGGCCCGCATCCAGGCTCAGGCACCGGCCGCGCGGCCGGGTATGCCGATGAAGGTCATGGCGAACGTTGCGCGGCCCGCGAACGGTACGGCACCCGATGCAGCACGCTTTGCAAACGACGGCGCATCGCAGCCGCCGGGCCGCGAGACCCCGCATTCGGCATTCGCGCCCGGCAACCCCGTCCCGCACCCGCCGACGGCCGGCAGCGGTCCGGACGAACGCGGCACCCCGCATGCGGCCGCCTGGATGCAACCGCACACGGCCATGGAACGTCAGCGCCCGACGCCGCCGACCGCGTTGCACGCGGCGGGACAGAACGCGCTGCCGCCCGTGCGCAGCGCGGCGCCGGTGCCGCATCCGGAAAACACACCTGGCACCCAACCCGGCATGCGCCAGGAGATGCCGCGCGCGTTGCCGCAACCGCGACTCGACACCACCGCGCAGATTCCGCAACCGCGGCCGCGCCCCGATTTCGCGGCGCCAGCCCAGCATTCGCAGCCGCGACCGGAGCGGGCGGCCCCTGCGCTGCAATCGCGCCCCGAATTTGCGCGACCGACACAGCACCACGAAGTCGCGCCGCCGCGCGTGAACGAGTACCGCCCGCCTGCGCCCGCCGTGCATCCCATGCCACGACCGCAGCCGCCGGCACCGCGTATCGAGCCGCGACCGTCGATACCCGCGCCACACATGGAAACGCGGCCGCAGCCGGCACCGCACGTCGAAGCACCGCACCACGGCAGTCCGCCGGCCGGCGGTCACGAGGAACACCGCCGTCCGTGACCGTCGTCCGACAAAGCAAAAAGGCCCGGCCGGCTGATGCCGGTCGGGCCTTCATCCTGATGCCGGGCGGGACTCGCGTGTTCCGCGCCGCCCGGGCCGGCGGGTTGTCAGACCGCCATCGGCGCGGTCAGCGGCTCATGGTGCCGATAACCGACGAGCGAGAAATCGGACGGTTCGATCTGCTCGAGCCATTCAGGCGCATACACACGCGTCTTCGCGTACTCCGGCACGCGCTCGGCGATCTCGAGCCGCGGGCTCTCGTACGGCTCGCGCGTGAGCTGCTGTTGCAGCATGTCGAGCTGATTCTCGTAGATGTGCGCGTCGCCGATGAAATACGTGAACCAGCGCGGCGTGTAGCCCGTCAGCCGGCCGACCAGCGCCAGCAGTGCGGCCCCTTCGGTCAGGTTGAACGGCGTGCCGAGCCCGACGTCATTGCTGCGGATGTACAGGCACAGCGAAATCTCGCGCTTCGCGACGTTCGGCAGGAACTGGTACAGCAGATGGCACGCAGGCAGCGCGATCTGATCGAGCACCGCCGGATTCCATGCATGAAACAGAATACGGCGGTCGGACGGGTTTTCCATGATCGTGTCGAGACACTGGCGCAACTGGTCGATCGCCTTGTACAGCAGCACCTTCGGTGCACTGTCCTCGTCGAAACGCGTGACGATCCGGAAACCGCGGCGCGTCGCGTCGGCGATCTGCGCGTCGGCGCCTGCATCGAGCACCTTGTAACCGGGCCACTGGCGCCATTGCACGCCGTACACGTCGCCCAGATCGTCGACGCCCTGGCGATACGGGTTCGCGAGCCACTGCGCATTGTCGTTCGCGTTCGCGTCCCATACCTTGCAGCCGAGCGCGCGGAAATCGGCCGCGCTGCGCGATGCCCGCAGAAAACCGACCAGCTCGCCGACCGCGGACTTGAACGCGAGCTTCTTGGTCGTCACGGCCGGGAAACCTTGCTGAAGGTCGAAACGCAGCATCGCACCGGGCATGCTGATGGTGCGGATGCCCGTGCGGTTCTCCTGCCAGGTGCCGGTGTCGAGGATGGTGCGAACGAGATCGAGGTACTGTTTCATGCGGGTTCCTTCGGCCGCGAGGGCGGCCGTACCCGCCAATTTTAGCAAGCGTGCCGCGGAACCTCCGGCAACGGCGCGGAAAACCCTGCCAGCGTGTCGCCGCGATCGCGCATTCCGTGCGCGCACATCAGCCGGTAGAGCGTGACGCGCGACACGCCGAGTTCGCGTGCGGCATCGGCGAAACGGCCGCGATGCCGCAACAGCGCCTGCTCGATCGCCTGCCGTTCGGCCGCCTCCCGCGCCTCCGTCAGCGACACGGGCGCGAGCATCGCGAACTCGTTCAGCTCGAGATCGGCCGCGGTAATCATCCGTCCCTCGGACATCACGATCGCCCGACGCACGCGGTTGATCAGCTCGCGCACGTTGCCCGGCCACGGATAGCCGTACAGCGCGGCGATCGCATCCGGCGAGAAACCGCGCAGGCGGCGATGCGCATCGCCCTTGAAACGCTCGAGCATGTGGCGCGCCAGCACCTCGATATCCTTGCCGCGCGCACGCAGCGGCGGCTCCTCGATCTTCAGCACACACAGGCGGTGGAACAGGTCCTCGCGGAAACGCCCTTCGCGCAGCGCCGCCTCCATGTCCACGTGGGTCGCGCAGATCACGCGCACGTCGACCGGCACCGATACGTGCGCGCCAAGCCGCTCGATCTTGCCTTCCTGCAGGAAGCGCAGCAGGCTCGCCTGGCTTTCGAGCGGCAGGTCGCCGATCTCGTCGAGAAACAGCGTGCCGCCATTGGCCGCTTCGACGCGGCCGATCTTGCGCTGATTCGCCCCCGTAAACGCACCGCGCTCATAGCCGAACAGTTCGGCCTGCAGCAGGGTCGACGGGATGGCACCGCAGTTGATCGCGACGAACGGCGCGTGCGCGCGCGACGAGCGCTCGTGAATCGCGACGGCCGTCAGCTCCTTGCCCGTGCCCGATTCGCCGGAAATAAATACCGGTGCATCGGTCGTCGCGACGCGCCGGATCGTCTTGAACAGCCCGAGCATCGCGTCGCAGGTGCCGACCATCTCGCCTTCGGCGCGCCCGGCGCCGACCGGCGACGCCACCGGATCGGTCAGTGCGACCATCCCGTGCGCATGGCCGACCGTCTCGACGATTCGCGCGGTTTCGTACGGCATCGTCACGTAGTCGAAGCAATAGTCACGAATCAGGTGCCGCAGCGTGGCGTCCTGCAATTGGCCGCGCAGCGTCGCAGCGATCCAGCCGATGTGCTGAATGCTCAGACACGCTTCGAGTTCGCGCAGGTCCGCGGGCCTGAAACCCGGCGAAAAATCGAGCAGGCCGGCAGATGCAACGCCGTGCTGCACGACGCGCCGCACGTCGCGTGCGGTCTCCGCAAGATCGACACGCCATCCGCATTCGTCGAAATGTCCGCGCAACGCGTCGTTCGGTTCGCGCGAAAAATAGATCACATGCCGCTGCTCGGCTCGCATATGCACACCCCGTTCATCAACCGTCTAACGATTGCCGCGCACGCGAAATCACGTGCGAAAAGGATCAAATCGGGTCAGCCGAAGCGGCTCGATTCGCCATGTCCATACGCGGCAACGACATGCCTCGGATGATGGCGCTTGTTTCGCGTCCAGTTATTTTTTTGATCAAGACAGCTTAGTTATAGGCGCCGAATACGACAAACCAATTGCAGCGCACGTGGGCGAGCGGCCGAATCGCTCTGCGGTCGATACAGGTCAATCATCTGCACATAGCACACGGGCAGTGACATCTTCCCGTATCGACACATGCGCCGATTTTCATCCTTGCGGCGTGGTGATTGAATCCGCAGTATTCCCGAGCCCCATCGTTTCATGCCTGAAACATTTTTCGGCGTTTTCGACCGTGATTCGCAATGCTCACGAGCGAGTCGCAGATGCGACAACGCTCCTCGAGCGATGGCATGCATTTCGCTGAATGAGTAACAGATCGGAGAGCGCCGACCATGCGAAAAATCCCTTTACTTTCTTTCCTGCCCGCTGCGATTGCGCTCGCAGCGGCCTGCCCGTTCATACCGGCATACGCGGGCGAAAGCATGATGCCTGGTCATGCGACGCTGCTTGCCGAAAGCACGCTGAACGCACGACAGGAAGACGAATTCGGCATCATGTTCGTCGCGGCGCCGCAACCGCTTTCCTCCGACAAGTCCTCGGTGACGCTGTGGGACGAAATCGCACCGCCCGCCCGGCTGCCGATGCCGATTCCCGCACCACGCCCCGGTGACATGCAGCATGCGATGGAAGGAGGCGCAGGAAACCAGCCGCATCAATGATGCGCATGCGATTTCGCATCCCCGACATTCGATGAGGATTACATATCGATTGATTTCGTCATGGACGAACCCCGAGTCGCATCCCGCATCGTCGACGCAACCACGCGCACCTTTTTCGTGCCCGTCCCCCGGCGGGCACTCTTTTTGTTCGGGGCATCGCCGTCGCGCATGCTAGAACGCGAACACCGCTGCCAGCCCGCGCCGCATCCGGCACAACTTGCCGTTCCGGTAGAATCGGCGCCATTGCGATTCCCCCTTTTCCCGACTCTCATGACGACGTTGACCCTGATCGTCGCGCGTGCCCGCAACGGCATCATCGGCCGCGACAACCAGTTGCCCTGGAAACTTCCCGAGGACCTCGCGTTCTTCAAGCGCATGACGATGGGTGCGCCGATCGTGATGGGCCGCAAGACCCACGAGTCGATCGGCCGTCCGCTGCCGGGCCGCCGCAACATCGTCGTCACACGCGACGCAGCGCGCCGCTTCGATGGCTGCGACACCGTCACGTCCCTCGCCGACGCGCTCGCGCTCGCTGCGCGCGATGGCGTGCCCGAAGCATTCCTGATCGGCGGGGCTCAGCTCTATATGGAAGGCCTCGCGCTCGCGGACAAGCTGGTCGTCACCGAGATCGATGCGGATTTCGACGGCGACGCGTCGTTCCCCGCGCCCGATCCCGCGCACTGGCACGAAGTGTCGCGCGACCCGCACCAGGCTGCCGCGCCGAACACGTTCGGCTATGCGTTCGTCGTCTACGCGCGCAAGCACGGCTGACGCGCAAAGCGACGCGACGCGTAATGAAAAAGCCCGACCGGCTCGCGCCGATCGGGCTTTTCGTTTTCATGGCGGCCGATGCCGCTCGGCTTACTGGCCGGCGATCGTCATCTGTTCGATCAGCACCGAGCCCGTTTCCTTTGTACCGCGCACGATCGAATCCGCTCCGATCGCGACGATATGCCGGAACATTTCCTGTAGCGTGCTCGCGACGGTGATTTCCTCGACCGGGTACTGGATCACGCCGTTCTCGACCCAGAAGCCCGCCGCGCCGCGCGAATAGTCGCCGGTCACGTAGTTCACGCCCTGCCCCATCAGTTCGGTCAGCAGCAGGCCCGTGCCAAGCTTCTTCAGCATCGCGTCGAAATCGTCGCCCGGTTGCGTATTCGAGCTGCGCAGCGCGAGGTTGTGCGAGCCGCCCGCATTGCCGGTGGTCTGCGTGCCGAGCTTACGTGCGGAATAGGTCGACAGGAAGTAGCCCTCGACGACACCGTCGCTGACCACACTGCGCGCGCGCGTGCGCACGCCTTCCTCGTCGAACGGTGCGCTGCCCATTGCGCGCGGCACGTGCGGATCCTCGACGACCTGGACGTGCGGTGCGAACACCGGCTTGCCGAGGCTGTCGACGAGGAACGACGTCTTGCGGTACAGCGCACCGCCGCTCACGGCCTGCACAAATGCGCCGAGCAGGCCGGCCGCAAGCGGCGCCTCGAACAGCACGGGCACCTTGCGGGTGTCGAGACGGCGTGCCCCCATCCGCGCGAGCGCGCGTTCGGCCGCATAGCGCCCGACGGCTTCGGGTGCGGCGAGATCGACCGCGCTGCGCTTCGACGAATACCAGTCGTCGCGCTGCATGTGGCGGCCGCTGCCCGCGATCGGTGCGCACGCGATGTAGTGACGCGAATACGGGTAGCCGGCGAGAAAGCCGCGCGACGTTGCGAGCACGAACTGCGAATGCTGCGCCGACACGCTCGCGCCTTCCGAGTTGCGGATCTGCGGGCTGACGGCGAACGCGGCGTCTTCCGCGCGGCGGGCGAGCTCGACGGCCTCGTCGGCCGACAGCGCCCACGGGTGATAGAGATCGAGGTCGCGCGGGTCGGTTTCGAGCAGTTCGGCTTCGGCGAGGCCTGCCGCGTCGTCTTCGGCCGTGAAGCGCGCGATGTTGTATGCGGCGGCGACGGTATCCTTGATCGCGGCCGGCGAAAAATCGGACGTGCTCGCGTTGCCGCGCTTCTTGCCGATGAACACCGTCACGCCGACCATCTTGTCGCGGTTGTGTTCGATCGTCTCGACCTCGCCGCGGCGCACCGACACCGACAGGCCGTCACCTTCGGAGATTTCAGTCGCGGCGTCGCTCGCGCCGAGCGCCTTCGCATGGCGAAGGATGTCCGAGGCAATTTCTTTGAGTTGGTCCTGCGTGTGCGGGAAATAGCGCGCTTGTACGTCGAGATTGGCTGCCATCGTCTTGATATCCGGTGGCGGGCGGGCGCCCGCGTGTTCAAAATGTTGCGTATCCCGCGATCATAGCAAGGTCCGGGGCCGGATACCGACAAGCTTCGGGGGTCCGCGCCGCGATACAATGCCGCCCATGACACGCAAAACCCGAATCCAGCCGATCGAGCATGCCGTCGAAGACGACGACAATGGATACGATCGCCCCAGCAAATCCCAGTTGAAACGCGAGATGCACGCGCTGCAGGAGCTCGGCCAGGCACTGGTCGACCTGCCGAAGGACGCGCTCAAGCGCATGCCGATGCCCGAAGATCTTGCGGACGCCGTGCGCGAAGCCCGCCGGATCACCGATCACGAAGGCAAGCGCCGCCAGTTGCAGTACGTCGGCCGCGTGATGCGCTCGCTGACCGACGACGAGACGGCCGCGCTGCGCACCGCGCTCGACGCACAGCGCGGCGTCAACAAGGCCGCGACGGCGCGCCTGCACTGGATCGAGCGCACGCGCGAACAGTTGCTCGCGAACGACGACGCGCTGACCGAATTCCTCCGCCAGCACCCCGAGGCCGACATCCAGGAAGGCCGCACGCTGATCCGCAACGCACGCAAGGAAGCGCAGCAAGGCAAGCCGCCGCGCTATTTCCGCGAACTGTTCCAGTGGATCAAGACCGCAAGCGGCACGGACGAGGCGGACGGCGATGACGCGCCGGACGATGCCGGAGACGACCATGACGACGAAGCGTAACCACCCGGACGAGCTCGTGGTCGGCCTCGTGTCGATCAGCGACCGCGCGAGCACCGGCGTCTACGAGGACAAGGGCATTCCGGCGCTGCAGGAATGGCTTGCCGGCGCGCTGACCTCGCCCTGGCGCGCCGAAACCCGGCTGATCCAGGACGACGCACCGACAATCTCCGCCACGCTGGCCGAACTCGTCGACGTCGCCGGCTGCGATCTCGTGCTGACGACGGGCGGCACCGGCCCCGCGCGCCGCGACGTGACGCCGGAGGCCACGCTGGCCGTGGCAACAAAGGAAATGCCGGGATTCGGCGAACAGATGCGGCAGATCAGCCTGAATTTCGTGCCGACCGCAATCCTCTCGCGGCAGGTCGCGGTGATCCGCGAAACGGCCCGGGCCGACCATGCGGCGCTGATCATCAACCTGCCCGGTCAGCCGAAGTCGATCCGGGAAACGCTCGAAGGGCTGCGCGATGCCGACGGCAAGTCGACCGTGCCCGGCATCTTCGCCGCAGTGCCCTATTGCATCGACCTGATCGGCGGCCCGTATATCGAGACCGACGCCGCGGTGGTCGCGGCATTCCGGCCGAAGAACGCCCAGCGCGCGCCGCGCTGAGCGTGTGCCGGCCCGCTCAGGCGGCCGGCGCGGACTCGCCTGCCGGCGCCGCCGATGCGGCCGGAATCAGGAAATGCTGGCGGTAGTACTTGAGCTCGTCGATCGATTCGAGGATGTCCGCCAGCGCCGTATGCATCGCGCGCTTCTGGAAACCCTTGTAGATCGCGGGCTGCCAGCGGCGGCACAACTCCTTGAGCGTGCTGACGTCGAGGTTGCGGTAGTGGAAGAACCGCTCGAATTCCGGCATCCAGCGCGCCATGAAGCGGCGGTCCTGGCAGATCGAGTTGCCGCACATCGGCGACTTGCCGGGCGACACGTACTGCGCGAGGAACGCCTGCAACTGCGCGGCGGCTTCCTCCTCGGTCACGGTCGACGCGCGCACGCGGTCGATCAGGCCCGAACGGCCGTGCGTCGACTTGTTCCAGTCGTCCATCTTCGCGAGCGTTTCGTCGCTCTGGTGGATCGCGAACACAGGGCCTTCCACGGCAATGTCGAGCGTGGAATTGGTCACGACGACCGCGATTTCGATGATGCGGTCGTTATCCGGGTCGAGGCCCGTCATCTCCATGTCGAGCCAGACGAGGTTCAACTCGTTGCGCACGAGCGCGGGCTGGCTGGCGGAAGCGGCGGTATCGGTCATGAGTCATCCTGGAAAATGGCGGACGGCGGGCGGCATCGCGTAAGCGGGCCCGGTCCGCAAGAACATATAATTCTCGCATAGAACCCTTTGGCGCCTTCGATGTCACCCTTTTCGTTCACCCTGCTGTTTGCGATCGCCGTGCTCGCGATGGTCGTCACCAAGCTATGGCTCGCGTCGCGGCAGATCCGCTTCGTCGCCGCGCACCGCAACGGTGTGCCCGCGCAGTTCAGCGCCACCATTCCGCTGAGTGCTCACCAGCGCGCGGCCGACTACACCGTCGAGCGCACCCGGCTCGCGATGTTCGAGATCGTCGTCAGCGCGGCCGTGCTGGTCGGTCTCACGCTGCTCGGCGGCGTAGGCGCGCTCGACACGCTGCTCACCGGCTGGTTCGGTCGCGGCTACGGGCAGCAGGTCGCGCTCGTCGCCGCCGTGCTCGTGATCACGAGCGTGATCGACGTGCCGTTCGAGTATTACCGCCAGTTCGGAATCGAACAGCGTTTCGGCTTCAACCGGATGACCAGGCGGCTGTTCTTCACCGACATGCTGAAAAACACGCTGCTCGGCGCCGTGCTGGGCCTGCCGCTGCTGTTCGTCGTGCTGTGGCTGATGAACCAGGCCGGCAGCCTGTGGTGGCTGTGGACGTGGATCGTCTGGGTCGCGTTCCAGATGCTCGTGCTGCTGATCTACCCGACCTTCATAGCGCCGATCTTCAACAAGTTCGAACCACTGAAGGACGACGCGCTGCGCACGCGCATCGAGTCGCTGATGAAGCGTTGCGGCTTCGCGGCGAAGGGCCTGTTCGTGATGGACGGCAGCCGCCGTTCCGCGCACGGCAACGCGTACTTCACGGGCTTCGGCGCATCGAAGCGGATCGTGTTCTTCGACACGCTGCTCGCTCGGCTGTCGGGCCAGGAAATCGAAGCCGTGCTCGCACACGAGCTCGGTCACTTCAAGCGCCGTCACGTGATGAAGCGGATGCTGGTGTCGTTCGTGCTGAGCCTCGTGCTGCTCGCCCTGCTCGGCTGGCTCGCGCAACGCACGTGGTTCTACACCGGCCTCGGCGTCACGCCGTCGCTCGACTCCAGCAACGCAGGTGCCGCGCTCGTGCTCTTCTTCCTCGCGATTCCCGTGTTCCTGTTCTTCGCGACGCCGTTCAGCAGCCTCACGTCGCGCAGGCACGAATTCGAGGCCGACGCGTTCGCGGCCAGCCAGACCGATGCACAGGATCTCGTCAGCGCGCTCGTGAAGCTTTACGAGGACAACGCGTCGACACTGACGCCCGACCCCGTCTACACGGCCTTCTACTACTCGCATCCGCCCGCCTCGCAGCGGATCGACCGCCTGATGCAGCACGCATGAGCCGGCCGACCTCCCGCAAGCCGGCCCCGCGTGCGTCGGACGCGCCGCGAGTCGAAGGCCGCGTGATCGCGGCGCATGGCCGCCACTACATCGTCGCCCCCGACGACGACGGCCCGATGCTGCAGTGCTTCCCGCGCGGCAAGAAGAGCGACATCGCGGTCGGCGACCGCGTCGTGTACGAACAGGCATCGGCCGACCAGGGCGTGATCGTCGAGATCGGCGAGCGGCGCAACCTGCTGTACCGCTCGGACCAGTTCAAGTCGAAACTCTTCGCGGCCAACCTCGACCAGTTGCTGATCGTTCTCGCGACCGAGCCCTATTTCAGCGAAGACCTGCTCGGCCGCGCGCTGATCGCGGCCGAGGCGAACGAACTGAAGCCGCTCGTCGTACTGAACAAGATCGACGTCGAAGCCGCACTCCCGGTCGCCCGCGAACGTCTCGCGCCCTACCGGGCCCTCGGCTACGACGTGCTCGAGCTGTCGGTAAAAGGCTCGCCCGACGATGCGCGCGCGCAGTTGGTACCGCATCTGGCCGGGCATTCGACGATCCTGCTCGGCCAGTCCGGGATGGGCAAGTCGACACTCGTGAACCTGCTCGTGCCCAATGCCGAGGCCGCGACCCGCGAAATCTCGGCGGCGCTCAACAGCGGTCGCCACACGACGACGTTCACGCGCCTCTATCCGCTCGAAGGCGGCGGTGCGCTGATCGATTCTCCGGGGTTCCAGGAATTCGGCCTTTATCACCTGACCGAAGGCCGCCTCGAGCGCGCGTTCCCGGAATTCCGCCCGCTGCTCGCGGACTGCCGTTTCTATAATTGCCATCATCTGCACGAGCCCGGCTGCGCGATTCTCGAAGCCGTCGCCGATGGCCGCATCGCGCCGTCGCGGCATGCGCTCTACGCTCAGCTCGTGCACGAGGCAAGCCAGATCGTCCGCTGATCGCGCGGCGGGCAGAAGGCGGGCCGGTTGGACCGGCCTTCACCGACAGGAGCCGCGATGCGTTTCAAGGCACCCGATCTCGCGACTGCGCAGCATTGGGCCAATGTCCTGCAGGTGGCCGGCATAGGTTGCGAGCTGCATAACTGCTACGCGACCGGCGCACTCGGCGGCCTGCCCGCCGACGCGTGCGCGCCCGAGCTGTGGCTCGCCGACGAGCGCGACGATGCGCTGGCGCGGCGCCTTCTCGATGCCGCGTCGAATGGCCCGTCGGCCGGCGCTGCCCCATGGCGCTGTCGCCAGTGCGGCGAAGCGCTGGAGGCCCAGTTCACGGCCTGCTGGCAATGCGGCGCGGTGCGCGATCCGCTCGACGACTGAATGCGCCGAGCGCACCCACAGCAAAAAGGCCGGCATCAAGCCGGCCTTTTCATTTCATCGGGCGCTGCCCTCTCGCGTCATGACACCCAGACGGCAAGCGTCAGCATCAGCAGCAGGATCATCCACAGGATCACCGCGCGCCAGACCAGGCCGACGGCCGACTGCAGCGTGCGCGGCGTGCAATCGTCGCCAACCGTCAGCGGGCCGCTATCGCCGACTGCGAGCGCGTCGAGACTCGACGGTTCCGCGAGCGGCCCGGCCAGGCGCGCGCCGAGTGCGCCGCTACCGGCCGCGAGCAGCACGCCGTCGTTCGGGTCCGGCCACTGACGCGTGTGGTTGCGCCACGCGTAGATCGCATCCTCGAAGTTGCCGACGATCGCGAAGCCGAGCGCCGTCAGTCGCGACGGAATCCAGTCGATCGCGAAGAACGCGCGCTGCGCGAACGTCGAGAATGCAGCCGTGCGATCGTCGCCCGGCGTCGACCACGTGCGCGCAAGATATTCGGAAATGCGGTACAGCACGGCGCCGGCCGGGCCGATCGGCAGCACGTACCAGAAGAACACACCGAACACATGACGATGCGATGCGACGACCGCATGAATCAGCGTGTGGCGGACGATTTCGCCGACCGGCATGTCGACCGTATCGAGGCCCGTCCACTCGTGCAGGATTTCGCGCGCGCGCGGCACGTCGTCATTGTTGAGCGCGAGATGGATGTCAGTGAAATAGTGGCTGAACTGACGGAACCCGAGCGTGAAATACACGACGACGACGTTCCAGATGAACGCGAGCACGAAGCTCACCTTGTAAAGCAGGAAATAGATCAGCGCGACGACCAGCACCCACGGTAGCACGACCGCGAGCCACGCGAGAACGCCATGCTTTTGCTTGCCGGCGTCGAGACCATGCGCGACGGTTTCCGCATGAAACTGGAACAGCGCGAACACGGGATTGCTCGGCGACAACGCGCGGACCTGTTCGATGATGAGAGCGAGGAGAACCGAAAAGAAAGTCATGCGTGGCGCCGTCTTCGGAGTTATGTCATTTTTTGCATAACGATAGCACAGCGTAAGCAGCGCATGGCTGCCGGCGCGAACGCCCGGCAGACGGCCGCGTGCGCCGGATCCGGCGGGATGTCATCCGGCTGCCAAGAAGCGGTACAGATTGCGCAACATGCCGGCAGTTGCGCCCCAGATGAAGTAATGCCCGTCGGATTTGCCATTCGGATAGGGCATCGCAAAAAAACGACGTTCGCCGCCTTCCCAGCGGAACACGCGGACCTGATGGTTCGCCGGGCTCATCAGGAACGCGAGCGGCACCTCGAAAATCTCGGCGACTTCGAACGTGTCGGCCTGCACGGTAAATGGCGGATGCACGAGTCCCACGACAGGTGTCACGCAAAAGCCGGTGCCCGTCAGGTAGTCGGGCAACGCGCCGAGAATCTCGACCCGCTCTGCGGCCAGCCCGATTTCCTCCTTCGCCTCGCGCAACGCCGTCGCGGTCGTGTCGCAATCGAACGGTTCTCGACGACCGCCAGGGAAACTGATCTGCCCGGCGTGGTCGTTCAGATGATCCGCGCGCTGCGTGAGCAGCACGGTGAGGCCGGTGTCGCGAACGACGAGCGGCACGAGGACGGCAGCGCTGCGCGGATCGACACCCTCCTGCAGCCGCGCTTCGCCGGGTTCGACACTCCATTCGAGCGTGCGCGCGAAACGCTCGCGCAAGCCGGCCGGCATCAGCAAACGGGAATCGATGGAGGGCAGGCCCGCGCCGGTGCCTTCGACCGGCAGGACCTCGGGATCAATGATGGGGCGACGATTCAATGGAACTCTCGCGTTCGTGTCGTATCGAGCATATTGTCGCGCCAGAATGAAAAAAGCACCCGGGTGGGTGCTTTTTCCTTACAGCTCTTACTCTTGGGAAGCTGCTGCGGTGCGATCCTTCGACACCAGCTTTTCCTTGATTCGAGCCGACTTGCCCGAACGCTCGCGCAGGTAGTACAGCTTCGCACGACGCACATCGCCGCGACGCTTCACGACGATACTCGCCAGCAGCGGCGAGTAGGTCTGGAACGTACGCTCGACACCTTCGCCCGACGAAATCTTGCGGACGATGAAGTTCGAGTTCAGGCCACGGTTGCGAATCGCGATCACGACGCCTTCGTATGCCTGAACGCGCTTGCGGTTACCTTCAACCACGTTCACGTTCACGATCACCGTGTCGCCCGGGGCGAATTCGGGGATCGTCTTGCCGGCGAGCGCGCGCTCGATCTCTTCCTGCTCAAGTTTTGCAATCAGATTCATCACTGACTCCTAAAGCCATCATGTCGGCGTTTGCACCCGCCTGCTCCCAGGCTTGGCCCCGATAGAGGATGGATTTACATCAGGCACCGCGCACGCATGCACGGCACCGCCATTTCCCGCCTGCGACGCCGCCTCAAGAGGCGTTCTTCGCTTCGCGTGCGAGGTTCGCAAGCCATGCCTCGTCGGCACGGCTCAGCAATTTGTCGCGACGCGCCCGGTCGATCAGATCCGGCCGCTTCTGCAACGTATTCTTCAAGGCTTCCTGCCGTCGCCACCGCTCGATCTCGGCGTGATGCCCGCCGAGCAGCACGTCCGGCACGCGCATCCCCTCGTATTCCTCGGGGCGCGTGTAATGCGGACAATCGAGCAGCCCGTCGGCGAAGCTGTCCTGCACGGCCGACTGCGAGTCGTTCAGCACACCGGGCAGCAAGCGCACGACGGCATCCATCATCGCCATCGCCGGGAGTTCGCCACCGGACAGAACGAAATCGCCGAGGCTGATTTCCTCGTCGACGCAACGGTCAAGCAGACGCTGGTCGATCGCTTCGTAGCGACCGCACAGCACGACGACGCCCGGCTCCTGCGCCATTCGCATCGCGCGTTCGTGCGTGAAAGGCGCGCCTTGCGGCGACATCATCACCACACGCGTGCTCGCGACACCCTGCTCCGCCTGCGCTGCCTTCGCAGCACCGATCGCAGCTTCGAGCGGCTTGGCCAGCATCACCATGCCCGGGCCGCCACCGTACGGACGATCATCGACCGTGCGGTAGTTATCCGTCGTGAAATCACGCGGGTTCCAGGTGCGCAGCCCGAAGCGCTCCTGCTTCACGGCCCGGCTGGTGATCCCCCAGTCGGTCAGCGCGCGGAACATTTCGGGAAAGAGCGTGATGACATCGAACTGCACCGCGCTCTCCGTAGCCTGGTTCATTTAGTAATCGGCTTCCCAGTCGACGACGATGCGACGTGCCGCCTGATCCACCGTTTTGACGTATACACCGACGAACGGAATCAGCCGTTCGGCGGTGTCCGGCTGACCGTCTTTGCCGATCGCCGGATATTCGACGCGCATGATCGAATGCACGCCGTTGTCGATCATCCCGCTCACTGTCCCGAGCGCCACCGATTGCTCGTTGACGACCTCGAGACCGATCAGGTCGACCCAATAGAATTCGTCCGCGGCCAATGCCGGGAAATCCTCCCGGCGCACGAACACGCGAAAGCCGCGCAAAGCCAGTGCGGCATCGCGGTCGCTGACACCCGCGGATTGCGCTACGACCGTGTCGCCGTGCGTCTTCGACTGCAGGATGCGGGCGGACAACCGCTCCCCACCCCGTTCCAGCCACCAGCGGCGTGCATTTAGCAGCGCATCGCCGCCGCGACCGGCGTCGGCATGCGTCGCCACCTTGACCCAACCCTTCAGGCCATAGGCGTCGACCACCGCCCCGACCTCGACAGCATCGTCGGGCCAGGCTTGCACCGCCTCGAGGCTGCCCTGCTCGGCAGCCGTACCGGCGTCCGCGACAACGTCGCGTGCGACCGGCTTGCGGACGAATGCGCCAAACGACGCTCGCCCGCGCTTCGTGTTACCGGAATCGTGACCGGACATCAATGCTCCTTGCAGCCGGCACGACCGGCACACCGCGCCATGTTAGGCAGCCGGTTGCGCCTTTTGCGCTTCCTTCACGAGACGCTGGACGGTCGGCGACAGTTGTGCGCCAACGCCTTGCCAGTACGTCAGACGGTCCTGAGCGATACGCAGCGCTTCGCCCTTCGTAGCAACCGGGTTGTAGAAACCGACGCGCTCGATGAAGCGGCCGTCACGACGGTTACGCGAATCGGTAGCAACGATGTTGTAGAACGGGCGCTTCTTCGAGCCGCCGCGAGCCAGACGGATGATAACCATATGAAATCCTTCGGGGAAACCGGGTTCGAAACTACTGAAACGTGCGATTATAGCCGGAAACTGAAGCCACAACAAACACTTACGCGCAAAAATTCCGCGGATGCCTCAGTCACCGGGCATACAATCGTCGTGTTCAGACGCCGCCCACAGCCATGCCGCTATTTCGCGCAACGTCGAAGCACCGCGCGCAGCACCGCCTCACGGGCTTGCTGGCCGGTCTCGCCACCTGTCTCGCGTCCGCTGCGGCTTGCGCCGCACTGCCGGTGGGCGAACTCGTCATGCCACCCGGCTTTCACGTGGACGTGCTGACCGACGCCGTGCCGACTGCGCGCGAAATGGCGTGGTCGCCCCGCGGTATCCTGTATGTCGGCACACGGGAAGGCCGCGTGCACGCGCTCGTGATGCACGAGGGCCGGATCGGCGCCCACTACGTGATCGCGTCGGGGCTCGACATGCCCGTCGGTGTCGCGTATCGCGACGGTGCGCTCTATATATCGGCCGTATCGCGCATCCTGCGCCTCGACCACATCGACGACCGGCTATCGAAGCCGCCCGCGCCGGTGGTCGTGACGGACGCGCTGCCGACCGAACATCACCACGGCTGGAAATTCATCGCGTTCGGCCCCGACGGCAAGCTTTATGTGCCGACCGGCGCACCGTGCAACGTATGTCTCGTCGACCGCAGCCGGTACGCGATCATCGCACGGATGAACGCCGACGGCAGCGGGCGCGAGGTATTTGCCCGTGGTGTGCGCAATACGGTCGGCTTCGCGTGGCACCCCGACTCCGGCGAGCTGTGGTTCACCGACAACGGGCGCGACATGATGGGCGACGACGCACCCGACGACAAGCTGAACCGCGCACCGCGCGCGGGCCTCGACTTCGGTTTCCCTTACTGCCACGGCGGCGACACGCCCGACCCCGAATTCGGCAGCCCCGACGTGTGCCGCCGATATGTGCAGCCCGTCCTGAAACTTGGCGCGCACGTCGCGGCACTGGGCATGCGTTTCTATACGGGACCGATGTTTCCGGCGTCGTATCGCAATAACGTATTCATTGCCGAGCACGGCTCGTGGAATCGCAGCACGAAAGTCGGCTACCGCGTAATGCGCGCCGTCGTGTCGGCGGATGGCAGTCACGCAAGCCAGACGCCATTCATCACGGGCTGGCTGCGTGCGAACGGTACGGTGTGGGGCCGCCCCGCCGACGTGCTGCCGCTACCGGACGGCTCGCTGCTCGTCAGCGACGATTACGCGGGCGCCATCTACCGCGTCACCTATGCGTCACCTTGACGCAGGCGAGGGGTGACCGGGTCCGACCGGGCATCGTAGAATGCGTGCCGGGCCGTGCGCCCGCGCCGGCCTGTCGGGCCGCCCATGCAACGATCATCCGCCGCCACCCATGTCCAGCAGCACCGCACCGTCCCGCCGCTTCCGCTCCAAGACGCTTACCGCCGCCCTCGCCTTCCTGTTCGGATCGCTCGGCGCGCATCGCTTCTACCTGTATGGCTTTCGCGACGTGTACGGCTGGGCGCACCTGCTCGCGACGATCGTCGGCATCCCCGGCTTCCTGCTGCTCGCCGCCACACAGCGCAGCGCCGGCCTCGGCTGGTGGCTCGCGGTGCCCGGCGCGATCTCGCTGCTGGCCGCGTTCCTCGCCGCGCTCGTCTACGGGCTGCGCCCCGACGAAAAATGGGATGCGCAATTCAATGCCGACACCGGCAAGCACAGCCGATCCGGCTGGACAGTGATCTTCATCGTGATCTTCTCGCTGCTGATCGGTGCGTTCCTGCTGATGACCGCGCTCGCGCTGTCGTTCCAGACGTATTTCGAATCGCAAGTCGAAGCAGCAAAGCAGATTTCGCAATAAGCGCCGACGCGCGGGTCAGAACAGGCTCAACTGCGCGTCGTCACGCACCTTCGCACCTGTTGCGCCCGCAACGATGCGCTGCGCGGGCGCCTTGCCCGCCGGTGCGCCGCGAAACTGCGACAGATCCAGGATGCCGTTCGTGCGTTCATTCAACCCGAGCCGCTTGACGGCCTGACGGAAGCGCTGCCGCAACAGGTCGGCCCAGATCCCTTCCCCCTTCATCCGCTTCGAGAAATCCGAGTCGTAGTCCTTCCCGCCGCGCATGTCGCGCACGCGGTTCATGACGCGTTCCGCACGATCGGGGAAATGCGCGGACAGCCAGTTCTTGAACAGCGGCGCTACCTCCCACGGCAGCCGCAGGATGATGTAGCTCGCATGCGTCGCACCGGCATCCGCGCAGGCCTCGAGCACGCGCTCCAGGTCGGGCTCGGTGACGAACGGGATCATCGGTGCAATGCTCACGCCCACCGGCACGCCCGCGTCGCGCAGCGCGCGGATCGTACGCAAGCGGCGCGCCGGGGTCGCCGCTCGCGGCTCCAGCGTGCGCGCGAGATCGGCGTCGAGCGTGGTGATAGTGACCGCAGCCATCACCTGTCCGCGCGCGGCCATCGGCGCGAGCAGATCGAGATCGCGCTCGATCAGCGACGACTTCGTGATCGCTGCGAATGGCAGCCCGTGATCGTGCATCACCTGGATCACGCTGCGCGTGATGCGCAGTTCGCGCTCGACCGGCTGGTATGCATCTGTGTTCACGCCGAGCGCGATGGGTTCGGGCACGTAGCGCTTACGCGAAATCTCGCGTTCGAGCAGTTCGGCCGCGTTGACCTTCGCATAGATGCGGCTCTCGAAATCGAGCCCCGGCGATAAACCGAGATAACTGTGCGTAGGCCGCGCGAAGCAGTAGATGCAACCGTGCTCGCAGCCGCGATACGGATTGAGCGACACGCTGAACGGAATGTCTGGCGACTGGTTGTGCGTCAGGATGCTCTTGGCGCGCTCCTCGAACACCTGCGTGCGCAGCGGCGCGGCCAGATCGGCATCGTCCGATTCGTGCATCCAGCCGTCGTCCACCGTTTCGCGCAGGGTCGTTTCGTAACGGCCCTGCAGGTTGTCGACCGCACCACGCCCCTTGCGGGGCGCGGGCGGTGCTATCGGAAATTCGTTGTCGGACAGACCGTCCATGCGCTCACCCATTCGCCTGCACCCAATACTGTATATTTATACAGTATTGGGTGCAGCGTGCCAAGGGCGCGATATGTGGACCGACAGGCAGTCCGAAGCCGGGCCGCCGCAGCGGTCATTCGCCGACTGAAATCGTCAGCGTCTCCTTGATTTCCTCCATCACGACATAGCTCTTCGACTGTACCGCGCCGGGCAATTGCAGCAGGATGTCGCCGAGCAGCTTGCGATAGTCGGCCATCTCGCCGATCCGCGCCTTGATCAGGTAGTCGAAATCGCCCGACACGAGATGGCACTCGAGCACCTCGTCGATCTTCATCACTTCGCGGCGAAACTGCTCGAACATGTTGCCACCCTTGTGGCCGAGCGTGATCTCGACGAATACCAGCAGCGCCGCGCCGAGCTGGCCCGGATCGACGCGCGCGTGATAGCCGGTGATGACGCCGTCCCGCTCCATGCGCCGCACGCGTTCGATGCACGGCGTCACGGTCAGTCCGACCTGTTCCGCGAGGTCCTTCATCGCCATCCGGCCGTCTTCCTGAAGCAGTTTCAGGATGCGCCGGTCGAGCTTGTCGAGGGAGCGTACTGGCTGGCGTTGCGTTCTCATTTGTTTCTTCTGAAAACCTGAAAAATACGATAACAAAACCTACACATTCGACAATACCATAGCTCAAAAAACTAGATCAGCTAGAGGTTACACGGAGCCGCGGGTGCGCCCGGCCTCGACCTGATCCCTTCCATCTGGAGCAGCTATGCGAGTCGTCATTCTGGGCAGCGGTGTGGTGGGCGTGGCAAGCGCGTATTACCTCGCGCGCGCCGGTCATGAAGTCACGGTGATCGACCGGGAGGCCGGCCCCGCGCTCGAGACGAGCTTCGCGAACGCGGGCCAGATCTCGCCCGGCTATGCCGCGCCGTGGGCCGCTCCCGGCGTGCCGCTGAAGGCCGTCAAGTGGATGTTCGAGAAGCATGCTCCGCTCGCGATCCGCCTCGACGGCACGCGCTTCCAGTTGCAGTGGATGTGGCAGATGCTGCGCAACTGCACGGCCGAGCGCTATGCGGTCAACAAGGGCCGCATGGTCCGCCTCGCCGAATACAGCCGCGATTGCCTGCAGGCGCTGCGCGCCGACACCGGCATCCAGTACGAAGGTCGCACGGGCGGCACGCTGCAGTTGTTCCGCACGCAGCAGCAACTCGACGGCGCGGCGAAGGACATCGCGGTGCTGCAGGAAGCGAACGTGCCGTTCGAACTGCTGTCGCCGGCCGAACTGAAGAACGCCGAACCGGCTCTCGCCGCCGTGTCGCACAAGCTGACGGGCGGCCTGCGCCTGCCGGGCGACGAAACGGGCGACTGCCAGCTGTTCACGACGCGCCTCGCGGCGCTCGCCGAATCGCTCGGTGTCAAGTTCCGCTACAACACGCCGATCGACGCACTCGCGATTGCCGGCGGCAAGATCGCCGGCGTGCAGTGCGGCAGCGAGACGATACGCGCGGATGCGTACGTCGTCGCGCTCGGCTCGTACTCGACCAGCTTCATCTCGAACCTGATGAAGATTCCGGTCTATCCGCTCAAGGGCTATTCGATCACCGCGCCGATCGTCAACGAAGCGGCTGCCCCCGTGTCGACGGTGCTCGACGAAACCTACAAGATCGCGATCACGCGTTTCGACCAGCGCATCCGCGTCGGCGGCATGGCGGAAATCGTCGGCTTCGACAAGAGCCTGCGCGCAGCGCGTCGCGAAACGCTAGAAATGTGCGTGAACGACCTGTTCCCGGGCGGCGGCGATACGTCGAACGCGACGTTCTGGACGGGCCTGCGCCCGATGACGCCGGACGGCACGCCGATCGTCGGCCGCACGCCGGTATCGAACCTGTTCCTGAACACCGGCCATGGCACGCTCGGCTGGACGATGTCGTGTGGCTCGGGCCAGTTGCTGGCCGACCTGATCTCGGGCAAGAAGCCGGCAATCCAGGCCGACGACTTGTCGGTACATCGCTACCTGAAGGACGTGGCCGGGCAGACGCGTCCGGCATACGCGTAAGTCCAGACGGCCCGCCGCCATGCGGGCCGGCCGGCATCGAAAGGAAAGGCGCCGCGCGGGCGCCTTTTTCGTTTCGACGAACGGACAGCCGGATCTGAACGGGATGTCCGCCAACGCGAGCCCGCTCCCGGCGCCCTCTGCTTCGAGTCCGTCGCCGGCATGAATACATGTTCTGCGCAGCATCGCCCGAACGCGATCTTCGTACCGGGAACCTCCCCTTCTTCGCTCGGAGCATGAAAAAAGGGGCGCTCATCGCGCCCCTCATCTTGCTGCTTACCGCTGAAGCATCACACTGCTTCAGCCGAGCTCGGTCACGAGTTCCGGCACGAGCGCGAACAGATCGCCGACGAGACCGTAATCGGCCACGCTGAAGATCGGCGCCTCCGGATCCTTGTTGATCGCGACGATCACCT